>NZ_CP107549.1:2222806-2540350 GCF_025837155.1 Pseudomonas sp. Z8(2022) | reverse complement strand
CATCGGAGCCGTGGCAAACCGAGCAGTTGGAGGCGAACAGGCGACCGCCCATTTTCAGCGCGCGCTCGTCCTTCGCCACTTCCTCGATCGGCATGGCGGCGTATTTGGCGAAGATCGGACCGTACAGTTCATCGGCACGATCCATTTCGCGCTGCCACTGGTTGACCTGGGTCCAGCCATCGTCATAGCCCGGCAGCAGGCCCTTGAAGTTGCCCAGGCCCGGGTAGAGCAGCAGGTAGCCAACGGAAAACACCAGGGTGCCGACGAACAGCATGAACCACCACTTCGGCAGTGGGTTGTCATACTCCTCGATGCCGTCGAAGGCGTGGCCCATGGTCTGCTCGGTCGGGTTCTTGTGCACTTCGCTCTTGCGGGTGGCGAAGATCAGCCAGAACAGCGCAACCAGCGAACCCACGGTCAGCAGGGTGATGTACCAGCTCCAGAAGGTGGTCATGCTTGGATCCTCGAAACGGCGGGCTTTTGCTCATCGGCGAAGGGCAGGTTGGCCGCTTCGGCGAAGGCGTCGCGGCGTTTGCCGCTGTAGGCCCAGAGGGTGACGGCGGTGAAGGCGATCAGAACCAGCGCGGTGCCTAGGCCGCGCAGGGTGCCGATATCGATAAGCTCGAACATGGCGCTCACCTCTTGTTCTTCACGGCGGTGCCGAGCACCTGCAGGTAGGCGACCAGGGCGTCCATCTCGCTCTTGCCCTTGACTGCCTCGCCAGCGCCGGCGATGTCCTCGTCGTTGTAGGGCACGCCCAGAGTGCGCAGAGCGCTCATCTTCTTGGCGGTGTCCTTGCCGTCGAGGCTCTGCTCCACCAGCCAGGGGTAGGCGGGCATGATCGACTCCGGCACGACGTTGCGCGGGTTGTACAGGTGGGCGCGATGCCACTCGTCCGAGTAGCGGCCGCCGACGCGGGCCAGGTCCGGGCCGGTACGCTTGGAACCCCACAGGAAGGGGTGATCCCAGACGCTTTCGCCAGCGACGGAGTAGTGGCCGTAACGCTCGGTCTCGGCACGGAACGGGCGGACCATCTGCGAATGGCAGCCGACGCAGCCTTCGCGGATGTAGATGTCGCGGCCTTCCAGCTGCAGCGCGGTGTAGGGCTTCATGCCTTCCACCGGCTCATTGGTGACGTCCTGGAAGAACAGCGGGACGATCTGGGTCAGGCCGCCGATGCTGACCGCGAGGATCATCACCAGGGCCATCAGGCCGATATTCTTCTCGAGAATCTCGTGTTTCATCAGTGGGCTCCTTCTACCGAGAACTGCGCAGCGGCTTCCATCTCGGTCGATTTGGCGCTACGTACGGTCAGCCAGACGTTCCAGGCCATCAGCAGCATGCCGGCGAAGAAGATCGCGCCGCCGATCACCCGCACCACGAAGCCGACATGGCTGGCTTCCAGCGCTTCGACGAAGGAGTAGGTGAGGGTGCCGTCTTCGTTGACTGCGCGCCACATCAGGCCCTGGGTGATGCCGTTGACCCACATCGAGGCGATGTACAGCACGGTACCGATGGTCGCCAGCCAGAAGTGGCCGTTGATCAGGCCGATGCTGTGCATCTGCTCGCGGCCGAACACCTTCGGAATCAGGTGATACAGCGAGCCGATGGACACCATGGCGACCCAGCCGAGGGCACCGGCGTGTACGTGGCCGATGGTCCAGTCGGTGTAGTGGGACAGGGCGTTGACGGTCTTGATGGCCATCATCGGGCCTTCGAAGGTCGACATGCCGTAGAAGGCCAGGGACACCACCAGAAAGCGCAGGATCGGGTCGGTGCGCAGTTTGTGCCAGGCCCCGGAGAGGGTCATCATGCCGTTGATCATGCCACCCCAGCTCGGTGCCAGGAGGATCAGCGACATCACCATGCCCAGGCTCTGTGCCCAGTCCGGCAGGGCGGTGTAGTGCAGGTGGTGCGGGCCGGCCCAGATGTACACCGCGATCAGCGCCCAGAAGTGGACGATGGACAGGCGGTAGGAGTAGACCGGGCGACCGGCCTGCTTGGGTACGAAGTAGTACATCATCCCCAGGAAGCCGGCGGTCAGGAAGAAGCCCACGGCGTTGTGGCCGTACCACCACTGGATCATGGCGTCGGTCGCGCCCGCATACAGCGAGTAGGACTTGGTCAGGGTGACCGGGATTTCCAGGTTGTTGACCACGTGCAGGATGGCCACGGTGAGGATGAACCCGCCGAAGAACCAGTTACCCACGTAGATGTGGCTGACCTTGCGCTGCATCACCGTACCGAAGAAGACGATGGCGTAGGACACCCAGACGATGGTGATCAGGATGTCGATCGGCCATTCCAGTTCGGCGTATTCCTTGGAGCTGGTCCAGCCCAGCGGCAGGCTGATGGCCGCGAGCAGGATCACCAGTTGCCAGCCCCAGAAGGTGAAGGCAGCCAGTTTGGGCGCGAACAGGGGAGTTTGGCTGGTGCGCTGTACCGCATAGTAGCTGGTGGCGAACAGGGCGCAGCCGCCAAAGGCGAAGATCACCGCATTGGTGTGCAGGGGGCGGAGCCGGCCGAAGCTGGTCCACGGAAGGTTCAAGTTAAGTTCGGGCCAGGCCAGCTGGGCAGCGATGAATACGCCGAGTCCCATGCCGACGATGCCCCAAACCACCGTCATAATGGCGAACTGGCGAACCACCCTGTAGTTGTAGGCGGAACGGGTTGTTGTGTTCATGTCTGGGCTTCCATCCACGGTTATGGCAGAGCGGCCGATAACCGTGGCGCCGCAGGCATGAGCAGGCCACGAACACCACGGATATCGACGCGAGGCAAGCATGAGCAAAGGGCCATCTGGGTTTATTGACGCCGGTCAATGTGAGTCGGGACTACCCTGGCTGTGGGACGATGCGCCGCAGGGGGCAGAGGCGACCCTGATCCTGGCGCATGGCGCAGGCGCGCCGATGGACAGCCCGTTCATGCAGCACATGGCTCAGGGCCTTGCGGCACGCGGCGTGCGGGTGGTGCGTTTCGAGTTCGCCTATATGGCGCAGCGGCGGCTGGACGGGCGCAAACGGCCGCCAAACCCACAGGCACAACTGCTGCAGCAATGGCGTGACGTCTATGCCCAGGTGCGCCAACGGGTCGCAGGGCCGCTGGCGATCGGCGGCAAATCCATGGGCGGGCGCATGGCCAGCCTGCTGGCCGACGAACTGGGCGCCTCTGCGCTGATCTGCCTGGGCTATCCGTTCTACGCAGCCGGCAAGCCGGAAAAACCACGAGTCGTCCATATGGCCGAGCTGCGCACGCCGACCCTGATCATTCAGGGGGAGCGTGACGCGCTGGGCAATCGTCAGGCCGTCGCTGGCTACGATCTGTCACCGGCCATCGAAGTGCACTGGCTGCAAGCCGCGGATCACGATCTCAAGCCGCTCAAGGCGTCCGGCTTCAGCCATACGCAACACCTCGATAGCGCAGTTCAGATCATCGCCGAGCGTCTGCGGCCAGACTGACCGGGCTGGGCGTTTTTCGCTGCCTATATCGGCCAGTCGCCTGCGCCAGGCGTGGCGCCTTGTGCCACGCAATGGGGCGGAGCCTCATGAGGCAAACATCTCTCATGCGCCATGATGGTGCGCGGTCTTCTAATGGGTTGTTTAACTGTTTGAAATTTAAGGATTAATGGTGCTGGCTCGGGCCTTGCAGAAGAGGCTGCAAGTCCGGGTGACAAGGAGTACGGCATGGCCCGCACCTTTTATGATGAGATGTATGACGCGAGCGGCGCAATCCGTCCGCACTACCGCGAATTTGCCCGCTGGCTGGCAGATACGCCGGACGATCTGCTGGCCCAGCGCCGACGGGAAGCCGACCTGCTGTTCCACCGCGCCGGCATCACCTTCACCCTCTATGGGGATGACCAGGGCACCGAACGCCTGATTCCCTTCGACATCATCCCGCGCGCCATTCCGGCCAGCGAATGGCGCATCGTCGAGCGCGGCTGCATCCAGCGCGTACAGGCGCTGAACATGTTCCTCGCCGACCTCTATCACGGCCAGCGTATTCTCAAGGCCGGCATCATCCCCGCCGAACAGGTGCTGGCCAACGAGGGCTATCAGATGGCCATGCAGGGCCTGGACCTGCACCGCGATATCTATGCGCATATCGCCGGGGTCGACCTGGTGCGTGATGGCGACGGCAGCTATTACGTGCTGGAAGACAACCTGCGCACACCCAGCGGCGTCAGCTACATGCTCGAAGACCGCAAGATGATGATGCGCCTGTTCCCGGAACTGTTCGCCGCGCAGCGCGTGGCCCCGGTGGATCATTACCCGGACCTGCTGCTCGACGCGTTGAAAAGCTCCAGCCCGCTGGACAACCCCACGGTGGTGGTGCTGACGCCGGGTCGCTTCAACAGTGCCTACTTCGAGCACGCCTTCCTCGCCCGCGAGATGGGCGTCGAGCTGGTGGAGGGCGCCGACCTGTTCGTGCGCGACGACAAGGTCTACATGCGCACCACCGCCGGTGCGCGTCAGGTGGATGTGATCTACCGCCGCCTCGACGACGCCTTCCTCGATCCGCTGGCCTTCAACCCGGAGTCCATGCTCGGCGTCGCCGGCCTGCTGTCGGCCTATCGCTCGCGCAACGTGGTGCTGGCAAACGCCATCGGCACCGGCGTGGCCGACGACAAGTCGATCTACCCCTATGTCGGCGACATGATCCGCTTTTACCTCGACGAGGAACCGATCCTCAAGAACGTGCCGACCTGGCAGTGCCGCAAGCCGGAGGAGCTGTCCCACGTGCTGGCCAACCTGTCCGAGCTGGTGGTCAAGGAAACCCAGGGTTCCGGCGGCTACGGCATGCTGGTCGGTCCGTCTGCGAGCAAGGCCGAGATCGAGGCCTTCCGCGAACGCCTCAAGGCCCGCCCGGAGGCCTACATCGCCCAGCCGACGCTGAGCCTGTCGACCTGCCCGACCTTCGTCGAGCGCGGCATCGCCCCGCGTCATATCGACCTGCGCCCGTTCGTCCTGACAGGCCGTGAAACCCGTCTGGTACCTGGCGGCCTGACGCGTGTGGCACTGCGTGAAGGTTCGCTGGTAGTCAACTCGTCGCAAGGCGGCGGTACCAAGGACACCTGGGTGGTGGAGGACTGAATATGCTTTCGAGAACCGCCGCCGATCTGTACTGGATGTCGCGCTACCTGGAGCGTGCCGAGAACCTGGCACGCATGCTCGACGTCAGCTATTCGCTGTCGCTGATGCCGCAGGACGGCCGTGGTGATGGCCTCGATGAACTGGCCATGCCGCTGCTGATAACCGGCACCCTGGATGATTATCTGGAGCGCCACGGCCCCCTGCATGCCGAGCGCATGCTGTATTTCTTCGCCCTCGATGCGAGCAACCCGGGCAGCATCTACTGCTGCCTGCAGGCTGCGCGCAGCAATGCCCATGCGGTACGCGGGCGGATCACCGCGGACATGTGGGAGAACATCAACGCCACCTGGCTGGAAATGCGCGGCATCGCCGAACAGGGCCTGGGCCGTTACGGCATCAGCCGTTTCTGCGAGTGGGTCAAGGAGCGTTCGCACCTGTTTCGTGGCGCGACCTTCGGCACCATCATGCGCGGCGAGGCCTATCGCTTCATCCGTCTCGGCACCTTCATCGAGCGTGCCGACAACACCCTGCGCCTGCTCGACGCGCGCTACGAAATGCTCGGTGAGGAGATCGACGAGCTGGAGGAGCGCACCGCGCGCAGCTACTACCAGTGGAGCGCACTGTTGCGTGCGCTGTCCTCGTTCGAGGCATTCGCGGAGATCTACCGGGGCTCGCCTCGTACGCGCAAGGTCGCGGAGTTGCTGCTGCTGCGCCCGGAAGTGCCGCGTTCGCTGCGCGCCTGCATGGAAGAACTCAATCTGATGCTCGCCGGCCTGCCCGGCGAGAACGGTCGCCCGGCACAGCGCCTGGCCGCCGAGCTGGGTGCTCGCCTGCGTTACACCAGCATCGACGAAGTGCTGGATGAAGGCCTGCACGCCTGGCTCACCGACTTCATCCTGCTGGTGCGCCAGTTGGGCAACACCATCCATACGTCCTATCTGGAGGTCGCATGAGACTCTCGATCAGCCATGACACCACCTACCGTTACGATGATCAGGTGCGCGCGAGCATCCAGTACCTGCGCCTGACCCCGCACGACAGCGAGCGTCAGCAGGTGCTCAGCTGGCAACTCGACCTGCCGCGCCCGGTGCATGCCCAGCTCGACCCTTATGGCAACATCCTGCACGTGCTGACCCTGGATGAGCCGCACGAGTCCATCGTCATTGGCGCCCGTGGCCAGGTTGATATCGACGAAACCTGCGAGGCCGAGCACGAGCGCCAGTCAGCGCTGCCGTTTCTGCGCTTCACACGCCTGACCCAGGCTGACGATGCCATCCGCGAGTTCGCCAGGCAGCAGAGCAGGGCCCGCACGGATCGGACCGGGCTGATCGACCTGATGCATGCGCTCAACGCCCATATCGCCTACCAGCCCGGCGCCACCGAAGTGGACACCAGCGCTGCCGAGGCATTCGCCGGTCGGCGTGGCGTCTGTCAGGATCACACCCATGCCTTTCTCGCCTGCGCGCGCAGCCTGGGCGTGCCGGCGCGCTACGTATCGGGTTACCTCTATACCGATGACGCCGAGCACCTGGCCAGTCATGCCTGGGCCGAAGCGTGGCTGGGCGACGCCTGGTACAGCTTCGATGTGACCAACTGCCTGGCCCGCCCGGAACGGCACCTGAAGCTGGCGGTCGGCCTGGATTATCTGGATGCCTGTCCGGTGCGCGGCATGCGCCGTGGTGGCGGCTGCGAGCAGATGCACGCCCAGGTGCAGGTCGCTCCATTGCTGCAGGTACGGCAGCAGTAAGGAAGGGGCTTCGCCCGTCAGCTCAGGCTTTGCCCTCAGCCCTCATCGCGGGCCAGTGATTGGCATGCTCGTCGAAGCCGGCGCGATAGGGGCTGCCGACACAGAAGCGGTGACCGCTGGGTGCCTGCATCACTACCCAGGTTTCCTTGCGGGTTACGATCGTGGCACCGAGGCCTTCCAGGCGCGCCACTTCGTCGGTGATCGAATCGGTATCGATGTCCAGATGAGCGCGGGCTTCATGCTCCACTCGCTGAATGATCACCTGCACTTCTCCCTCGGGAGTCCGCAGCTGGATGAAGGGGCTGTCGCCGTCGAGTTTTTCCGGCAGCGGATAGCCTAGCGCCTGACTCCAGAATCGGGCTTCTGCCAGCAAGTCGCCCGAGTTGCAATCGATGACGATGTTGCCCAGTCTGCTGCGGTGCATGCTGATCTCCTAGCGGATGATCTTGCGTTGTGCCATATGCTGTAGATAGCCGATCAGTTGCCCCAGTTCATCGGCACTGATGGTCTGCTCGCTGAAGCCGGGCATGCGCCCCTGCGGCCAGCGCCGCAGGCTCTGCGGGTCACGGATGTACTGGCGTAGGAAATCTTCCTTGAAGTATTCGGTCGGGTTGTGCGGGACGTTCAGGTCCGGGCCGAACTCGGCGTCGCCAGCGTCGTTGAGGCGGTGACAGGCCATGCAGTTCTTCTGATAGACGGCGAAGCCAGCCCGAATCTCTGCGCCGGCATCCGCTGCCGGTAGCAGGGCAGGGAAGCGCTGTTCCACCGGTGCCAGCTGGCGAATCCTGGCGACCTGATAGGGCCACTGCTCCGGACCGATCCGACTGGCGGCCGGGTCGGTCCAGACCAGGTAGAACGGCCCGGCGCTGGGTTTGCCGTTGGCCCGTGGCGGCCAGGGCTGTTGCGGATCTTCGATGGCCAGCCAGGCTTTGGCACCTTTATCAGCAATCAGGAGGGCGGCGGGCAGTTCTGCGGCAAAGCCGTCGAGAGCCACCGCCTGGATGTGGGCGTCGTCGGGCAGACCCTTCAGTAATGCGCTAACCGGCACGGCACGGTAATGCATCGTGCGGTTGTAGGTCACGTCAGCGGGGATCTCTATTTCCTGTGCCTGCGGATGGCTCAGCAACTCGCTGCTGCTCCAGGTGCGCTGGCTGCCGCTCAGCTGAATCTCCAGCTCGGCCGCCGTGGCCGTGCAGCTCATGGCGATCAGGGCAAACAACAGTGCTTTCACGTATTGATCTCCAGTGCTGGGTGGGCGCGCATTCTCCACACGCTGAAGGACGCGGCGAGTGCGCGCAGGGTAGCAGGTGCAGGGTGTGCCTGGCAGGAATTTAGAGAACCGATGAGTGAGGTTTCAGGCGCTCGTCAACACCGGTCATGATCGGCCTGAGAAGTCATTGTCGGAGCCCGCCGGGCAGTCTAGGATGCGGCCCTCATCATCAGGAGAGAAGTCGATGCTGGCCGAATTGTTTGCCGTTCTGGCACCTGTATTGATAGCGGCGGGCATCGGTTATGGCTGGGCACGCAGCGGTCGGCTCTATCCGACCGACTTCATCGCGCGCCTGGTGCTCAATGTGGGTACACCGTGCCTGGTGCTCTCGACGCTGAGCCGGGCCGAGCTGGATCTCGAGGCCTTTTCGGAAATGGCGCTGGCCTGCGTGCTGGTGACTGTCTCCATGGGGTTGGTGGGCTGGGCGCTGAGCCTACTGTTCAAGATCGACTGGAAGGTACTGGTACCGGCCTATCTGTTCGGCAACTCCGGCAACATGGGGCTGCCGATGGCGCTGTTCGCCTTCGGCGAGCCAGGACTGGCCCTGGCGGTAGCGTTCTTCCTGGTACTGTCGGTCGGGCATTTCAGCATCGGCATGCTGCTATCGGGGGCGGAACGTTCCGTCAAGGCCTTGCTGGTCAATCCGATCATGCTCAGCCTGGCACTGGTGCTGCCGGTGCTGTTTCTCGATTTCCAACTGCCGCGCTGGTTGGCCAACACCGTCGACCTGTTGGGTGGCATGACGATTCCGCTGATGCTGATCACCCTCGGCGTGTCGCTGGCGAGCATCCGCGTGCAGCACTTGGGCAGCGGCTTCGTCCTCGGTCTGCTGCGCATCCTCTGCGGTGCTGCTCTGGGCTGGCTGATCGGCTGGCTGCTGGGGATGCAGCCGCTGGCGCACGCGGTACTGGTGCTGCAGACCTCCATGCCGGTGGCGGTGTTCAACTACCTGTTTGCCGTACGCGCAGGTCGTTCGCCGGAGCAGGTCGCCAGTCTGGTGCTGTGTTCGACGCTGCTGGCGTTCGGGCTGATTCCGTTGCTGCTGGCGTGGTGGATACCCGCCCTGCGCTGAGCACGCTACGGCGTCGGCGCAGTGGCGGGTGCTGTAGTGTTCAACTGACCAGACGGGTCAGATTGGGAAGGATCAGGATGACCGCGGTGGCGAAAAGGATGACTCCAGCCTGGCGGTATTTCGGCTGTTTGAACATGGCTGCATGCCTTTTGTTGTTATAGGGGGCGTCAGGTCCTTGCCGTACTGTCTGGCAGGCCGCTGCCTGACGCCTGAACATGGTTTCTTTTTCGCTGCTCCGGCATGTCCCGGCAGCGACTACCCTGTGCCCGTTTGGTCGGGGTACAGGATTAACTCTAGGGCTGACATCAGTAGTCCTTAGATAACTTGGTTGCTAACGAATCACGGTTAGAACTTCACGCTATGCATGGCTTCTGGCCATCCCATAGCGGGGCTTGAGGCAGACACTCTCCCTGGGGATCAGCGCTTCCCTAGCCGCAAACGACCGTTCGTCTGAGCTCAGTGGTCAATGGCGCTGAGCGCTTCGGTCATTGAGCGCCCGCACCTCGGCGCTATGGTAGGCAGGCTCAATCTGAACATGCGTGGCTGGGGCAACCTGTTCCGCCAGCGCCGTATTAGTCTCCGAGGACGCCATGACCGAAGCATATATTTTCGACGCGGTGCGCACGCCCCGTGGCAAGGGCAAGAAGGACGGGTCGCTGTACAGCGTCAAGCCGGTGCAACTGGTGGCCGGGCTGCTGAATGCCCTGCACAAGCGTAACGACCTGGATACCAGTCAGGTGGACGATATCGTTCTCGGCTGTGTGACGCCGGTGGGCGACCAGGGCGCCGATATTGCCAAGACCGCGGCCATGGTCGCGGACTGGGACGTCAGCGTGGCCGGCGTGCAGCTCAACCGTTTCTGCGCTTCGGGGCTGGAAGCGGTGAACATCGGCGCGATGAAGGTGCGCTCCGGCTTCGAGGACCTGGTAGTGGTCGGCGGCGTCGAGTCCATGTCGCGTGTGCCCATGGGCTCGGACGGCGGCGCCTGGGTGATGGACCCGGAGACCAATATTCACTCCAATTTCGTGCCGCAGGGCATCGGTGCGGATCTGATCGCCACCCTCGAGGGCTTCAGCCGCGCGGACGTGGATGCCTTCGCCCTGCGTTCGCAGCAGAAGGCCGCGCGCGCCAGTGCCGATGGCTCCTTCGCCAAATCGCTGATTCCGGTGACCGACCAGAACGGCATCGTCATCCTCGATCATGACGAGTTCATCCGCGGCGACAGCACTCTTGAGGGCCTCGGCAAGCTCAAGCCAAGCTTCGAGATGATGGGCCAGATGGGCTTCGACGCCACCGCCTTGCGCGTGTACAGCCACGTCGAGCGCATCGACCACGTGCACACCCCGGGCAACAGCTCGGGCATCGTCGACGGCGCGGCGCTGATGCTGATCGGCTCCGAGGCCAAGGGCAAGGAGCTGGGCCTCAAGCCCCGTGCGCGAATCGTCGCCACCGCCGTGACCAGCACCGACCCGACCATCATGCTCACCGGCCCCGCGCCGGCCACCCGCAAGGCGCTGGCCAAGGCCGGTCTGAGCGTCGAGGACATCGACCTGTTCGAGGTCAACGAGGCGTTTGCCTCCGTCGTCATGAAGTTCATGAAGGACATGGGCGTTAGCGAGGACAAGGTCAACGTCAACGGCGGCTCCATCGCCATGGGCCACCCGCTGGGCGCCACCGGCTGCGCCATCCTCGGCACCCTGCTCGACGAACTGGAAAAACGCGACCTGCGTTACGGCCTGGCCACTCTCTGTGTAGGTGGCGGCATGGGTATCGCGACGATCATTGAAAGAGTTTGAGGCGGGGATAAGAAAAATGACTGACGCCATCCGTTACGAAAAGGGCCAGGACAATATCGTCGTCCTGACCATGGACATGCCCGGCCAGAGCGCCAACACCATGAACGCGGCCTACCGCGAGGCCATGGGCGCCACCGTGGCGCGCCTGGAAGCCGAGAAGGATTCCATCGCCGGGGTGATCATCACCTCCGCCAAGAAGACCTTCTTCGCCGGCGGCGACCTGAACGAGCTGATCAAGGTCACCAAGGCCGACGCCAAGCCGTTCTACGACATGATCCTCAACATCAAGGGCCAGCTGCGCCGCCTGGAGACCCTGGGCAAGCCGGTGGTCGCCGCGATCAACGGTGCTGCCCTGGGCGGTGGCTGGGAAATCTGCCTGGCCTGCCACCACCGCATCGCCCTGAACAGTTCCAGCGTGCAGCTGGGCCTGCCGGAAGTGACCCTCGGCCTGCTGCCGGGCGGTGGCGGCGTGGTGCGCATGGTGCGCCTGCTCGGCCTGGAGAAGGCCCTGCCGTATCTGGCCGAAGGCAAGAAGGTACGCCCGGACGCTGCGCTCAAGGCCGGCCTGATCCACGATCTCGCCGAGACTCCCGACGAGATGCTGGCCAAGGCCCGCGCCTGGATTCTCGCCAACCCCAACGCCGTGCAGCCGTGGGACGTGAAGGGCTACAAGATCCCCGGCGGCACCCCGAGCACTCCGGCCGTGGCGCAGATGCTGGCCATCGCCCCGAGCGTGCTGCGTGACAAGACCAAGGGCTGCTTCCCGGCGCCGGAGAAGATCATGTGCGCCGCCGTCGAGGGCGCCCAGGTCGACTTCGACACCGCGCAGATCATCGAGGCGCGCTACTTTACCGAGCTGACCTGCGGCCAGGTGGCGAAGAACATGATCGGCACCTTCTGGTTCCAGCTCAACGAGATCAATGCCGGCAGCTCGCGCCCGCAGGGCTTCCCGCAGTACGTGACCAGGAAGGTCGGCGTGCTCGGCGCCGGCATGATGGGCGCCGGCATCGCCTATGTGTCGGCCGCCGCCGGTATCGAGGTGGTGCTGAAAGACGTGTCCATCGAAGCGGCAGAGAAGGGCAAGGCCTATTCGGCCGGCCTGCTCGACAAGAAGGTCAGCCGTGGCCAGATGACCGCCGAGAAGCGCGATGCCTTCCTCGCCCGGATCAAGCCGACCGTCAGCGACGCCGACTTCGAAGGCTGCGACCTGATCATCGAAGCGGTGTTCGAGGATCGTGAGCTGAAAGGCCGCGTCACCGCTGCTGCCGAAGCCGCTGCGCTGCCCGATGCGGTGATCGCGTCCAACACCTCGACCTTGCCGATCACCGGCCTGGCCACCGCGGTGCAGAAGCAGGACAAGTTCATCGGCCTGCATTTCTTCAGCCCGGTCGACAAGATGCCGCTGGTGGAGATCATCCGCGGCGCCAGGACCAGCGATGAGACCCTGGCCCGTGGCTTCGACTACGTGCTGCAGATCAAGAAGACCCCGATCGTGGTCGAGGACAGCCGCGGCTTCTTCACCTCGCGGGTATTCGGCACCTTCACCAACGAAGGCATCGCCATGCTCGGCGAGGGCGTCAGCGCGGCGATGATCGAGACCGAAGCGCGCAAGGCCGGCATGCCGGTGGGCCCGCTGGCGATCAGCGACGAAGTGTCGATGAGCCTGATGGAGCATATCCGCCAGCAGACCATCAAGGACCTGGCCGCCGAGGGCAAGCAGGCGCCGCAGCACCCGGCCTTTGCCGTGATCGACCTGATGCTCAAGGAGTACAAGCGCCCGGGCAAGGCTGCCGGTGGCGGCTTCTACGACTACCCGGCGGCCGGCGCTCCGGCCGGTGGCAAGAAGCACCTCTGGCCGGAGCTCAAGGCCCGCTTCGAGAAGCCGGACGCGCAGATCTCCCAGGAAGACGTGCGCGACCGCCTACTGTTCATCCAGGCCATCGAGACCGTGCGCTGCCTGGAGGAGGGCGTGTTGAAGTCGGTTGCCGACGCCAACATCGGTTCGATCTTCGGCATCGGCTTTGCCGCCTGGACCGGCGGGGCGCTGCAGTTCATCAACCAGTACGGGGTGAAGGACTTCGTTGCCCGCGCCCAGTACCTGGCCGAGCAGTATGGCGAGCGCTTCCTGCCGCCGGCGCTGCTGCTGGAAAAAGCCGCCAAGGGCGAGATGTTCTGAACATCTTGGCTATGTCTCTGTAGCCAACTTCTGACGAGCAAAAGGAAACGGCCCGAAAGGGCCGTTTCCTTTTGCTGGCGCGGGTCAGTCGTCCAACTGGTCGCGGATTACCTGGCCACTCTTGCCGTCGATGCGGAATTCGTAGCGGCGGCCATCCTGTTTCAGGCCTTCGCCTTCCCAGTAGCCATCATCGTCGGCCTCGATCTTGTGCAGTTCGGTGTAACCGGCTGCGCGGGCCTTGCTCAGGGCTTCGTCGATGCTGATCCAGTCGCTGCCGGGGCGATCCGCCAGAGCATTACCGGCCAGTAACAAACCACCGGCGACCAGAGTGATCAGGTTGCGTGTACACATGGTCTGGTTCCTCTTTCCATTGAAGATGCGAGAAGAGTCTAGACCATCGCGCTGTCACGCCGCCTGGCACCACCCCTGGCGAATGCACACGGCTTCGTGGATCGCCAGCATCTCGCTGTGACGAGTCGGCATGCGCAGGGTCAGCATGCTGCCGTCATCGAGTTGCAGGGAGGCTTCGGTTTCGAATTGCAGGTCGCCATCCTGCAGATGAACGTAGGTGACGCCATAGGCGTCCTGGCTGAGTTGACTGTGCATGGGCGTTCTCCTGTGCTGGCGTCAGCTCGGACGTACGTCGCGGGCTGCGGCTGCAGCCTGCTCGGTACGAACCGGCGCAGAGGTCTGGAAGGCGGAGGCGGCGGCAAAACTGGCGAGTGCGGCGTAGATGCTCATGATCGATTTCCTTCTGTGTGTTGAGGGCGTCTGCCCGATGCGTCGATATTCATCGCGCGCTGGCAATCACAGAAGTGAATGGTGTGCATGGTAACTATCGAAGCGGCTGATGATGCTTCGATCCGACGCGCTGGTCTTTCTGTCTTGTCAAATTTAATTGACGACTGTTCATGGCGCCGCACAGCCCCAATGGCGTGCAAATATGTCTGAAAATAAGGCCTGGCTATTTCTTTGTGCAGATTCATGTGTTAAGTAAAACGCACAAATCACCCACCCTCCGTGTTCACCACAGGAAACCTCATGTCACTGCGTATTTGCATCCTGGAAACTGACATCCTCCGCCCTGAACTGGTCGACCAGTATCAGGGGTATGGCCGCATGTTCGAGCAGCTGTTCGCTCAACAGCCGGTGGCGGCGGAGTTCAGTGTCTACAACGTGGTGGAGGGGCATTACCCGCCTGACAGCGAGAAATTCGATGCCTACCTGATAACCGGCAGCAAGGCAGATTCCTTTGGCACTGAACCCTGGATTCAGACGCTCAAGGAGTACCTGCTGGAGCGCTACAAGCGCGGTGACAAGCTGCTGGGCATCTGCTTCGGTCATCAGTTGCTGGCGTTGCTGCTGGGTGGCAAGGCCGAGCGTGCCGAACAGGGCTGGGGTGTGGGCGTACACAGCTACCGTCTGGAGAACAAACCCGAGTGGATGACCCCGGCGCTGGACGAGCTGCAATTGCTGATCAGCCACCAGGATCAGGTCACCCGTCTGCCGGAAAAGGCCACGCTGCTGGCTTCCAGCGACTTCTGTCCGATTGGTGCCTACCACATCGAAGACCAGGTGCTGTGCTTCCAGGGCCATCCGGAGTTCGTTCACGACTATTCGCGTGCGTTGCTCGATCTGCGCCAGCAGCATCTCGGTGAGCAGATTTACCAGCAGGGCGTCGACAGCCTGAAACAGACGCAGCAAGGCAATGCCGTGGCAGAGTGGATGATGCGCTTCGTGGCGCAGGGTAAGGATGCCAAGGCCTGAGCCTGATTCGAGTGACAGGAAAGCCCGGTCAGCCGGGCTTTTTCATGTGTGTTCGACGAGTACGAAGCAGGGTGAGAGGCGTTCGCTTCGGTTCGGTGGCGGGCTGCTGCGCTGGCGCTTGAGGTTTTCTGCCAAGTCCAGGTGGTGGGCCAGTTTATGGCTGCATTCGATATTGCGCGCCACTGCACCGGCCGATCCTTTGCCGATGCCGCTGAGTGTCAGCAGGGTCGTTAGCAGAGACAGACTGACGAGCAGCAGCAGGCGGTGACGTTGGCTTCTGTTCATGGCCAGCCCTCAACTCAGCGCAAAGGCGCGTAGCAAGGCGGGCAAATGGTCGATCAGGCTGTGCAACGGGCCTGGTTGTGCGAAGGTCGGTGTCGCGGGCTGCAGGGTGGCATAACTGATGGCTAGCACCGTGGAGGTGCTGATCAGGTACAGGCCAATAGCGGCGAGAGCGCCGTTGCGGGCGGCTCGAGATAGGCGGGACATACTCTGTGCTCCAGGTCAGGCGGTGGTTGGGCACAGAATCGCGCAAGTCTTTTCGATTGAATAATGGATACTCTGCAGAGTAATTATCGATCGATTTGATGGTTGGCGCGGGCTGAGGTGTCGCTGAAGCTGTCAGCTTGCCGAGATGTCATGAAAAGGGCGCCTCACGGCGCCCTCTGTCATCGGTCACTCGGCCTTGGCCGCTTTGCCCGGCAGCAGGCCGTCGGCGCGGAACATCGCCTTGATGCCACGCAGGGCCTGACGGGTGCGGTCCTGGTTTTCGATCAGGGCGAAGCGTACATGGTCGTCACCATAATCGCCGAAGCCCAGACCGGGTGAAACGCAGACCTTGGCTTCGGCCAGCAGCTTCTTGGCGAACTCCAGCGAGCCGAGATGGGCATAGGCATCGGGAATCTTCGCCCAGACGTACATGGACGCCTTGGGTTTTTCCACCATCCAGCCGATCTCGTGCAGGCCCTTGACCAGCAGGTTGCGACGCTGACGGTACTGCTCGGCGATATCCAGCACGCACTGCTGGTCGCCTTCCAGAGCGGCGATGGCCGCCACCTGGAGCGGGGTGAAGGTGCCGTAGTCGTGGTAGCTCTTGATCCGCGCCAGAGCGCTGACCAGCTCCGGGTTGCCGACCATGAAGCCGATGCGCCAGCCGGCCATGTTGTAGCTCTTGGACAGGGTGAAGAATTCCACCGCGATGTCCTTGGCGCCCGGCACCTGCATGATCGACGGCGCCTTCCAGCCGTCATAGACGATGTCGGCATAGGCCAGGTCATGCACCACCAGCACGTCGTAGCGTTTGGCCAGGGCCACCACGCGCTCGAAAAAGTCCAGCTCCACACACTGCGCGGTGGGGTTGGAGGGGAAGCCAAGGATCATCATCTTCGGCTTCGGGATCGATTCGCGAATCGCGCGTTCCAGCTCGTTGAAGAAGTCCACGCCCGGCACCAGCGGCACGGAGCGCACCTGTGCACCGGCGATCACCGCGCCGTAGATATGGATGGGGTAGCTGGGGTTGGGCACCAGCACGGTATCGCCCTGGTCCAGGGTGGCCAGCATCAGGTGCGCCAGGCCTTCCTTGGAGCCGATGGTGACGATGGCTTCGCTTTCCGGATCGACCTCCACGTCGTAGCGGTCCTTGTACCAGCGCGAAATGGCGCGGCGCAGGCGGGGAATACCGCGGGAGGTGGAGTATCCGTGGGTGTCTTCACGCTGGGCGACCTGCACGAGCTTCTCGACGATGTGCGGCGGAGTCGCACCGTCCGGATTGCCCATGCTGAAGTCGATGATGTCCTCGCCGCGACGGCGCGCAGCCATCTTGAGTTCGGCGGTGATGTTGAAGACGTAGGGGGGGAGACGATCGATGCGCGCAAAACGGCGCTTGGCGTTGTCGGCCATGATTTCCTCGGATACGTAAGCGCCCGGAACCGTCCGAGCGACGTTGGCTGCTGCTGCAGCCAGGCGGCGACGATAAGCGCGCGCTGCCGCCTTGTCCAGTGCAGTTTGGCGCCGAAACAGCGGAGCAGTCAGCTCAACTGGCGCTTCAGGCGCAGCAGCAGCTCGGCCAGGGCGTGGACGTGCCGATCCTCGGTGCGCCAGGAGCTGAGGCTCAGGCGAAAGGCCGGGCGGCCCTGCCAGACGGTGGGGCCGAACCAGACCTCGCCGGAGTCTTGCGCTGCTTCGCGGATAGCCACTGTCTGCTCGTCCGAATCACCACGCACCAGGATCTGGTTGAGCACTACCCGGTTTAGCACCCGATAGCCGCCATTTCGCAGCGTTTCAGCCAGTTCGCCGGCCTGGCGGATATGCCGGTCGATCAGCTCGCGCAGGCCGTCGCGGCCGAGGCTGGCCAGCGCCGCCCAGATCGCCACGCCGCGGGCGCGACGGGAGAACTCCAGGGTCAGATTCTTCTGCGCGTCGCGGCTGGCGGTGGCGTAGGCCGCGTCGCTGTTCATCGCCGCGGCCAGGGCGTCGGCATCGCGGCAGATGGCCATGGCGCTGTCGTAGGGGGTGTTCAGCCACTTGTGGCCGTCGGTGGTCCAGCTGTCGGCCAGTTCCACTCCGGCGGCCAGGTGCGCCGAGGACGAGGCCCGTGCCCACAGACCGAAGGCGCCGTCGACGTGGACCCAGGCGCCGGCGGCACGGGCGGCGGGGATCAGTTCGGCAAAGCGGTCGAACTCGCCGGTGTTGACCTCGCCGGCCTGGAGGATCATCAGCAGGGTGCGCTCGTCCAGCGCCGGCAGGCGCGCCGGGTCGATGCGGCCGTGCTCGTCGACCGGCGCGTAGTGCAGGCGGTTCATGCCGAAGCCGAGCACGCGCAGGGCCTTCTTCACCGTGATGTGGGCAGTCTCGGAGAGCACCACGCGAATCTCCGGGGCGCCAAGCAGACCGTCGTTGTCGAAGTCCCAGCCCTGGCGCGCCAGCAGGGTGCGCCGGGCGGCGGACAGACAGGCCAGGGTGCAGGCGGTGGCGCTGGTGCCGAAGCCGACGGCGCTGTCGGTCGGCAGGCCCAGGGCCTCGCAGACCCAGCGCCCGGCGACCTTCTCCATGCGGTCGGCGACCGGCGAGTTGTCGAACGACGAGGCACACTGGTCCCAGGCCAGCACCAGGCGTTCGGCGGCTGCGGCGGCGGGCAGGGTGGCGCCGATGACGAAACCGAAGTAGCGCGGGCCATTGCTGGTCACGGTGGCCGGCGAGCCGATCTCGTCGAGCTCGCGCAGCACCTGTTCGGCGGCCCGGCCATGTTCCGGCAGCGGCTGGCCGAAGGTGGCGAGGGCGGCAGCATCGGGGAACACCCGGCGCTCGCCGCTGGCGTCGAAATAGGCGAGGGCGCGTTGGTCGGCTTCGGCCAGCAGGTTGCGTTCGTTCATGGCCTGGTACTCGGCAGGGGATGGTGCTGTCTAAGCTAGCCGAGTGGGCAACGGTGCCGGCAGATACAGGCGTAAACGGACTTGGACATAACAGTGCTCATGCAGACCTGTCATGCAGCAGTACAGTTGCGCTTGCGGGCGGTACAGGCGCACCGCCCGCGACGTCTCAGCCGCCCAGCATGTCGTGCATGGCGATGATCTGCTCGGCCACCTGGATCAGCTTCTGCTGCCGGCTCATGGCCTGGCGGCGCATCAGGGTATAGGCCTCTTCCTCGTTGCAGCTCTTCATCTTCATCAGCAGGCCCTTGGCCAGCTCGATGCGCTTGCGTTCGGCCAGCTGCGCGTCGCGGGCCTGCAACTGCGCGCGCAGAGCCTGATCACTCTCGAAGCGGGCCATGGCCACGTCGAGGATCGGCTGTAGACGCTGGGCATGGATGCCTTCGACGATATAGGCACTGACCCCGCTTCGGATCGCCTGGCGCATCACGCCGGGGTCGTGCTCGTCGGTGAACATCACGATAGGCCGTGGCTGGTCGCGGCTGACCAATACCACCTGCTCCATGACGTCGCGGCCGGGCGATTCGGTGTCGATCAGGATCACGTCGGGGCGTACTGCCTCGACGCGTTCGGGCAGGTCGATGGTCAGACCTGATTCATCAATCACCTCGAAGCCGGCCTCGGTCAGCGCGCTTTTCAGGCGACCGACCTTCTTTGGGGTGTCGTTGATCAGCAGGATACGCAGCATCGATGGCTCTCCCGGCTATTACAGGGCGATAGCCGGGCTTTCGGCCAGGGCGTGCAGGCGGAAGCTGCGGGCATAGGCTGCCGGGTCGCTGCCGTCCCAGCAACTGCCGTCCTGCAGGATGGAGCTGCGCATTTCGCCCGGTACGGCGATGTCCAGAGCTGTTGCCGCCTCCCGATACAGCGCCAGTTGCTGAACCTGGCGCGCCACTGCCAGGTAGTCAGGGTCGCTGCGCAGCAGGCCCCAGCGGCGGAACTGGGTCATGAACCACATGCCATCGGACAGATAGGGCTGGTTGACCAGGCCGCCCGCATGAAAACGCAGCGGGTGCTCGTCCTGCCAGGCGTTGCCCAGGCCGTCCTGGTACTGCCCGAGAAAGCGCGGGGTGATTGCCGATAGCGGGGCGTCGACATAGTCGCTGCCACTGAGCAACTGAGCCGTGCTGCGTTTGTTTTCTTCGCTTGCGTCAATGAAACGGGACGCTTCGAGCACCGCCATGATCAGGGCTCGCGCAGTATTGGGGTGCTGCTCGACGAAGGCACGGGTGCAACCCAGCACCTTTTCCGGGTGATCCGGCCAGATCGCCTGGATGGTGGTCAGGGTGCAGCCGAGCTGCTCATCGACTGCCTTGGCGGTCCAGGGCTCGCCGACGCAGAAACCATCGATGCGTTCGGCTTTCAGGTGTTCGACCATCTGCGGTGGCGGGACTACCACGCTGTCGACGTCGCGCAAGGGGTGAATGCCCTGGCTGGCCAGCCAGTAATAAAGCCACATGGCATGAGTGCCGGTGGGGAAGGTCTGGGCGAAGGTCAGGCGTGCCTCATGTTGGTGCGCGTGCTGACGCAGTGCTTCGCCGCTGGTCACGCCAGCCGCCTGCAGCGAATGCGAGAGGTTGATGCTCTGACCGTTCTGATTCAGCCCCATGAGCACGGCCATGTCGGTAGGCGAGCCGACGCCGAGGCCCAGTTGCACGCCGTAGATCAGTCCATAGAGGCAGTGCGCGGCATCCAGTTCGCCACTGAGCAGACGATCACGCAGGCCGGCCCACGAGCTTTGCCGGTGCAGCCTGATGCTGAGTCCGTACTTCTCGGCGAAGCCCTGAGTGGCGGCGACGATCACCGAGGCGGAGTCGCTGAGGGCCATGAAGCCGATGTTCAGCACGCTCTTCTCCGGGGCGCTGCTGCCCCAGGCCCAGGTCAGGGCGTCGTCGCGAGGGATGTCGTGTTCGCTCATGGCGCTTTCCTTAATGTCACGCAAAACGCTGCTTGGCCGTCTGCGGCCCATAAAAAACGTCGCACTGGATCCGGGGCCGAATGTGCCCGAATCGAGTGCGACGCCGTTGTCGCTGAGGCCGGCTCCGTCGATGGAGAGGCCGCTTGCCTGTGACGAAAGCAAGGCATATGCCACAAGGCAAGGATCAGTGACGAGAGGCTTGGGCGCCGCAGCGCCGACGCATAAAAAAGCCCCGCACTGGGCGGGGCTTTTTGCATCACACTAGGATCAGGCCTGAACGACCGGGATCTTGGCGTTGGCCGCAGCTTCGCGGAAGTCGGCGATCTGGTCGAAGCTCAGGTAGCGGTAGATGTCGCCAGCCATACTGTCGATATCCTTCGCGTAGGCCATGTACTCCTCGACGGTCGGCAGTTTGCCGAGGATCGAAGCGACCGCAGCCAGTTCCGCAGAGGCCAGGTACACGTTGGCACCATCGCCCAGACGGTTCGGGAAGTTACGGGTCGAGGTCGAGACCACGGTGGAGTTGGCAGCAACGCGAGCCTGGTTACCCATGCACAGCGAGCAGCCCGGCATTTCCATGCGTGCACCGGCCTTGCCGTAGATGCCGTAGTAGCCTTCCTCGGTCAGCTGGTGAGCATCCATCTTGGTCGGCGGCGAGAGCCACAGACGAGTCGGGATACCGCCCTTGACCTTGTCCAGCAGTTTGCCGGCAGCGCGGAAGTGACCGATGTTGGTCATGCACGAACCGATGAACACTTCGTCGATCTTGTCGCCGGCCACGGTGGACAGCAGACGGGCATCGTCCGGGTCGTTCGGGGCGCACAGCACCGGCTCGTTGAGCTGGTTCAGGTCGATTTCGATGATTTCGGCGTACTCGGCGTCCTTGTCGGCTTCCATCAGTACCGGGTTGGCCAGCCAGGCTTCCATCGCCTGGGCACGACGCTCCAGGGTACGGGCATCGCCGTAGCCTTCGCTGATCATCCAGCGCAGCAGGGTGATGTTGGACTTCAGGTACTCGGCGATGGCAGCTTCCGGCAGCTTGATGGTGCAACCGGCAGCCGAACGCTCGGCGGAGGCGTCGGACAGTTCGAAAGCCTGCTCGACGGTCAGGTTGTCCAGACCTTCGATCTCGAGAATGCGGCCGGAGAAGATGTTCTTCTTGCCTTTCTTCTCGACGGTCAACAGACCCTTCTGGATGGCGTAGTAGGGGATGGCATGGACCAGGTCACGCAGGGTGATACCCGGTTGCATCTTGCCCTTGAAGCGCACCAGAACCGATTCCGGCATGTCCAGCGGCATGACGCCGGTGGCTGCGGCGAAGGCTACCAGGCCGGAACCGGCCGGGAAGGAAATGCCGATCGGGAAGCGGGTGTGCGAGTCGCCGCCGGTGCCGACGGTGTCAGGCAGCAGCATGCGGTTCAGCCAGCTGTGGATGATGCCGTCGCCCGGACGCAGGGATACGCCGCCACGGGTGCGGATGAAATCCGGCAGGGTGTGGTGGGTGGTAACGTCGATCGGCTTCGGATAGGCGGCGGTGTGGCAGAAGGACTGCATCACCAGGTCAGCGGAGAAGCCCAGGCAAGCCAGATCTTTCAGCTCGTCACGGGTCATCGGGCCGGTGGTG
Source organism: Pseudomonas sp. Z8(2022) (assembly GCF_025837155.1). Lineage (NCBI taxonomy): Bacteria > Pseudomonadati > Pseudomonadota > Gammaproteobacteria > Pseudomonadales > Pseudomonadaceae > Pseudomonas > Pseudomonas sp. Z8(2022). The sequence continues at coordinate 2,518,459 of NZ_CP107549.1, read as the reverse complement.
TCCTGGGAGCCGACGGTGGTCATCTTCGGTTCGCAGTAGGTGCCCGGACGGACGCCTTCTACGCCGCAGGCCTTGCCGACCATCTTCTGCGCCAGGGTGAAGCCCTTGCCGCTGTCAGCCGGCTGCTCCGGCTTCTTGAACAGGTCGGAGGAGCCCAGACCCAGTTCGGCACGCGCCTTCTCGGTCAGGCCGCGGCCGACGATCAGCGGGATACGGCCGCCAGCGCGGACTTCGTCGAGCAGCACCGGGGTCTTCAGTTCGAAGGTGGTGATGACTTCGTCGGTGCCGTGCTTGCAGACCTTGCCGGCGTACGGGTAGACGTCGATCACGTCGCCCATGTTGATGTTCGATACGTCGAACTCGATCGGCAGGGCGCCGGCGTCTTCCATGGTGTTGTAGAAGATCGGGGCGATCTTGCTGCCGAAGCAGAAGCCGCCAGCGCGCTTGTTCGGAACGTAGGGGATGTCGTCACCGAAGAACCACAGCACCGAGTTGGTGGCAGACTTGCGGGAAGAGCCGGTACCGACCACGTCACCGACGTAGGCGACCGGGAAGCCCTTGGCCTTGATCTCTTCGATCTGCTTCAGCGGGCCAACGACGCCTTGTTGCTCCGGCACGATACCGTCGCGGGCCATTTTCAGCATGGCCAGGGCGTGCAGCGGGATGTCGGGGCGCGACCAGGCGTCCGGGGCAGGGGACAGGTCGTCGGTGTTGGTTTCGCCAGGCACCTTGAATACAGCCAGGCTGTATTTCTCGGCGATGGCCGGCTTGGCGGTGAACCACTCGCCATCGGCCCAGGACTGCAGCACGGCCTTGGCGTTGGCATTGCCGGCCTTGGCTTTCTCGGCGACGTCGTGGAAGGCGTCGAACATCAGCAGGGTGTGCTTGAGCTGCTCGGCGGCGACGGTGCCCAGGGTGGCATCTTCCAGCAGTTCCACCAGAGTGGCGATGTTGTAGCCGCCCTGCATGGTGCCCAGCAGTTCAACGGCGCGCTGCTTGCTGATCAGAGGGGAAGTGGCTTCGCCCTTGGCAACGGCAGAGAGGAAACCGGCCTTGACGTAGGCGGCTTCGTCCACGCCTGGCGGTACGCGGTTGGTGATCAGGTCTACGAGGAATTCTTCTTCGCCAGCCGGCGGGTTCTTCAGCAGCTCGACCAGGCCTGCGGTTTGTTCGGCGTTCAGCGGCTGGGGCACGATACCCTGAGCGGCACGCTCTGCTACGTGTTTGCGATAGGCTTCAAGCACAGTTATTACCCTCATCAGTGGTCCCAAAGGGTTGTCCGGGACGCGATCCAGAAACTCACGCACCAGGCGCTTTCCGGCTTTATGGGCCGATCAGCCGAGGTTTCATGAGTCTCTTGTAGAAGCTGCTTTCAAAGTTTTACGCCGGCAGGACGGTTTCGGATGAGGGCTGACGCAGACGTTCGGGGGGACTCCGAGTGGCTGCGCCGCCATCCGTACTGCAGGATCGACTGTGCTCGTGACGCTTTGAAAACAGCTTCCAACGGACATTGGCGCCGTAAAAGGCGGGCCGATTCTACTGGAAAGCACGGATAAAGTTAAGCCGATCTCCCTGTGTTGGCAGGGGTGATCTGGATTAGACAAAGGGCTAAGATGCCAGGCCGTTTTGCTGTTTATGTTGTTTCGCCATGTCCAATCAGCGCATCAAGACGCCCTGCGTGGGGCTGTGTTCGACCGTCTACGGCGATGTCGTGTGCCGCGGTTGCAAGCGCTTTCACCACGAGGTGATCAACTGGAACAGCTACAACGATGACGAGAAACGCGCCGTCTGGACGCGCCTGGAAGTGCTGTTGGTGCAGGTGATGACGGCCAAGCTCGAGGTATTCGACGAACAGCGCCTGCGCGGTCAGCTGGAGCAGCGACAGATCCGCTTCGTGCCGCAGCAGTCACCTTATTGCTGGGCCTACCAGTTGATCGCGCGGGGCGCCCGCATGATCAACCAGCTGGAGGCCTACGGCATGGTGTTGCTGCCGGAGTTCCGCAACTGGGCGCTACCCGAGCTGCGCGATGCCATCGACAGAGAGTTCTTCCTGCTCTCCGAGGCACACTACGAGCGCTATATCGCGCCGAAGTTTCTGCGGGAAGGCCTGGAGCTACGGGTCTAGTCCGGCCCGGAGGGAAAGAAAAATGCCGCTCATGCAGAGCGGCATTTTCGTTTCGGGAGCTGGCTCAGCGTTGCGCCACCAGCTCTTCGAGGTGGGCGATGATCTCGTCAGGCTTGAGCACCAGCACGTCACTTTCCAGTGCGTCGAGTACGATCTCGGCGGTATTGCCGATCAGCGCGCCGGAGAGCCCGGTGCGGGCAACGGTGCCGATTACCGTGACGGCGGCATCGAGTTGGCGGGCCACTTGCGGAATCACCACGTCGGCAGGGCCTTCGAGCACATGCAGACGCTCGTCGCTGATGTCGTATTCGGCCTGGAAGCTGCGGCACTGCTCACGGTAGCGCGCCTCGATGGTTTCCTTGAGCTGGAAGGTCGGGTCGGCTGCCGACAGCATCGGCGTCGGATGTGCGGTGGTCACGTGCAGCGTGCCCTTGGCCAGGCCCGCGATATCGTAGCCGTGGCTGATGATGCCGGCGTGCAGGGTGCGGTGTTCGCCGTCGGCGTTACCCACGTCCACGGCGGCGAGGATATTGCCACCGGTCCACGGACGATCGGTCTTGACCATCAGCACGGGCCCCGGGCAGTAGCGCAGCAACTTCCAGTCCTCGGGGGTGAGGATGGCCTTCTTCAGCGGGTTGTCCGGCAGGTGCTGCTTGATCACCAGGCCACAGCCCTCGGCCTGCTGTACGCTGATGATGGTCTGGTGCGGATTGTCGTGCCAGGCCTGCTGGTTGGAAGCGCTGAAGCCTTCTTCAGCAAGGCTGCTGCTGAGATCGTTGAGCCAGGCGCTGTGATCGCCTTTCTTGTCACACACCAGCAGGTGCAGATGCGACTGGGTGACTCCAGCTATCAGTTTTGCCCGCTTCAGAGCGAGGCCTTCGGGGTGCTGGGGTTCCATCACCACCAGAATGCTACGGATCGCTTGCATGGTCGTTTCCCTGAGTGTGAATGGCGCATGTCCAACTATAGGTACTTCGTGACCAGCAGCTTCTTGACCTGTATCAACGGCGTGCTGGTCGTCCGGCCTGCCACTCGTATAATGGCCCGCCATTTTCAACCTCGCCAGCACCGTGAGCGCTTCAAATATGATGTCAAATGTCCAGCATGTTCCGAGTAGTGGTGAGGAACCTGTAACGATCCTTCAGGAAATTCTCGAGTTTCTTGGCGGAGTCGCCACCCCCGAGGCCTGGCTGGAAGAGGCCCTGCGTCAGCAGGAGATCCTCCTGCTCGATCACCGCAACCTGGAATACAAGGCGGCACAGACCGCCCTGAGCCTGATGGGGCGCTACCTGACCAGGACCGAATTGACCGCGAGAATGTCGCGTTTGGCCCGTGAGGAACTGGTGCACTTCGAGCAGGTGAGCAAGATCATCCGCGGACGCGGCATCGAGGTGCGCCATGTTTCCGCGTCGCGTTATGCCGCGGGGTTGCGGGCGTTGCTGCGCAGTGGCGAAGTGGAGCGGCTGGTGGACGTGCTGGTGGTGGGAGCCTTTATCGAGGCGCGCTCCTGCGAGCGCTTCGCCGCGCTGGTGCCGCGTCTGGATGCAGAACTGGCCAAGTTCTACGCGGGATTGCTGGAGAGCGAAGGGCGCCACTACCGGGGCTATCTCAAGCTCGCCTACCTGTATGGCGATGCGGCCGACGTGGACGCACGTATCGAGGTGGTACGTGCAGTGGAGCAGGAACTGATCACCTCGCCGGATGAGCAGTTCCGTTTCCATAGTGGTGTGCCCATAGAAAGCAGCCGCGAAGCGGCCATCTGATGGCCTCTCCCATTTATGGGAGAGGGTGCCCGAAGGGCGGGAGAGGGCGTTGCAGCCTCCGCCGTCGCCCTCTCCCCCAGCCCCTCTCCCGCAAGCGGGAGAGGGGAGCAGAGCCCTTCGGTCGTAGCCCGGATGAAATCCGGGGAGCAATTTCGAAGATCGCCCCGGATTTCATCCGGGCTACGGTCAGGCCGGCGTCAACTCGAACGGCGCCTGATTGAAGCCTGCTTCATCGACCTGCAGCGCCCAGCCCTGGCGATCCCAGTCCCCCAGCACGATACGGCGTGCCGCTTGGCCGCCCACGTTCAGCTCATGCACCGCTGGGCGATGGGTATGCCCGTGGATCAAGGTGCGCACGCCATGCTCGGCCATCACCCGGACCACTTCCTCCGGGGTGACATCGACGATATCGCTGGCTTTCATCCGCGTCTGTGCGCGGCTTTCGTTACGCAGCTTGCGCGCCAGTCTCTGCCGGATGGCGAGCGGCAGACTGCGCAGAATCAGCAGCGACAGCGGGTTGCGCAACCAGCGGCGCAGCTTCATGTAGCCGACATCGAGGGTACACAGGCTGTCGCCGTGCATCAGCAGCACCGGCTCGCCGCCCATCTGTACCTTGTGTGGGTCGCTCAGCAGGGTGCAGCCAGCCTCGCGGCAGAACGACTTGCCGATAAGGAAGTCGCGATTGCCGTGCATCAGATGGATGCGGGTGCCGGCATCGCTCAGCTCGCGCAGGGCACGGGCGATCTCATGCTGGAAAGGCGTCATGCCGTCATCGCCGATCCAGACCTCGAAGAAGTCGCCGAGGATGTAAAGCGACTCGGCCTGGCGTGCACGACTGGCGAGAAAATGCAGAAACGCCCGGGTGATGTCCGGGCGTTTCTCTTCCAGATGCAGATCGGAGATCAGCAGGATCATCGACTTACTCGGCTACGATTTCGGCCTTCTCGATGATCACGTCTTCCACCGGCACGTCCTGGTGGCCTGCTTTCATGGTGGTGGCGACGCCCTTGATCTTCTCGACAACGTCCATGCCTTCGACCACTTCACCGAATACGGCGTAGCCCCAGCCCTGAACGGTCGGCGCGCTGTGGTTGAGGAAGCTGTTGTCGGCGACGTTGATGAAGAACTGCGCGCTGGCCGAGTGCGGTTCCATGGTGCGGGCCATGGCAATGGTGCCGATCTTGTTGGCGACGCCGTTGTTGGCCTCGTTCTTGATCGGGGCGCGGGTCGGCTTCTGCTTCATGCCCGGTTCGAAACCGCCGCCCTGGATCATGAAGTTGCCGATCACGCGGTGGAAGATGGTGCCGTCGTAGTGGCCGTCTTTCACGTATTGCTCGAAGTTCGCCACGGTTTCCGGCGCCTTGTCGGCGAACAGGTTCAGGGTGATGACGCCGTGGTTGGTGTGCAGTTTGATCATGATCGTATCCGTGAAGAGGCAGGTTCGAGCCGATGGCTCCGGGTAAACAGCGCCTGTCAGGGTGGTGTGCACCCTGTCAGGGCCTTGACAGGTTGGTTATGATACGGACTTTGCCCGAAGCGGCCTACCCTGTGCCGCGCCAGTATTGTTAAGGACACCATGAGCAAGCCTACCGTCGAAAAAGCTGCCAATTTCCTGCGCCCCATCGTCCAGGCCGATCTGGACAGCGGCAAGCACGCCAAGATCGTGACCCGCTTTCCGCCGGAGCCCAACGGTTACCTGCACATCGGCCATGCCAAGAGCATCTGCCTGAACTTCGGCCTGGCCGAAGAGTTCGGTGGCGAGTGCAACCTGCGTTTCGACGACACCAACCCGGCCAAGGAAGATCAGGAGTACATCGACGCGATCAAGGCCGATGTCCAGTGGCTGGGCTTCCAGTGGGCGGGCGAGGAGCGCTACGCCTCCAACTATTTCGACCAGTTGCACGCCTGGGCCATCGAGCTGATCAAGGCGGGCAAGGCCTTCGTCTGCGATCTGAATGCCGAAGAGATGCGCGAGTACCGTGGCAGCCTGACCGAGCCTGGCAAGAACAGCCCGTTCCGTGATCGCAGCGTCGAGGAAAACCTCGACCTGTTCGCCCGCATGAAGGCCGGCGAATTCCCGGATGGCGCCCGTTCGCTGCGCGCCAAGATCGACATGGCCTCGCCGAACATTAACCTGCGTGACCCGATCCTCTATCGCATCCGCCATGCCCATCACCACCAGACCGGCGACAAGTGGTGCATCTACCCGAGCTACGACTTCACCCACGGTCAGTCGGACGCCATCGAGGGTATTACCCATTCCATCTGCACCCTGGAGTTCGAGGATCACCGCCCGCTGTACGAGTGGTTCCTGGAGAACCTGCCGGTGCCGGCGCAGCCGCGCCAGTACGAATTCGCCCGCCTGAACCTGAACTACACCATCACCAGCAAGCGCAAGCTCAAGCAACTGGTGGACGAAGGTCACGTCAAGGGTTGGGACGATCCGCGCATGTCGACGCTGTCCGGCTACCGTCGCCGCGGCTACACGCCGGCATCAATCCGCACCTTCTGCGACATGATCGGTGTCAACCGCGCTGGTGGTCTGGTCGACATCGGCATGCTGGAGTTCGCCATCCGTGACGACCTAGACGCCAACGCCTCGCGCGCCATGTGCGTGCTCAAGCCGTTGAAAGTGGTGATCACCAACTACCCGGAAGGCAAGGTCGAGAACCTCGAACTGCCGCGCCATCCCAAACAGGACATGGGCGTGCGCGTGCTGCCGTTCTCCCGCGAGATCTACATCGACGCCAGCGACTTCGAGGAAACCCCGCCGGACGGCTTCAAGCGCCTGATCCCCGGTGGCGAAGTGCGTCTGCGCGGCAGCTACGTGATCCGTGCTGACGAAGCGATCAAGGACGCCGCCGGAAATATCATCGAACTGCGCTGCTCCTACGACGAAAACACCCTCGGCAAGAACCCGGAGGGCCGCAAGGTCAAGGGCGTGATCCACTGGGTGCCGGCCGCAGGCAGCGTCGAGTGTGAAGTGCGTCTGTACGACCGTCTGTTCAAGTCCGCCAACCCGGAGAAGGCCGAGGAGGGCGGCAGCTTCCTCGACAACATTAACCCGGATTCGCTGGTGGTGCTCACCGGCTGCCGCGCCGAACCGTCGCTGGCCAAGGCCACCGCTGAGGACCGTTTCCAGTTCGAGCGCGAAGGCTACTTCTGCCTGGACAAGGATTCGACCGCCGATGCGCTGGTGTTCAACCGCACCGTGACGCTGCGCGATTCCTGGGGGCAGTAAATGGCACTGAGCATTTACAACACCCTGACCAAGACCAAGGACGTCTTCCGGCCGCTGGAAGGCAACCAGGTGCGCATGTACGTGTGCGGCATGACCGTGTACGACTTCTGCCACATCGGTCACGCCCGGGTGATGGTCGCCTTCGACGTGGTCACCCGCTGGCTGCGTCAGCGCGGCTATGACGTGACCTACGTGCGCAACATCACCGACATCGACGACAAGATCATCCGCCGCGCCAACGAGAACGGCGAGCCGTTCGAGGCGCTGGTCGAGCGCATGATTGCCGCCATGCATGAAGATGAGGCGCGTCTGAACGTGCTGCGCCCGGACATCGAGCCGCGCGCCACCCAGCATATCGACGGCATGTTCGCGATGATCCAGACCCTGATCGACAAGGGTTACGCCTACGCCCCCGGCAATGGAGACGTGTACTACCGGGTCGGCAAGTTCCAGGGCTACGGCAAGCTGTCGCGCAAGAAGATCGAAGATCTGAAGATCGGCGCGCGCATCGAGGTCGACGAGGCCAAGGAAGATCCGCTGGACTTCGTGCTCTGGAAGGGCGTCAAACCGGGCGAGCCGAGCTGGCAGTCGCCCTGGGGCGCTGGCCGTCCGGGTTGGCATATCGAGTGCTCCGTGATGTCCACCTGCTGCCTGGGCGAGACCTTCGATATCCATGGCGGCGGCCCGGATCTGGTGTTCCCGCACCATGAGAACGAGATCGCGCAGAGCGAGGCAGCCACCGGCAAGCTGTACGCCAATGCCTGGATGCACGCCGGCGCGGTGCGTGTGGATGGCGAGAAGATGTCCAAGAGCCTGGGCAACTTCTTCACCATCCGCGAGGTGCTGGAGAAGTACCACCCGGAAGCGGTGCGCTATCTGCTGGTGTCCAGCCACTACCGCAGCCCGATCAACTATTCCGAAGACAGCCTCAAGGAAGCCAAGAGCGCCCTGGAGCGCTTCTACAACGGCCTGAAAGGTCTGCCGGAAGCGGCGCCTGCCGGTGGTGAAGCCTTCGTCGAGCGCTTCGGCGCAGCGATGGACGACGACTTCAACTCGCCGGAAGCCTGCGCCGTGCTGTTCGAGATGATCCGCGAGGTCAATCGCCTGCGTGAATCGGACGTACAGGGCGCTGCCGGGCTGGCCGCTCAACTCAAGCAGCTGGCGGGCGTGCTCGGTGTGCTGCAGCTGGAGCCGGAGACCTTCCTCCAGGCCGGTGCTGCCGGCAAGGTCGATGCCGCAGAAGTCGAGGCGCTGATCGCCGCGCGTCTGCAGGCCCGCGCCGACAAGAACTGGGCGGAAAGCGACCGCATCCGTGACCAGCTCACGGCCATGGGCGTAGTACTGGAAGACGGTAAGGGCGGCACCACCTGGCGTCTGGCCGAGTAAGCCACATGCTCAACGACAAAGGCCGCTTTTCAGCGGCCTTTGTCGTTTCCAGAGGGCGTCACGCAGCGCCGGCTTAAAGCCGCTTACGGCTCGATCGCTTCGAGCAGTTGCAGCGCCAGGCGTACTCGCTCGGCATTGGGGTAGTTGCGGTTGGCGAGTATCACCAGGCCGGTGTCACGCGCCGGCAGCAGCAGGATGTAGGCGCCAAAGCCGTTGGTCGAGCCGGTCTTGTTCAGCAGCAGATCGCCCTTAGCTGGTTTGGGTTCGCTGAAGCGCTCCAATGGCTGAGGCTGCAGCGCCATTTCGGCAGAGTTGCCCGCCTGCAGCTTCTCCAGGTTGATGGGGTAGGCATAACGTTCCCAGCCCAGGGCCTGGGTCATGTCGCCAATCCGGTAATAACCGCGGTGGGTTGAGCTGATGGCCTGGCGCAGCGGTGCGGGCAGGTGATCCGGGTGCAGGTTGGCTTCGATGAAGCGCAGCATGTCGCTGGCGCTGGACTTCAATCCGTAGGCTTCGGCGTTCAGGGCACCAGGGCTTACCCGTACTGCCTTGTCGTCGCGGTAGCCCCAGGCATAGCGTGTCATCCGTTCGGTCGGTATCCGCACATAGCTTTCCTGCATGCCCAGTTGCGGCAGCAGTTCCTTCTCCATCAGTTGCTGAAACGGCTCGGCCAGGCTGGCGGCCGCCAGGTGACCGAACAGACCGATGCTCGGGTTGGAGTACAGCCGCCGTGTACCCGGCGGATAGACCGCCTGCCAGTTGCGGTAGTAACCGAGCATCCGCCGTTCATCGCTGACCGAATCCGGAAACTGCAGCGGCAGGCCGCCGGCTGTGTAGGTGGCCAGATCCAGCAGGCTGATGTGATCGAACGCGCTGCCCTGCAGTTCGGGCAGGTACTGGCTGGCATTGTCGCTGAGGTTCAAGGTGCCACGCGCTTCGGCGTAGGCGCCGAGAGTGGCGGTGAACAGCTTGCTGATCGACCCCAGCTCGAACAGGGTATGGCGGTCGACCGTCTGAGCGTTTTCGCGGGATGCCACGCCGTACTCGAAGAAGTGCTGCTGCCCCTTGTGACTGATGGCGACTGCCATGCCGGGTATGTCATAGATTTGCATCACCGGCCTTACGGCGGCATCGACCGCCTGATGCAGCTCGGCGAGTGCCGGTTGAATGCCCAGACACAGGCCGAGTGTGACGAGCAGGGGGCAAAGGGATGGGCGCATGAGCATTCCTTGTCAGTTCATGGGGGGCAGTCGGCGGGGAACCGAGGTCTTCTTGACGATGGCCGTATTGGTTTCGGCATAACCATTGATGCGGTCGAGCAGTTCGTCCAGTTGCTCCATGGAGCGTACGTGCAGGCGGGCGATGAAACAGTCCTCGCCGGTAACCTTGTCGCATTCGGTGAACTGCGGCGTGGCCTGAATCAGCCGCTCCACCTCCTGCAGCCTGCCGGGCAGAGGCCGCACCCGGACGATCGCCTGCAACTGGTAGCCGAAATGGCGAGGATCGATCTCCACGGTGTAACTCCTGAGCACTCCGCGTTCCTCCAGTCGGCGCAGCCGCTCGGCCACGCTGGGGGAGGACAGGCCACTGATCTGCGCCAGGGCTTTGAGCGAACGTCTCGAGTCTTCCATCAGCGCCGCGATCAGGGTTTGATCGATTTCATCGGTCATTGCAGGCCTCGTTAGGTAAAAGCCGGAATCTGTCGTTGCAAAAAAGGTTGGAGCGCGATTCTGCCTCAGATTCTCCATGGTGCTGGAAGTTTCAGCCTCGGATAATGAAGGCCTCTTTCGATGAGGAACTCGCCATGAACGACAAGCTGAAACGCGGCTCGCTGGAAATGATCGCCGCAATGCTGATCTCGGGCACCATCGGATGGTTCGTGCTTGTGTCCGGCCAGGCTGTTGTCGACGTGGTGTTCTGGCGCTGCCTCATAGGTGGTGGCGTATTGCTGCTGGTTTGCGCGGGGCTAGGACTGCTGCGCGCCGAGCTCCTGGGGCGGCGTGTGCTGCTCCTGGCGGTGCTCAGCGGCGTGGCCATCGTCGGTAACTGGTTGCTGCTGTTCGCTTCTTATGCACAGGCCTCCATCGCCGTCAGTACTGTGGTGTACAACGTTCAGCCGTTCATGCTGGTGGGTCTGGGAGCGCTGTTTCTGGGGGAGCGCATCACCCTGCACAAGCTTGCCTGGCTGGTGCTGGCCTTTATCGGCATGCTGGCCATCGTCAGTGCGCATGGCCAGGGTGAGGTGGCGGGCAGCAATTACCTGCTGGGCATCGCGCTGGCGTTGGGCGCGGCGCTGCTCTATGCGGTAGCCGCATTGATCGTCAAACACCTCAGCGGTACGCCGCCGCATCTGATCGCGCTCGTCCAGCTGCTGACCGGCGTGCTGATGCTGGCCCCCATCATGGAATGGCAACTGCCGCAGGGTGAGGTGGCCTGGGCCAGTCTGGCGACTCTGGGCGTGGTACATACCGGGCTGATGTACATGCTGCTTTATGGCGCAATCCAGAAGCTGCCGACGGCGCTGACCGGCGCGCTGTCGTTCATCTATCCGGTCGCGGCGATTCTGGTCGACTGGCTGGCATTCGATCATTGGCTGGGCCTGCTGCAGTGGCTCGGTGTCATCGCCATTCTCCTTGCGGCGGCGGGCATGCAGCAGGGGTGGCGTTTCGGACTGCGGGCAAGGCGCGCCGTCAGGGTCTGACGCCCTGTTCACGCAGGCGCTTGTACAGCGTATTGCGGCTCAGGCCGAGGTGGCGGGCAAGGTAGGAAATATTGCCGCCGCAGGCCTGGTACTGGCTGGCCAGGTCAGCGTTGTCCACTGCGGTCGGCGCCTGCGATGGCGTCTCTGCCGGTAGGTCGAGGAAGAAATCGTCCGGCAGGTGTTCGGTGCGGATGGGCTGGTCATCGGCCATGGCCAGCGCCACGCGCAGAACACTGCTGAGCTGGCGCAGGTTGCCCGGCCAGGGATGGTGCTGAAACAGCTCCAGCACTTCGCTGCTGATGCCGGCACGCTGGTTGGGCTCACGGTGCTGTTCCCACAGTCGCTGGAACAGGGCCTGCTTGTCGCTGCGTTCGCGCAGCGGCGGCAGTTCCAGATTCAGCCCGCTGATGCGGTAGTAGAGGTCGGCGCGGAACTGACCGCTGTCGACATCCTGACGCAGTGGGCGGTTGGTGGCGGACACCAGACGCACATCCACCGGATGCAGCTCGCTGCTGCCCAACGGCTGTACGCAGCGCTCCTGTAGAACGCGCAGCAGGCGAGCCTGTACGCGCAATGGCATGTCGCCGATTTCGTCTAGAAACAGCGTGCCCTTGTGCGCCTTGCGGATCAGCCCGACATGGCCTTTCTGGCTGGCGCCGGTAAAGGCGCCTTTCTCGTAGCCGAACAGCTCCGATTCCACCAGCTCCGCCGGGATGGCCGCGCAGTTAACCGCGATGAAGGGCTGGTTCGCGCGCGAACTGGCGCGATGTAGCGCCCTGACGAAAACCTCCTTGCCGGCGCCGGTCTCGCCCTGCACCAGAATCGGGATGTCCTTTTCCAGCAGGCGTTCGGCCTGGCGAATGGCCTTGTCCATGCGCGCATCGCCCAGGCTCAGCGTGTGCAGATGGGGGGCCTGCGGCGCGCCCGTGGTGGCCTGCGGGCGGAAATCGCGAGGTTGCACGGGGGCTGGGCGGGCAGGGCGGCGTACCCGTGCGTGAAAGCGGAAGTGGCCGCTGGTGCGCAGGCTGAACGGCTGGCCGTCCGGCTGATTGAGCAATTGCTGCAGCGGTACGTCGAACAGCTGTTCGATGGCGCCGTAGGTCAGGGGCTGGCCGAGCAGGTTATCGGCGCGGCGGTTGGCCGAGACCACGTGACCACGTTCGTCGAAGACCACCAGTCCGGCCCAGGGGCTGTCGAGATTGTCCAGGCTGGTGTTGAAACTGAGCAGATGATACTGGTCGGCGAACAGCTTGAGGATCAGGCGGTTCTCCACCGACTGACTCATCATCTTGACCATGCCCAGGGTGTGCGCGGGTGGCAGGTAGCTGTCGCTGGACACGTCGAGCACGGCGATCATGCGCCTCTGCTCGTCGAAGATCGGCGAGGCGGAACCGGTCATGAAGCGGTTGGCCTTGAGAAAGTGTTCGTCGTGCTGGATATGCACGGCCTGGCCGCAACTCAGTGCAGTGCCAATGGCATTGGTGCCGGTGTAGCGCTCCAGCCAGCTGGCACCGGCGACGAAGCCTGCAGCCTGGCGCGGCTCGATGAAGCGCTGGTCACCCCAGGACTGCAGCAGCCGACCCTGCTCGTCGGCGAGCATGATCAGGCAGTTGGAGTTGGAAAGTATGGTGCCGTAGTAGGGCAGCACTTCCTGATGAGTGGTCTGCACCAGGGCCTGGCGGCTTTCCAGCAGGGCTGAAAGTTCGCCGGCGGAAGGCGGGTCGAAGCGGGGCGAACTCTGGTGGGTCAGCCCGTAGTCCCGGCAGCGCGACCAGGACTCCTGGATCAGGGTGTCGTGCGCGGGCGCACGGGCAGCTTCTGTCATGGTGCGATCTCTTCTTGTGGATTCGCGATCTGCGCCGCGATCGATCCAGTGTCGTTCAAGCCTGTTCAAAGTCAACGAACGAATTGTTCAGTTGTTCACATGCGACTGTTCAAAAGTGTTCAGTAGGAAGTCGGCCTGGCATTGCTCGTGCGTGGGTTTCTCATTTTTTATCAGGGAGATACGCGGTTGCAGCGGGTACTGGCACGCTTGTCGCTATCGATGTTCGCAATCGAATGGCACGACAAGAAAAAGGACAGGCCATGTCGCTCAAGCTCGAACACGTCACCCGTATCGTCGACGGCCAGGTGCATATCGATGATGCCTGCCTGAGTTTCGAACCCGGCTCCTTCAACGTCCTGCTTGGCCGGACCCTGGCCGGCAAGACCAGCCTGATGCGGCTGATGGCCGGGCTGGATCGGCCCAGCAGCGGCCGCGTGCTGATGAACGGCGCCGATGTCACCGGCGTGCCGGTACGTCAGCGCAACGTGTCGATGGTCTATCAGCAGTTCATCAACTATCCGACTCTGACGGTGTTCGAGAACATCGCCTCGCCATTGCGCCAGGCCGGTATGGCCTGGGAGCGGATCGTCGAGAAGGTCGAGGCCACGGCGCGCATGCTGCGTATCGACAAGCTGCTGTCGCGCTACCCGCTGGAGCTGTCCGGCGGTCAGCAGCAGCGCACCGCCATGGCCCGGGCGCTGGTCAAGGATGCCTCGCTGATTCTGTTCGACGAGCCCCTGGTCAACCTCGACTACAAATTGCGCGAAGAGCTGCGCCAGGAAATGCGCGAGCTGTTTCAGGCGCGCCATACCATCGCCATCTATGCCACCACCGAGCCCAACGAGGCGCTGGCCCTGGGCGGCACCACCACCATCCTGCATGAGGGACGGGTAGTGCAGAGTGGCAGGACCGCCGAGGTCTACCACCGTCCGCAACAGGTGCTGGCTGCAGAATTGTTCTCCGAGCCTGCGATCAACCTGATGCCGGGGCGCATCAGCGCTGCCGAGGTGAGCTTCGCCGATTGCGTGCACTTTCCGCTCAACCCCGACCTGCGCGGTATCGCCGAGGGCGAGTACCGCTTCGGCGTGCGCCCGAGTCATATCGGTCTGGTGCCATCCAACGACGATGATCTGGAGCTGGCGGTAACCGTGGAGCTGGCCGAGATCAGCGGCTCGGAAACCTTCCTCCACGTACGCAACGAGCAGTTCGTGCTGGTGCTGCATCTGCCGGGGGTACACGAGTACGCGGTGGATACGCCGATCCTGATCTACATCCCCACGCACAAGCTGTTCGTCTTCGCTGCCGACGGGCAGCTGGTGCAGGCGCCCAGCCGCCGTCAGGGGAGGGCTGCCTGATGGCCGAGATCCGTTTGCACAACCTGGCGCACAGCTACAGCGGTACGCCGAAAGCGCCGGAGGATTATGCAATCCGCGAAATGAACCACGTCTGGCAGCAGGGCGGCGCCTACGCGCTGCTGGGGCCGTCGGGCTGCGGCAAGTCCACGCTGCTCAACATCATCTCCGGGCTGCTCAGCCCGTCGCAGGGCGAGGTGCAGTTCGACGGCAAGGCGGTCAACGCGCTGTCGCCGCAGCAGCGCAACATCGCCCAGGTTTTCCAGTTTCCGGTGGTCTACGACACCATGACGGTGTTCGACAACCTGGCCTTTCCGCTGCGCAACCAGGGCATGGACGAAGCGCGGGTGATGAGCAAGGTGCACGAAATCGCCGAGGTGCTGGAACTGCACCCGCTGCTGCACAAGAAGGCGCGCAACCTCACCGCCGACGAGAAGCAGAAGGTCTCCATGGGACGCGGCCTGGTACGTGACGACGTGTCGGCGATTCTCTTCGACGAGCCGCTGACGGTGATCGACCCGCACCTGAAGTGGAAGCTGCGGCGCAAGCTCAAGCAGATCCACGAGCAGTTCAACATCACCATGGTCTACGTCACCCACGATCAGCTGGAGGCCTCCACCTTCGCCGACAAGATCGCGGTGATGTATGGCGGGCAGATCGTCCAGTTCGGTACCCCGCGCGAGCTGTTCGAGCGTCCCGGGCACACCTTCGTCGGCTATTTCATCGGCAGTCCGGGCATGAATCTGATCGACGTGCAGCGCTGCGAGGGCGGTGTGCGTTTCGCCGATACCGTGCTGCCGCTGCCCGCGGCGCTCAACCAGCGTCTGGCTGGACTGGACGGCCGGCGCCTGCAGGTGGGCATCCGCCCCGAGTTCGTGCATCTCTGGGATGGTGTCTACGAAGATGCGTTGTGTGGCTGGGTGCTGCATGTCGAGGACCTCGGCACCTACAAGATCCTCACCTTCGACCTCGATGGCCAGGTGCTCAAGGCACGCCTGCAGGAGGATCAGCCGGTGCCGCACGAGCGGGTCTACCTGAGCTTTCCGGCGCAATGGCTGATGCTCTACGCCGACGATTACCTGGTGGAGGTGACGCCATGAAGGTGCAGAACAACAAGGCCTGGTGGCTGGTACTGCCGGTGTTTCTGCTGGTGGCATTCAGCGCCATCGTGCCGATGATGACAGTGGTCAACTATTCGGTGCAGGACATCTTCGACCCGGCCACGCGCTACTTCGTCGGCGTCGACTGGTACCGCCAGGTGCTGCAGGACCCGCGTCTGCACGACTCGCTGCTGCGCCAGTTCATCTTCTCCGCCTGCGTGCTGCTGATCGAAATTCCGCTGGGTATCGCCATTGCCCTGTGCATGCCGACGCGCGGCCGCTGGGCTTCGCTGTGCCTGATCCTGATGGCCATCCCGCTGCTGATTCCATGGAACGTGGTGGGCACCATCTGGCAGATCTTCGGTCGCGCAGACATCGGGCTGATGGGCTGGGCGCTGAACGCACTGGGCATCAGCTACAACTACGCATCCAACACCATGGACGCCTGGGTCACGGTGCTGATCATGGACGTCTGGCACTGGACCTCGCTGGTGGCGCTGCTGTGCTACTCGGGGCTGCGCGCCATCCCTGACGTCTATTACCAGGCGGCGCGCATCGACCGCGCGTCGAACTGGGCGGTGTTCCGCCACATTCAGCTGCCCAAGCTGAAAAGCGTGCTGCTGATCGCGGTGATGCTGCGCTTCATGGACAGTTTCATGATCTACACCGAGCCGTTCGTGCTCACCGGCGGCGGGCCGGGCAACGCCACCACTTTCCTCAGCCAGACCCTGACACAGATGGCCATCGGCCAGTTCGACCTGGGTCCGGCTGCAGCGTTCTCGCTGGTCTACTTCCTGATCATCCTGCTGGTGTCCTGGCTGTTCTACACGGCCATGACCCACGACGACAAAACCCGCTGAGGCCGACCATGATGCTGCGCAAACGTCTGGCACTGCTGATCTACTTCCTGTTCCTGCTGGTGCCCATCTACTGGCTGCTGAACATGTCGTTCAAGAGCAACACCGAGATTCTCGGTGCGCTGAGCCTGTGGCCGCAGAATTTCACCCTGGACAACTACCGGGTGATCTTCACCGACCGCAGCTGGTACGAGGGCTATCTCAACTCGCTGTACTACGTCAGCCTGAACACACTGATCTCGCTCAGCGTGGCGCTGCCGGCGGCCTACGCGTTCTCGCGCTACCGCTTCCTCGGCGACAAACACCTGTTCTTCTGGCTGCTGACCAACCGCATG
Organism: Pseudomonas sp. Z8(2022); assembly: GCF_025837155.1. Lineage (NCBI taxonomy): Bacteria > Pseudomonadati > Pseudomonadota > Gammaproteobacteria > Pseudomonadales > Pseudomonadaceae > Pseudomonas > Pseudomonas sp. Z8(2022). Next base: position 2,501,774 of record NZ_CP107549.1, on the reverse strand, counting down.
GCGCCGCCGGCGGTGTTCCTCCTGCCGTTCTTCCAGCTGTACTCGTCCATCGGCCTCTTCGATACGCATATCGCCGTGGCGCTGGCGCACTGCCTGTTCAACGTGCCGCTGGCGGTGTGGATTCTCGAGGGTTTCATGTCCAGCGTGCCCAAGGAAATCGACGAGACGGCCTATATCGACGGCTATAGCTTCCCGAAATTCTTCGTGAAGATCTTCATCCCGCTGATCCGCTCCGGCATCGGCGTCACCGCCTTCTTCTGCTTCATGTTCTCCTGGGTCGAGCTGCTGCTGGCGCGCACCCTCACGTCGGTGGAGGCCAAGCCCATCGCAGCGGTGATGACCCGTACCGTGTCCGCTTCGGGTATCGACTGGGGCGTGCTGGCTGCTGCCGGGGTGCTGACCATCATCCCGGGGATGCTGGTGATCTGGTTCGTTCGCAACCATGTGGCCAAGGGTTTCGCCCTCGGTCGCGTGTAAGGGAGGTTAATCATGAGCTGGATGGCCTGGACTCTGCCGACCGCGCTGTTCTTCGCCGGCATCGCCGTGCTGCTGGCCGGCATGACGCTGGTCGAGCTGCGCTGGCCGTGCGTCGAGCGCAAGGGTTTTCTGCCGATCGCCACCACCCGGGGTGATCGGCTTTTTATCGGTCTGCTCGGCAGCGCCTATCTGCACCTGCTGGTGATAGGCGTGACCGACTGGAGCGTGTGGATAGCCTCGCTGCTATCGCTGTTGTGGTTGTGCGCAGTCATGCGTTGGGGCTGAGCCGGGCTGCCGCCGGTATGCCTCTCCCCATATCCTGAGATGGAGGTCTCTATGTTCGACAATAACAACAAGACCCGACATAGCATGGCGTTGGCCGCCTTGCTGGCGTTGTCCGGTTTGAGCGGTGCGGCCTGGGCGGATGCCTATGAAGAAGCCGCGAAGAAGTGGATCGCCGAGGAGTTCAACCCCTCGACCCTGACGCCCGAGCAGCAGCTCGAAGAGCTGAAATGGTTCATCAAGGCCGCCGAGCCGTTTCGCGGCATGAACATCAGCGTGGTGTCGGAAACCATCACCACCCACGAGTACGAGTCCAAGGTGCTGGCCAAGGCCTTCAGCGAGATCACCGGGATCAAGCTCAAGCACGACCTGCTGCAGGAAGGCGACGTGGTCGAGAAGCTGCAGACGCAGATGCAGTCGGACAAGAACATCTACGACGGCTGGGTCAACGACTCCGACCTGATCGGCACCCATGCGCGCTACGGCAAGGCGATGGCGATCAGCGACATGATCGAAGGCGAGGCCAAGGATTTCACCTCGCCGACCCTGGATCTCGAGGACTTCATCGGCATTTCCTTCACCACCGGGCCGGACAAGAAGATCTACCAGCTGCCCGATCAGCAGTTCGCCAACCTCTACTGGTTCCGCGCCGACTGGTTCGAGCGCCCGGAGCTGAAGGCCAGGTTCAAGGAAATCTACGGCTACGAGCTGGGTGTGCCGGTGAACTGGTCGGCCTACGAGGACATCGCCGAGTTCTTCTCCAAGCACGTCAAGGAAATCGATGGCCAGCGCGTCTACGGCCACATGGACTACGGCAAGAAGGACCCGTCGCTGGGCTGGCGCTTCACCGACGCCTGGTTCTCCATGGCCGGCGGTGGCGACAAGGGCCTGCCCAACGGCCTGCCGGTAGACGAGTGGGGTATTCGTGTAGACGGCTGCCGTCCGGTGGGCTCCAGCGTTGCCCGTGGCGGCGACACCAACGGTCCGGCTGCGGTTTACGCCACGCAGAAATACGTCGACTGGATGCGCCAGTATGCGCCGCCGGAAGCGCAGGGCATGACCTTCTCCGAGGCAGGTCCCGTGCCGGCGCAGGGGGCTATCGCCCAGCAGATCTTCTGGTACACCGCCTTCACCGCCGACATGACCAAGCCGGGCCTGCCGGTGGTGAACGAGGACGGCACGCCGAAATGGCGCATGGCGCCGTCGCCCAAGGGGCCGTACTGGGAGGAGGGCATGAAGCTGGGCTATCAGGATACCGGCTCCTGGACCTTCCTCAAGTCCACTCCGGAGAAACAGCGTCTGGCGGCCTGGCTCTACGCCCAGTTCGTCACTTCCAAGACCGTTTCGCTGAAGAAGACCCTGGTCGGCCTGACGCCGATCCGCGAGTCGGACATCAACTCCGAGGCGATGAGCGAAGTGGCGCCGAAACTGGGCGGTCTGGTCGAGTTCTACCGCAGCCCGGCGCGCGTGCAGTGGACGCCGACCGGCACCAACGTGCCGGACTACCCGCGCCTGGCTCAGCTGTGGTGGCAGTTCATCGCCGAAGCTGCCAGCGGCGACAAGACCCCGCAGCAGGCGCTCGATGGTCTGGCTGCAGCGCAGGACACCATGCTTGGGCGTCTGGAGCGCTCCGGTGTGCTGGGTGAATGCGGGCCGAAGCTGAACGAGCCGCGTGATCCGCAGTACTGGTTCGACCAGCCGGGCGCGCCGAAGCCGAAGCTGGCCAACGAGAAGCCCAAGGGCGAAACCATCGCCTACGACGAGCTGCTCAAATCCTGGGAGCAGGCGCGTAACTGATCTGTACGGCAGAAACGACAACGGCACCCTCGGGTGCCGTTGTTCATTGTGCTGCGCTGCCTATTTATGCAGGTGTTCGGCAGCGTGCAGGGTGTTTTCCAGTAGGCCGGCACGGGTCATCGGGCCAACGCCGCCTGGCACTGGGGTGATCCAGCCGGCGCGGGGCAGGGCGGTCTCGTAGACCACGTCGCCGACCAGCTTGCCATCGTCCTGGCGGTTGATGCCGACGTCGATGACGATGGCGCCTTCCTTGATCCACTCGCCCTTGACCAGTCCCGGTTTACCAGCGGCGACCACGACGATATCGGCCTGACCGACGTGATGAGCCAGATCCTTGGTGAAACGGTGAGTGACGGTCACGGTGCAGCCGGCCAGCAGCAGTTCCATGGCCATTGGTCGACCAACGATATTCGAGGCCCCGACCACCACGGCGTGCAGGCCGTAGAGATTGACACCGGTGCTTTCCAGCAGGGTCATGATACCTTTCGGTGTGCAGGGGCGCAGCAGCGGCATGCGCTGAGCCAGACGGCCGATGTTGTAGGGGTGAAAACCGTCCACGTCCTTGTCCGGGCGAATGCGCTCGAGCAGCAGGGAGGAATCCAGATGTTCCGGCAACGGCAGCTGAACCAGAATGCCGTCGATGGTCGGATCTTCGTTGAGCTCATCGATCAGGGCGAGCAGGTCGGCCTGGCTGGTCTCGGTCGGCAGGTCGTAGGCGCGCGACAGGAAGCCGACTTCTTCGCAATCCTTGCGTTTATGTGACACATAGACCTGGGAGGCGGGATCGGTACCAACCAGGATCACGGCCAGGCCTGGCGCACGCAGGCCTTGCTGGCGGCGTTCGGCGACACGTTGGGCAATCTGCTGGCGGAGGCTGGCGGCGATCGCCTTGCCGTCGATCAGTTGTGCGGTCATTGCGCTGGTTAACCATTAATAAGGATGAAAAAAGGACGCGCATTCTCTCACGGGCATGCGATGGGGCAAAGGCGGTTGCCGCGGTTTTCGCGTAACTCCTTTATATAGCTGAACTTTTTTGAAAATTTATGTTGACGGGTTCAGGGGGCGCCTATAACATTCGCCCCGCTTCTCAGGAACAGCCACTCGCTGGGTGAGACGGCAAAAGCCAAACCCTGGTGGTGTGGTCGGAGCCGAAAGCTTTCAAGTCTGCGCTAGCAGATGGATAAGCGCCCGTAGCTCAGCTGGATAGAGCATCCGCCTTCTAAGCGGATGGTCGCAGGTTCGAGTCCTGCCGGGTGCGCCATTTGGCGGTCAGGCAATTTGAGTAAGCAATGCAATATGGTGGGCGTAGCTCAGTTGGTAGAGCACAGGATTGTGGCTCCTGGTGTCGTGGGTTCGATTCCCATCGTCCACCCCATATTCCAGAACGCCAGGCCAAAAGCCTGGCGTTTTTGTTTTAAGCTTCAAACCACGCGGACGTGGTGAAATTGGTAGACACACCAGATTTAGGTTCTGGCGCCGCAAGGTGTGAGAGTTCGAGTCTCTCCGTCCGCACCATCTTACAAATCCTCCCGCATTCACGCCTGCTTCTAGGGTGACTTCTTAATATTGACCCTCTAGAATGCTTGGCCTTGAATTCGGGGCCGGTTCGAGCCGGCTTTTGTCTGTGCAACGAGGAATATCCATGCAAGTTTCTGTTGAAAGCACTTCTGCTCTTGAGCGCCGCATGACCGTCGGCGTACCCGTCGAGCGCATCGAGACTGAAGTCAACAAGCGTCTGCAACAGACTGCCCGTCGTGCCAAGGTTCCTGGCTTCCGTCCTGGCAAGGTACCGATGAGCGTTATCCGTCAGCGTTATGAAGATGCCGCTCGTCAGGAAGCACTGGGCGATCTGATCCAGGCGACCTTCTACGAGGCTGTGGTCGAGCAGAAGCTGAACCCGGCCGGTGCTCCGGCTGTCGAGCCGAAGACCTTCGAGAAGGGCAAGGATCTGGAATACGTCGCCACTTTCGAAGTTTTCCCCGAGTTCGAAGTCGCCGGTTTCGACTCCATCGCCATCGAGCGTCTGCAGGCTGAAGTGGCTGACAGCGATGTCGACAACATGCTGGATATCCTGCGCAAGCAGAACACCCGTTTCGAAGCTGTTGAGCGTGCCGCCGAGAATGGCGACCAGCTGAACATCGACTTCGTCGGCAAGATCGACGGCGAAGCCTTCGCCGGTGGCAGCGCCAAGGGCACTCAGCTGGTGCTGGGTTCCGGTCGCATGATCCCGGGCTTCGAAGACGCCCTGGTCGGTGCCAAGGCCGGTGAAGAGCGCGTGATCAACCCGACCTTCCCGGAGGACTACCAGAACCTCGATCTGGCCGGCAAAACCGCCGAGTTCACCGTGACCGTGAACAGCGTTTCCGCGCCGCAACTGCCTGAGCTGAACGACGAATTCTTCGCCCTATTCGGTATCAAGGAAGGCGGTCTGGAAGGTTTCCGTGCCGAAGTTCGCAAGAACATGGAGCGCGAACTGCGTCAGGCCATCAAGTCCAAGGTCAAGAACCAGGTGATGGACGGTCTGCTGGCTGCCAACCCGGTTGAAGTGCCGAAAGCGCTGATCGGCAACGAAGTGAATCGTCTGCGCGTGCAGGCTGTTCAGCAGTTCGGTGGCAACATCAAGCCTGATCAACTGCCGGCCGAGCTGTTCGAAGAGCAGGCCAAGCGCCGCGTCGTACTGGGCCTGATCGTTGCTGAAGTGGTCAAGAAGTTCGAGCTCAAGCCTGACGAAGCCCGCGTCCGCGAGCTGATCGAAGAGATGGCTTCGGCTTACCAGGAGCCTGAGCAGGTCGTTGCCTGGTACTACAAGAACGACCAGCAGATGAACGAAGTGCGTTCGGTTGTACTGGAAGAACAAGTTGTAGATACTGTTCTGCAGAAGGCCAACGTGACCGATAAAGCGGTTTCCTACGAAGACGCAGTCAAGCCGGCGGAAGCTCCTAAAGCCGACTGATCTGGTAACCTCGTTCGAGTACACCACCATAAGCCAGCCTCCGTGCTGGCTTATGCGTATTTGAGACATGACTATTAGGGAGTGAGCGCAAGACATGTCCCGCAATCCTTTTATGCAAAACATGCCTGAAATCCAGGCCGCTGGCGGCTTGGTGCCGATGGTCATCGAGCAGTCCGCTCGTGGCGAGCGTGCCTATGACATCTACTCGCGCCTGCTCAAGGAGCGCGTGATTTTTCTGGTTGGTCAGGTCGAGGACTACATGGCCAACCTGATCTGCGCCCAGCTTCTGTTCCTGGAAGCGGAAAACCCTGACAAGGACATCCATCTGTACATCAACTCTCCGGGTGGCTCGGTGACTGCCGGCATGGCTATCTACGACACCATGCAGTTCATCAAGGCCGATGTGTCCACCACCTGCATTGGTCAGGCCTGCAGCATGGGCGCGTTCCTGCTGGCTGGCGGCGCCAAGGGCAAGCGCTTCTGCCTGCCGAATTCGCGCGTGATGATTCACCAGCCGCTGGGCGGCTTCCAGGGGCAGGCCTCGGACATCGAGATCCATGCCAAGGAAATCCTCTTCATTCGTGAGCGTCTGAACGAATTGCTGGCTCATCACACTGGTCAGAGCCTGGAAACCATCGAGCGTGACACCAACCGCGACAATTTCATGAGCGCTTCGCGTGCCGTGGAATACGGTCTGGTCGATGCCGTGCACGAAAAGCGTCAAATGCCGGTCTAGATGAGGCACCGGCTGCGGGCATCCATCACTGACGCGACCTGTGCCCTTGAAAATGCCCGCATTTGCCTTCATCTTGTGTTTCAAGCCTACCGTATTGGATTGATCGAATGACTGACACCCGTAACGGTGAGGACAACGGCAAACTGCTTTATTGCTCCTTCTGCGGCAAAAGCCAGCACGAAGTGCGCAAGTTGATCGCCGGTCCTTCCGTCTTCATCTGCGACGAATGCGTCGACCTGTGCAACGACATCATCCGCGAGGAGGTGCAGGAAGCCCAGGCCGAGAGCAGCGCGCACAAACTCCCGGCACCGAAGGAAATCAGCGCCATCCTCGATCAGTACGTGATCGGTCAGGAGCGTGCCAAGAAGGTGCTGTCGGTAGCGGTGTACAACCACTACAAGCGTCTGAATCAGCGCGACAAGAAAGACGATGTCGAGCTGGGTAAGAGCAATATTCTGCTGATCGGTCCGACCGGTTCGGGTAAGACGCTGCTGGCCGAAACGCTGGCGCGCCTGCTCAATGTGCCGTTTACCATCGCCGATGCCACCACCCTGACCGAAGCCGGTTACGTGGGTGAGGATGTTGAGAACATCATCCAGAAGCTGCTGCAGAAGTGCGATTACGATGTCGAGAAGGCCCAGATGGGCATCGTCTACATCGATGAAATCGACAAGATTTCGCGCAAGTCCGACAACCCGTCGATCACCCGTGATGTCTCGGGCGAAGGCGTGCAGCAGGCACTGCTCAAACTGATCGAAGGCACCGTTGCCTCGGTTCCGCCGCAGGGCGGGCGCAAACATCCGCAGCAGGAGTTCCTGCAGGTCGACACGCGCAACATCCTGTTCATCTGCGGCGGCGCCTTCGCCGGTCTGGAGAAGGTCATCCAGGCACGTTCCACCAAGGGCGGCATCGGTTTCGGTGCGGAAGTGCGCAGCAAGCAGGAAGGCAAGAAGATCGGCGAATCCCTGCGTGAGGTCGAGCCGGACGATCTGGTCAAGTTCGGTCTGATCCCGGAATTCGTCGGTCGTCTGCCGGTGATCGCCACGCTGGAAGAGCTGGATGAGGCTGCGTTGGTGCAGATTCTCACCGAGCCGAAGAATGCGCTGACCAAGCAGTACGCCAAGCTGTTCGAAATGGAAGGCGTGGATCTGGAGTTCCGCTCCGATGCGCTCAAATCCGTGGCGCAGAAGGCGCTGGAGCGCAAGACCGGTGCTCGTGGCCTGCGTTCGATTCTCGAGGGCATCCTGCTCGACACCATGTACGAGATCCCGTCCCAGCAGGGCGTGAGCAAGGTGGTGATCGACGAGAGCGTCATCGACGGCACGTCCAAACCGCTGCTGATCTACGAAAACAGCGAGCCGCCGGCGAAGGCTGCGCCAGACGCGTAACGGCTGTTACACGATGCAAAGAAGGGGCCCTTTGGGCCCCTTCGCTTTTCTGGACATTGCGCTTGTTTTTTACGGGAGCTACCCCCATCTTAAAAGCCAAGGGTAATCCCACCTGTTTACGGCCTGATGGCCGCCGCTGAGCCGAAATCATGAAGACAACCATCGAATTGCCTCTCCTGCCATTGCGCGATGTAGTGGTCTATCCGCACATGGTCATCCCGCTTTTCGTCGGGCGTGAGAAATCCATCGAGGCCCTCGAGGCAGCGATGACGGGTGACAAGCAGATTCTGCTGGTGGCCCAGAAGAACCCGGCCGTCGATGATCCGGATGATCAGGATCTCTATCGCGTGGGCACCGTTGCCACCGTCCTGCAGTTGCTCAAGTTGCCCGACGGCACCGTCAAGGTGCTGGTCGAGGGTGAGCAGCGTGGTTCCATCGAGCGTTTCATCGAACTCGATGATCATTGCCGCGCCGAAGTGCAGCTGATCGAGGAGGGCGAGACCGCCGAGCGTGAGTCGGAAGTCTTTACCCGCAGCCTGCTCAGCCAGTTCGAACAGTATGTTCAGTTGGGCAAGAAGGTGCCCGCCGAAGTGCTGTCCTCGCTCAACAGCATTGATGAGCCCAGCCGCCTGGTGGATACCATGGCCGCGCACATGGCGCTGAAAATCGAACAGAAGCAGGAAATTCTCGAGATCACCTCTTTGTCGGCCCGTGTCGAGCACGTGCTGGCACTGCTGGATGCCGAGATCGACCTGCTGCAGGTCGAGAAGCGTATCCGTGGTCGTGTGAAGAAACAGATGGAGCGCAGCCAGCGCGAGTACTACCTGAATGAGCAGATGAAGGCCATTCAGAAGGAGCTGGGCGACATCGACGAAGGCCACAACGAGATCGACGAGCTGAAGAAGCGCATCGACAACGCAGGCCTGACCAAGGAAGCGCTGGCCAAGGCCAATGCCGAGCTGAACAAGCTCAAGCAGATGTCGCCGATGTCTGCCGAAGCCACCGTGGTGCGCTCCTACATCGACTGGCTGGTGAACGTGCCGTGGAAGGCCGAGAGCAAGGTGCGCCTGGATCTCGCGCGCGCCGAGAGCATCCTCGATGCCGACCATTACGGTCTCGAAGAGGTCAAGGAACGCATTCTCGAGTATCTCGCGGTGCAGAAGCGGGTGAAGAAACTCAAGGGGCCGGTGCTGTGTCTGGTCGGCCCGCCCGGCGTCGGCAAGACCTCGCTGGCTGAGTCCATCGCTACCGCCACCAACCGCAAATTCGTGCGCATGGCGCTGGGCGGCGTGCGTGACGAGGCCGAGATTCGCGGCCACCGTCGTACCTACATCGGCTCCATGCCGGGCCGTCTGATTCAGAAAATGACCAAGGTTGGCGTGCGCAACCCCCTGTTCCTGCTCGATGAAATCGACAAGATGGGGCAGGACATGCGCGGCGATCCTGCTTCTGCGCTGCTGGAAGTGCTCGATCCGGAGCAGAATCACAACTTCAACGATCACTATCTGGAGGTCGACTACGACCTGTCGGATGTGATGTTCCTGTGCACGGCCAACTCGATGAACATCCCCGGTCCGCTGCTGGATCGTATGGAGGTCATCCGTCTGCCGGGTTACACCGAGGACGAGAAGGTCAACATCGCCATCAAGTACCTGGCGCCCAAGCAGATCAAGGCCAACGGCCTGAAGAAGGGCGAGCTGGAGTTCGATGAGGCGGCCATTCGCGACATCATTCGCTACTACACCCGCGAGGCTGGCGTGCGCAGCCTGGAGCGGCAGATCGCCAAGGTTTGCCGCAAGGCAGTCAAGGAACACATCAGCGAGAAGCGCTTCCAGGTACGAGTGACGGCAGAGTCGCTCGAGCATTTCCTCGGTGTGCGAAAGCATCGTTATGGCCTTGCCGAGCAGCAGGATCAGATCGGTCAGGTGACCGGCCTGGCCTGGACTCAGGTAGGTGGCGAGCTGCTCACCATCGAGACGGCTGTGGTGCCAGGCAAGGGTGTGCTGATCAAGACCGGATCGCTGGGTGACGTGATGGCCGAGTCGATGACGGCTGCCATGACCGTGGTACGCAGCCGTGCAAAAAGCCTGGGGATCCCTGCCGACTTCAACGAGAAGCGCGACGTTCACATCCATATGCCCGAGGGAGCGACGCCGAAGGATGGTCCGAGTGCGGGTATCGGTCTGTGCACGGCGCTGGTCTCGGCACTGACGCAGATTCCGGTACGTGCCGATGTCGCCATGACTGGTGAAATCACCCTGCGGGGACAGGTGCTGGCCATCGGTGGCCTGAAGGAAAAACTTCTGGCTGCACATCGGGGTGGAATCAAGACTGTGATCATTCCCGAAGAAAATGTGCGTGACCTGAAAGAAATTCCGGAAAATATTAAGCAGGACCTGCAGATTAAACCGGTTAAATGGATTGACGAGGTCCTGCAAATTGCGCTGCAATACGCCCCGGAGCCCTTGCCCGATGCGGCTCCCGAGATGGTTGCAACGGATGACAAGCGCGAGTCTGATTCCAAGGAGCGAATCAGCACGCATTAGCCGGGGGGCTTCCTTGACACAATTTTTGAGCCCTTGTTATAAAGCGGCTCTTATTGTGTCGGCAGGCCATCCAGCACCCGCTTTGCTTACACTAAAAATCAAGAAACAAACTCAACAGAAATAAGGGGACTTAGAGTGAACAAGTCGGAACTGATCGATGCCATTGCTGCATCTGCTGATATCCCGAAAGCTGTTGCTGGCCGCGCGCTGGATGCAGTGATTGAATCCGTCACTGGCGCCCTGAAGGCTGGTGATTCCGTCGTACTGGTTGGCTTCGGCACCTTCGCTGTCAAAGAGCGTGCTGCTCGCACTGGCCGCAATCCACAGACCGGCAAGCCGATCAGCATCGCTGCTGCCAAGATCCCGGGTTTCAAAGCTGGCAAGGCTCTGAAAGACGCCGTTAACTAAGCGTCTTCCGGGTTTGCCTCGCCGTCGGACGCTGTCTGGCGGTTGTTAGGAGGCAGAGCAGGGGTCGGAGACTTGTCTGCACTGACCGCTTAACGCGTTACGAGAAGGCGCATCCAAGGATGCGCCTTTCTTCTATCTGGACATACCCACACTGCGCGACTGGTGGCTCTGTACAGTCGTTCTGGGGGAAGCATGCTGCAAAACATCAGGGACAATTCACGCGGTTGGATTGCCAAAATCATCATCGGCCTCATCGTGATGTTGATGGCCTTTACCGGTTTCGAAGCCATCGTCACAGGTACCAGCAACCGCAACAATGCGGCTGACGTGAACGGTGAGACCATCACCCTCAGCGAGCTCAATCAGGCCGTTGAAATGCAACGCCGGCAGCTGCTGCAGCAACTGGGGCGTGATTTCGATGCCTCGCTGCTGGATGACAAGCTGCTGCGTGAGGCTTCGCTCAAGGGGCTGATCGAGCGCAAGCTGCTGCTGCAGGCTGCCAATGACGCTCACTTCGCCTTTTCGCAGGGTTCGCTGGATCAGGTGATTCTGCAGACTCCCGAATTCCAGGTAGATGGCCGCTTCGATGCTGGACGCTTCGATCAGCTCATTCGCCAGATGGGATACACCCGCCTGCAATTCCGCCAGATGCTGGAAGAGGAAATGCTGATCGGTCAGTTGCGTGCCGGCATTGGTGCCAGCAGCTTCGTCACCGAGCAGGAGGCACGTGCATTCGCCAATCTCGAGCGTCAGACCCGTGACTTTGCCAGCTTCACCATCAAGGCCGACCCGACAGCGGTCGAGCTGAGTGATAGTGAGGTTCAGGCTTATTACGACGAGCATGCCGGCGAATTCATGAGCCCCGAGCAGGTGGTGCTTGAGTACGTTGAACTGCAGAAGGACAGTTTCTTCGAGCAGGTCGAGGTCAGCGACGAAGACCTGCAGCCCTTGTACGAGAGCGAAATCGCCAACCTGACCGAGCAGCGTCAGGCTGCACACATCCTCATCGAAGGCGATGATGATGCCGCGCGCAGCAAGATCGAAGAGATCAAGAAGCGTATCGATGCGGGTGAAGACTTCGCTGCTCTGGCCAAGGAGTTTTCGCAGGATCCGGGCTCGGCAGCCGAAGGTGGTGATCTGGGCTACGCCGGCCCTGGTGTTTATGACCCCGCTTTCGAAGAAGCACTCTATGCGCTGCAGCAGGACCAGGTTTCCGCCCCGGTGAAGAGTGAGTTCGGCTGGCACCTGATCAAGCTGCTGGGCGTTCAGGCGCCGGAAGTACCGAGCTTCGACAGCCTCAAGGACAAGCTGGCGCGTGATTTCAAGGCGCAGCAGGTCGAGCAGCGTTTCGTCGAGGCGACCAAGCAACTGGAAGATGCCGCGTTCGAAGCGTCTGACCTGGCTCAGCCGGCTCAGGAGCTGGGGCTCGAACTCAAGACCAGCGAAGCCTTCGGTCGCGAAGGTGGGGCTACCGGTATCACCGCCAATCGTCAAGTGCTGCAGGCTGCATTCAGCCTCGAAGTTCTGGAAGACGGTACCAACAGCTCGACCATCGAACTGGACCCGAGCACCGTTGTGGTCGTCCGCGTGAAAGAGCACAACAAGCCTGAGCAGTTGCCTCTGGAGCAGGTTGCCGAGAGCATTCGCAGTCACCTGCTGCAGGAGCGCGCCAGCGCTGCAGCCAAGGTCGAAGGCGAGAAGCAACTGGCTGCCGCCGAGGCTGGTGAGGCTGACGCTGCGAACTGGCGGGTTCAGGAAGCGGCTACCCGCAGTCAGGACGGTGTCGAGCCGAAGGTGCTGCAGGCCCTGTTCCGCATGCCCAAGCCAGTCAAGGAGGGTGAGCCGACCTTTGCCGGCGTGACGCTGAACAATGGCGACTACGTCGTGCTGCGTCTCGATGGTGTGAACGTGCCGGAGGAAGCGCTGGCTGAAGAAGAGCTGGCCATGTACCGCAACTTCCTCGCTTCGCGCGCCGGTCAGCAGGACTTTGCGGCGCTGCGCAAGCAGCTCGAAGCCAATGCCGACATCGAGCGTTTCTGATCGTTGTTTGCTATGAAAAAGCCCCGCCTAGTGCGGGGCTTTTTCGTTCAAGGGGTCATAACAGCCAGTCGATGGGCAGCCACGACAGCAGGTGCATGCCCAGGCGTTTGAGTACGCCGGTGCCGGGTTCGGTATCGAGCCGGCGCGGTTCGCCATCCTGGCGCTGCAGCCAGTAGATCCGGTCGTTTTCGTCCAGGCCGAGTTCGTAGGCATTGGCCGGAATATCGGTGTCGAATGCCTGACCGATGGCGGCGGCCAGTTTCGGGCTTTCGATGAGAAAACCCATCTCCGTATTGAGGCGGGCCGAGCGGGGATCGAAGTTGAACGAGCCGATGAAGACGCGCTGGCCATCCAGGGCGAAGGTCTTCGCATGCAGACTCGAGCCGGAACTGCCGAAGGGGCCGGCTTTTTCCTTGTGTCCTTCGTCGCTCGCGCCCAGGCGCATTTCGTAGAGCTTGACGCCACCTTCGAGCAGGGCCCGACGCCGTTTCGCGTAGCCTGAGTGTACGGGCGTTACGTCCGTTGCTTCCAGCGCATTGGTGAGGATACGTACCTCGACGCCACGCTTTACCAGGCCGGTGAAGATTTCGACGCCGGTTTGACCGGGGACGAAGTAGGGGGAGACGAGGTCGACCCGTGATTCGGGGATGTCGAGCATCTCTCCCAGATGGCCGATCAACATCTCGCCGTCACTGGCATTGCCAAGGCCCTTGGCAGGGTCATCGCTGACCAGTGTGGTCTTGCTCCATTCGAATCGCAGCTGCTTGTCCAGCAGGCGCTGGATGAACTCACTTTCCTGCAGGGTCTTCACGTAGCCGCTGGCTGCAGGTGAGCTGGACAGGTCGGCAACGAGATCGTGCAGCGGCTGGGGGGCGTTGCGCTGACGGGGTACGATCAACTCCAGTGGATAGCTCGAATCGCTGGCCCAGTATCGGTCGAAATCTGCAGAGGTGTCGGCCACCACCGGGCCGATTGCGAGTACATCCAGATCGGCGAAGAGCACGCCCTCACTGGCGTCGAAGTATTCGTCGCCGATATTGCGCCCACCGATGATGGTGGCCTGGTTGTCCGCGGTGAATGACTTGTTGTGCATGCGCCGGTTGGCGCGGGAGAAATGCGTCAGGTAACCCAGCGCCTTGGCCTTGCGCAGGGAGAAGGGATTGAACAGGCGCACTTCGATGTTCGGATGGCGATCGAGCGTACTCAGGACCTGATCGAGACCGGCGATGCCATTGTCGTCCAGCAGCAGGCGGACGCGAACGCCACGTTCGGCGGCTCTGAGCAGGGCATCAAGCAACAGGGTCCCGGTGATGTCGTTACGCCAGATGTAGTACTGGATGTCGAGGCTGCGTTCGGCGGCTTCGGTCAGCAGCATGCGCGTGGCAAAGGCGTCGCGGGCGGACGCCAGGGTCAGGATGCCGGATAGACCGGGGTGAGCGTCGCGCTCGCTACCCAGGGCCTGGCCCAGTGTTGTGTCGGCCGTTTCGGCCTGGGTGAAAGCCTGGCTCTCGCTGCGGCCATCCAGCGGTGGCAGTGCGCAGCCAAGCATCAGGCTGCATAAGCCAGTGATCAGGCAGGCTCGCCATGTGTGTGTCGGGATCATTGATCCACCTCGGTTCCAGGCATCTCATCTAGGACAACGCCAGCGTCGAAGCGTGCCGGCTCATGATGGCATTTCGATTCGGTCTGTAGGTGAATTCTCGGACTCACTGAACAATCCCGGTGGTAAGCCAGAAACGACAACGCCGCACGTCCATGGGAGCGTGCGGCGTTGCGGATTCATGCAGGCTCAGGCCGTGCATGGAGCTTGGCAAGGACGACCTTCTCAGTCTTCCATTGCGCCCATGGCGGTGGTGTTGAAACCGCCGTCGACGTAAAGGATTTCACCACTGATGCCCGAGGCCAGGTCGGAGCACAGGAATGCGCCGGCATTGCCGACTTCCTCGATGGTGACGTTGCGGCGCAGCGGGGTCTGCTTCTCGTTGGCGGCCAGCATCTTGCGGAAACTGGCGATACCGCTGGCGGCCAGGGTGCGAATCGGGCCGGCGGAGATGGCGTTGACGCGGGTGCCTTCCGGGCCGAGGCTGCCGGCCAGGTAACGTACACCGGCTTCCAGGCTGGCCTTGGCCATGCCCATCACGTTGTAGTTGGGCATGGTGCGCTCGGCACCCAGGTAGGAGAGGGTGAGCAGGCTGCCGTTGCGGCCTTTCATCATCTCGCGACCCGCCTTGGCCAGGGCGACGAAACTGTAGGCGCTGATGTCGTGGGCGATCTTGAAGCCTTCACGGGTGGTGACTTCGGTGAAGTCGCCATTGAGCTGGTCGCCCGGGGCGAAACCGACCGAGTGGACGATACAGTCCAGGCCGTCCCATTTCTTGCTCAGCGCTTCGAATACCGCGGCGATTTCCTCATCGCTGGCCACGTCGCAGGGGAAGCACAGCTCGGCGCTAGAGCCCCAGCCGGCGGCGAAGTCTTCCACGCGGCCCTTGAGCTTCTCGTTCTGGTAGGTGAAAGCCAGCTCGGCACCTTCGCGGTGCATGGCGGCGGCGATACCCGAGGCGATGGACAGTTTGCTGGCAACGCCAACGATGAGTACGCGCTTACCGGTTAGAAAACCCATTGTGCTATTCCTCTTCCTGTTTCAAGGATCAGTGAGCCGTTGCCGGGGCCAGAAAAGCGGCTTCCAGCAACTGCTGCGTATAAGGGTGTTGCGGTGCGTTGAAGATCGACTCGGCAGACCCCTGTTCTACCACCTGGCCCTGCCTGACCACCATCAACTGGTGGCTCAGCGCTCTGACTACCGCCAGGTCATGGCTGATAAACAGATAGGTCAGGTTGTACTTGGCCTGCAAGCCGCGCAACAACTCCACCACCTGACGCTGCACCGTACGGTCGAGCGCCGAGGTGGGCTCGTCCAGCAGGATCAGCGCCGGTTTCAACACCAGTGCCCGGGCAATGGCAATCCGCTGCCGTTGCCCGCCGGAAAACTCGTGGGGGTAGCGATTCCGCGTCTGCGGATCCAGCCCTACCTCCAAAAGCGCATCGATGATCGCCTGTTCCTGCTCTGCCTCGTTGCCCATGCCGTGAATGCGCAGACCTTCACCGACGATCTGGCTTACCGACATACGCGGGCTCAGGCTGCCGAAGGGATCCTGAAACACCACCTGCATCTGCCGACGCAGCGGGCGTACTTCCTGCTGACTCAGGCCCTGCAACTGCCGGCCCTGGAAGCGGATATCACCGCGGCTGGCGAGCAGCCGCAGAATGGCCATGCCCAGGGTGGATTTGCCGGAACCACTTTCGCCGACGATGCCCAGGGTCTGGCCCTGGGGCAGGCTGAAGTTGATGCCGTCCACCGCCTTGACATGATCCACCGTCCGGCGCAGCAGGCCCTTCTTGATCGGGAACCATACGCGCAGGTCGTCCACTTCCAGCATCGGCTTGCCCGCAGGGTTGGCTGCAGGTTCGCCACTGGGCTCGGCGCCGAGCAGTTCCTGAGTGTAGGGATGCTGCGGAGCCTGGAACAATTCTTCACACGACGCCTGTTCGACGATGCGACCGCGCTGCATGACACATACGCGATGGGCAATTCTGCGAACCAGGTTGAGATCGTGGCTGATCAGCAGCAATGACATGCCTAGGCGCTTCTGCAGATCCTTGAGCAATTCGAGGATTTTCAGCTGCACGGTGACGTCCAGCGCAGTGGTCGGCTCATCGGCAATCAGCAGTTGCGGTTCGTTGGCCAGGGCCATGGCGATCATCACGCGCTGACGCTGACCGCCTGAGAGTTCGTGGGGGTAAGCCTTCAGGCGCTTCTTCGGTTCAGGGATGCCCACCAGTTCCAGCAGCTCCAGAGTGCGCGCGCTGGCGGCCTTGCCACGTAGGCCCTTGTGCAGGGCGAGCACCTCGTTGATCTGCTTCTCGATGGTGTGCAGCGGATTGAGCGAGGTCATCGGCTCCTGGAAGACCATGGCGATGCGGTTGCCACGGATGCCGCGCAGGCGGCCTTCGCCAAGCTTGAGCAGGTCTTCGCCGGCATACTCGATGCTGCCATGGGGGTGGCGCGCGAGCGGGTAGGGTAGAAGGCGCAGGATGGAGTGCGCCGTGACCGACTTCCCCGAGCCGCTTTCGCCGACCAGGGCCAGGGTCTCGCCTTTGTGAATGTCGAAGCTGACGCCTTCCACCACGCGTTGGCATTGCTCGCCCGTGACGAATTCGACGGCCAGGTCGCGAACTTGCAGCAGGGTTTCGTTCTGGCTCATGTCATTTCCTCGGGTCGAAGGCATCGCGGGCGGCTTCGCCGATGAACACCAGCAGACTCAGCATGATCGCCAGTACGGCGAAGGCACTGATACCCAGCCAGGGCGCCTGCAGATTGCTCTTGCCCTGGGCGACCAGTTCGCCGAGCGAGGGGGCGCCGGGGGGCAGGCCGAAGCCGAGGAAGTCCAGAGCGGTGAGGGTGCCGATGGCACCGGTGAGTATGAAGGGCATGAAGGTCATGGTCGAAACCATGGCATTGGGCAGGATATGACGGAACATGATTGCCCCGTTGCCCATGCCCAGCGCCCGCGCCGCGCGTACGTACTCGAGGTTGCGCCCGCGCAGGAATTCGGCGCGCACGACGTCCACCAGACTCATCCAGGAGAACAGCAGCATGATGCCGAGCAGCCACCAGAAGTTCGGCTGTACGAAGCTGGCGAGGATAATCAGCAGATAGAGCACCGGCAGGCCCGACCAGATTTCCAGAAAGCGCTGGCCAAGCAGGTCGACCCAGCCGCCGTAGAAACCCTGCAGCGCGCCGGCGGTCACGCCGATCAGCGAACTGGCCAGGGTCAGGGTCAGGGCGAACAGCACCGAGATGCGGAATCCGTAGATCACACGTGCCAGCACGTCGCGGCCCTGGTCATCGGTACCCAGCCAGTTTTTCGCCGAAGGCGGTGCCGGGGCCGGCACTTCCAGGTCGTAGTTGATGCTCGAATAGCTGAAGGGAATCGGCGGCCAGATCATCCAGCCGTCCTTTTCCGCGATCAGCTCCTGAATGTACGGACTCTTGTAGTTGGCCTGCAGCGGGAATTCGCCACCGAACACGGTTTCCGGGTAGCGCTTGAGTACCGGGAAATACCACTGCCCGTCGTAGCGCACGGCCAGCGGTTTGTCGTTGGCGATCAGTTCGGCGCCGAGACTCAGGCCGAACAGGATGAGAAACAGCCACAGCGACCACCAGCCGCGCTTGTGTGCCTTGAAGCGATCGAGGCGACGGCGATTGAGAGGAGAGAGTTTCATGCTCAACCCTCCCGACTTTCGAAGTCGATGCGCGGATCGACCAGGGTGTAGGTGATGTCACCGATCAATTTCACGACCAGCCCCAGCAAGGTGAAGATGAACAGCGTGCCGAACACCACCGGATAGTCGCGGTTGATCGCCGCTTCGAAACTCATCAGGCCCAGGCCGTCGAGGGAGAAGATCACCTCGATGAGCAGGGAGCCGGTGAAGAAGATGCCGATGAAGGCGGCGGGGAAACCGGCAATGATCAGCAGCATGGCGTTGCGGAATACGTGGCCGTAGAGCACGCGGTGATTGGTCAGGCCCTTGGCTCGGGCGGTGATCACGTACTGCTTGTTGATCTCGTCGAGGAAGCTGTTCTTGGTCAGCAGGGTCAGGGTGGCGAAGTTGCCTATGACCAGGGCGGTGACCGGCAGCACCAGGTGCCAGAGGTAGTCGAGAATCTTGCCGCCGAGACTGAGTTCTTCGAAGTTGTTCGAGGTCAACCCGCGCAGAGGGAACCAGTCCCAGTAGCTGCCGCCGGCGAACAGAACGATCAGCAGAATGGCGAAGAGGAAGGCCGGGATGGCGTAACCGATGATGATCGCCGAACTGGTCCAGACGTCGAAGGCGCTGCCGTGGCGGGTGGCCTTGGCGATGCCCAGTGGAATGGACACCAGATACATGATCAGGGTGCTCCAGAGGCCGAGCGAGATCGACACCGGCATCTTCTCGATGATCAGGTCGATGACCTGGGCATCGCGAAAGAAGCTGGAGCCAAAGTCCAGCTGGGCGTAGTTCTTCAGCATGATCCAGAAGCGTTCCGGCGCCGACTTGTCGAAGCCGTACATCTTCTCGATTTCTTCGATCAGTTTTGGATCGAGGCCCTGAGCGCCGCGATAGTTGGAGCCGGCCACCGAAACCTCGGCGCCGCCGCCGGCGATGCGGCTGGTGGCGCCATCGAAGCCTTCCAGCTTGGCGATCATCTGTTCCACCGGGCCGCCGGGCGCGGCCTGGATGATGACGAAGTTGATGATCAGGATGCCGAACAGGGTCGGGATGATCAGCAGCAGGCGGCGAAGTATGTAGGCGAGCATTATGGCTTCGCCTCTTCGGTAGCCTGTTCCTGAACCTGGCTCGGCTCCTCGAGGCCCGGGCGCACCCACCAGGTATGCAGGCCGATATCGTAGAGCGGCGTCACCTTGGGATGCTCGAAGCGATTCCAGTAGGCGACGCGCCAGGTCTTGATATGCCAGTTGGGGATCACGTAGAAGCCCCACAGCAGCACGCGGTCCAGCGCCCGGGTGTGGGCGATAAGCTCCTGGCGCGAGTCGGCGTTGATAAGGCCTTCGACGATCTGGTCGATGGCCGGGTCCTTCAGGCCGATGAAGTTGCGGCTGCCCGGATTGTCGGCACTGGAGGAGTGCCAGTACTCGCGCTGTTCGTTGCCAGGCGAGTTGGACTGGCCGAAGCCGCCGACGATCATGTCGAAATCACGCGAGCGCAGGCGGTTGATGTACTGCGAAACGTCGACACGGCGAATTACCATCTCGATACCGAGATCAGCCAGATTTCGCTTGAATGGCAGCAGAACACGCTCGAACTCGGTCTGTGCCAGCAGGAATTCGAAGCTCACCGGCTGGCCATTGACGTCGAGCATGCGATCACCCTCGATGCGCCAGCCGGCCTGCTGCAGCAACTGATAGGCGCGGCGCTGCTGCTCGCGGATGATGCCGCTGCCATCGGTGACCGGTACGCGGAATTCTTCGTTGAACACTTCGGCCGGAATCTTGCCGCGCAGTGGTTCGAGGATAGCCAGCTCGTCCTCACCGGGCAGTCCGCGCGAGCCCAGTTCGGAGTTGTCGAAGTAGCTGCGGGTGCGGAAGTAGGCGCCGTTGAACAGGCGCTTGTTGGCCCACTCGAAGTCGTACAGCAGGCCCAGGGCTTCGCGCACGCGGCGATCCTGAAACTGCGGGCGGCGGGTGTTGAAGATGAAGCCCTGCATGCCGGTGGGATTGCGGTTCAGGATTTCTTCCTTGATCAACTGACCGTTGGCGATTGCCGGAGTGTTGTAGGCGGTCGCCCAGTTCTTCGCGCTGGTTTCCAGCCAGTAGTCGAAATGCCCGGCCTTCAGCGCTTCCAGGGCCACGGTGTTGTCGCGGTAATAGTCGATCTGGATGGTGTCGAAGTTGTAGAAGCCGCGGCTTACCGGCAGGTCCCTGGCCCACCAGTCCTCGACCCGCTCGTAGCGGATGCTGCGGCCGGGCTGGACGCGGCCGACCTTGTAAGGCCCGCTGCCCAGCGGTGCCTTGAGGTCGCCCTTGGTGAAGTCGCGCTCGGCCCACCAGTGTTTGGGCAGGACCGGCAACTGGCCGACGATCAGTGGCAGCTCGCGGTTGCCGGCGTGCTTGAACACGAAGCGCACGCTGTGCGGCGACTCCACTTCCACCTGCTCGACGTCGGCATAGTAGCCGCGCCACATCGGCGCGCCTTTTTCCATCAGCGTGTCGAAGGTGAATTTGACGTCCTTGGCGGTGATCGGCGTGCCGTCGTGGAAGCGCGCCTCCTTGCGTATCAGGAAACGCACCCAGGCATTGTCTGGTGCCTTCTCGATCTTCTCTGCCACCAGGCCGTAGGCGGTGAACGGCTCGTCCATGCTCTGCACGGTCAGGGTGTCGTAGATCAGATTGATCTCGTCTGCGGCTACGCCCTTGCTGATAAAGGGGTTGAGGCTGTCGAAACCGCCGAATCCTGCTTCGCGGAAGGTGCCGCCCTTGGGCGCGTCGGGGTTGGTGTATTCGAAGTGAGTGAAGTCGGCGGGGTACTTGGGCGGCTCGTCATAGAGCGTGACTGCATGTTTGGGGGCGGCGAGGGCGAGGCCGGCCAGGCCGAGCAGGATGATGCTGCTACCGTGGAGCAGGAAACTGCGCAGCGGGTGGGTCATCGAGCGTTCTCCGTGGGCTTCAGCCACCAGCTCCGCAGCCCCAGCGTATAGGGCGGCGTGGTGACGAAGGCGAACCGGTTGCGGTACGCCAGGCGGTGATAATTGATGTACCAGTTGGGAATGCTGTAGTGCTGCCAGAGCAGCACCCGGTCCAGGGCACGGGTGGCGGCGATCTGTTCGTCACGGGTCTGTGCAGAGAGCAGCTTGTCGATCATCTCGTCGACCACCGGGTCGTTGACGCCCGCATAGTTCTTGCCGCCCTTGACGTTCACCTGACTGGAGTGGAAATACAGCGATTGTTCCAGGCCCGGGCTGAGGGTTTGCGGCAGGGTCAGCAGAATCATGTCGTAGTCGAACTGGTCGAGGCGTTGCTTGTATTGCGCGCGGTCGACGGTGCGCAGGTTGGCGCTGATGCCGAGGCTGGCGAGGTTGGCGACATAGGGTTGGAGAATGCGTTCGAGGCTGGGGTTGACCAGCATGATCTCGAACTCCAGGCGCTGGCCGCGTGCATTGCGCAGTTCCTGGCCGGAAGTCTTCCAGCCGGCGTCGGCCAATAGACCGAGGGCTCGGCGCAAGGTTTCCCGGGGGATGCCGCGGCCATCGGTTACCGGTTGTGTCGGCGCTTCGCTGAACAGGCGTGCCGGCAGCTTGTCGCGGTGCGGCGAGAGCAGCAGCCATTCGGCGCCTTCGGGCTTGCCGGTGGCCGAGAACTCACTGTTGGGGTAGTAGCTGGATGCCCTTACGTAGGCATTGTTGAACAGGGTGCGGTTGGTCCATTCGAAATCGAACATCAGTCCCAGCGCTTCGCGTACGCGGCGGTCGCTGAACAGCGCGCGGCGGGTGTTCATGAACAGCGCCTGGGTCTGCGTGGGGATCTGGTGGGGAATCTCGGCGCGGACCACTTCGCCGCGGGTCACGGCGGGGAAGCGATAGCCGTTGCTCCAGTTCTTCGCCTGATTCTCGATATAGAAGTCGAATTCGCCGGCCTTGAAGGCTTCGAAGGCGACATGGTTGTCGCGGTAGAACTCCACTTCGATACGGTCGAAATTGTACTTGCCGCGGTTTACCGGCAGATCCTTGCCCCACCAGTCCTTCACCCGCTCGAACACCAGACGCCGGCCGGGGACCACCTGGACGATGCGATAGGGGCCGCTGCCCAGGGGCGCATCGAAGGTGGTGCTCTTGAAGTCGCGATCCTTCCAGTAGTGCTGCGGCAGCACCGGCAGTTCGCCCAGGCGCAAAATCAGCAGCGGGTTGCCGGCGCGCTTGAAGACGAAACGGATGCGATGACGCCCAAGGATGTCGACTCGCTTCACTTCCTGCAGGTTGGTGCGGTACTGCGGATGGCCGTCATTGCGCAGCAGGCGGTAGGAGAAGGCCACGTCGTAGGCGGTGATCGGCTTGCCGTCGTGAAAGTGTGCTTCCGGGCGCAGGTTGAACACCACCCAGCTACGATCCTCGCTGTATTCGACGCTTTTGGCGATCAGACCATAGCTGGAGGCGGGTTCGTCGCCCGAGGGGTCGTAGGCGCCGGTGCCGACCATCAGGGGTTCGTTCAGCTCGCTGGCGCCGTACTGCAGAAAATGCGCGGTCGAGATCGGGCTGCTGCCCTTGAGCGTGTAGGGATTGAGCGTATCGAAAGTACCGGACGCCATGATGCGCAACGTGCCGCCTTTGGGCGCATCGGGGTTGACCCAGTCGAAATGACTGAAGCTTGCAGGGTACTTGAGTGTCCCGAACTGGGCGTAGCCGTGGCTCTCGCTGATAGTCGCAGAGGCGGGAAAGCTCAAGGCCAGGCTGAGGAACAGCAGGAGGAGGGGACGCATCGGGCGTGAGATCCGATCCTTGGCGGCGTTTGGGCTTCTGGGGCCGTACAGTAACAGCTTGTCTGGGCAGGAAAAAGAGTGCTGTGGCGGGTGAGCGCTGGCGGCACTTTGACATACACTGCACAGACTCCTTATGAGGGTACGAAGTTGCCTGAACGCAGCCATGGTTTGCAGTCATGGATCGATCGTCTGAACCAGGCCGAACTGCCTGCACTGGCCGCCGTGGTTCAGGATCTGCAGCGCCTTGCGCAGCAGGACTCGGCCTCGGTACAGCAACTGGCCGATGTACTGCTGCGTGATGCCGCGCTGACCAGCAAGGTGTTGCGGGTCGGCAACAGCGTTTACTACAACCCTTCCCAGGAAAGCATCAAGACCATCTCGCGGGCCATCGTGCTGATCGGCTTCGACAACGTGCGTCTGATCGGCCTGTCGGTGAGCCTGATCGACGGGCTGCTCACCCGTGCGCCACGCGAACAGTTGCAGGAGCTGCTCGCGCGTTCCTTCCATGCCGCCGTGCAGGCGCGCAACATCGCCGGTTACGTGCTCTCCAAACATACCGAGGAGGTGTTTATTGCCGCCTTGCTTCATCACCTGGGCGAGTTGGCATTCTGGGGCTGTGGCGGCGAGCAGGCAGACGAGCTGGCTGCGGCTCTGGCGCAACCCGGGATGGAAACCCATGAGGTGGTGCGCGAGGTGCTCGGCACCAGCTTCCGCCAGCTCACCCAGGGTCTGGTGAAAAGCTGGAACCTGGGTGAGACCGTCAGCCTGGCCCATGCCGGCGCCAACCAGCATGACCCGGCAGCGTACGCCGTGCAGTTGGGTGTGCGCATCAGCGAGGCTGCGCTGCAGGGCTGGGAATCGCCGGAGATGGAGGCGGTGCTGGCGAAAATGGCAGCGTTCGTCGAGCTCAGTCCCGAAGGCGCGCTCCAGCAGGTGCTGGCCAGTGCCGACGAAGCGGTCAAGGTGGCCTCGACATTCGGTGCCAGCACGCTGTGCCGGCTGATTCCCACTACTGATCCCGAGCAGATCCGCCTGCAGCAGGAAGAGCGCAAGGCGCGGCTGTTGCAGCCGGATCTGCTGCTAATGCAGCAGGCGCTGCAGGACCTTGGCCTGATGGTCGGTGCCAGGGCCGATGTCGGCTTGGTGCTCGATACCCTGCTCAATGGTCTGCACCTTGGCGCCGGGCTGGAGCGGGTGATGCTCACGGTGCTGGCTGACGGGCAAAGCCGCTTTCGTGCCAAGCGGGTAATGGGAGAGCGGACCCGGCAATGGCTGGAGGACTTTGTGCTGCCGGCCGAGCAGGCAGAGCAGCCGCACATATTCAGCTACGCGTTGCGTCATCGTGAGGCGATCTGGATGGGCGTGCCGGCCAGCTACAACCTCGCCGAGCTGGTGACCCAGCCGATTCGGCGCAGTCTGGGCAATGGCATGTTCTTCATTGCGCCAATCCTGGCCGGCACGCGGGAGATCGGCGTGTTGTATGCCGATAGCCGGTTATCCGGGCGCGCACTGAGGCATGAGCAATTCGTGGCCTTTCAACGCTTCACCCAGCTGACGGGGCGCTGCCTGGAGGCCATCAGCAAGCGCTGATCAGGGCAGGTAGAGGGTCAGCATCTGTCCCGGACGCAGCGTGTCGCTGCGTGGATTCCAGGCTTGCAGGCGCTTGAGGTCGATCTTGAAGCGCTTGGCGATCACGTACAGCGAATCGCCGTGCTGTACGCGGTAATAGGTGGCCTTGTCCCGTGAGCTGTTACTGCTGCGCGTATTGGCGGCAACCTGCGGGGTGCCGTCGGCGGCTGCCAGCGTAAGTACCTGGCCGACCTTGAGCTGGTTGTCTTGCAGCTTGTTCCAGCGCTTGAGGTCGCTTACGGCAACCTGGTTGGCGCGCGCGATCTGCCAGAGATTGTCGCCATTTTTTACCCTATAGGTGCGGCTTGCAGTGTTCTGCGCGGTACTGCGCTGCTGATACAGTGGTTCGCTCGGTGCGGCACCTGGTTTGGCGGGAATGGTCAGCACTTGCCCGATACTCAGGTTGTTGCTGCTCAGGCGATTGACGTCCTTGAGCATGTTCACCGAGAGATGATGGCGGTTGGCGATGGCATGCAGGCTGTCGCCGGAGCGAACGGTATAACTCTGCCAGTCGACCAGCTCCTGTGGCTTCATCAGGGCCAGGTTGGCACTGAGCAGTTCGGCTTTCTCGGTTGGCACCAGCAGGTGCTTCGGGCCATCGAGGGTGATGCCGCGCTTGTAGGCGGGGTTGAGCTGCCGAAGCTCCTGCTCGTCCAGGTCGGCCAGCTTGGCGACGCGGGCCAGGTCCATGTGCTGCTTGATCGCGATCTGCTCGAAATAGGGCTCGTTGGCGATCGGTGACAGGGTTACGCCGTAGGCCTCGGGTGTGAGGATGACCTGCGATAGCGCCAGCAGCTTGGGCACGTAATCCTCGGTTTCCTTGGGCAGTGAAAGGTTCCAGTAGTCGCTGGGCAGACCGAGTTTCTCGTTGCGCTCGATGGCGCGGCTGATACGACCTTCGCCGGCATTGTAGGCGGCCAGGGCGAGCAGCCAGTCGCCATTGAACATCTCGTGCAGGCGGCTCAGGTAGTTGAGTGCGGCCTGGGTCGAGGCGGTGACATCGCGACGTCCGTCGTACCAGTTGGTCTGACGCAGGTTGTAATGGCGACCGGTAGACGGGATGAACTGCCAGAGGCCGACGGCGTGGGCCGAGGAGTAGGCCTGTGGGTCGTAGGCGCTTTCGATCACGGGCAGCAGCGCAAGCTCCATCGGCATGTCTCGTTCGGCCAGACGTTCGACGATGTAATGGATATAAGGTGCGCTGCGTTCGCTGACGGTGTCGACGTGTTTCGGGTTGCTGGCGTACCACAGGCGCAGGCGTTCGATGCGCGGGTTGATGCCAATCTCGTCCTGCAGCTTGAAACCGTCGCGCACGCGCTCCCAGATATCGTTGTATTCACGCGGCTTGATCTGGCTGTTGAGCCACTCTGGCTCGCGCTCCAGGCCCACGGCTCGGGAAGTGTCGGCGGAGCTGTCCGGGGCCTCGCCGGGCAGGCTCTGACAGCCGGCCAGGGTTATGCAACACATCACCGCGAGCGCCCGGGCGCTTCGCGCAAATGCCTTGATTTTCAATGGCTTGCGTGGTGATAGAGGCATTGGGTGAGGTGGCTGTCCCGGCGAAAAGGTCGGGCGATTCTAGGAACCGAACCGGGGGTGGTCAAGTTTTCACCAGCCTTTTGTGACCTGCATCCATATCGCGCGGGTGTGTCGCGCGTGGTGTTCAGGAACAGCCCTGATGGGCTTTGTTCCAAGGCTTCAGAAGTTGTCCTTCCAGGCTCGCAGGCAGGCGAACACGGCGCTCGGTTCGTCCGATAGCTTGCCTTCGCGTCCTTTTGCCGCAGCAACCACCGAAGCCTCACCCGTGCGCAGAAAGGGATTGGTGGCCAGCTCCAGTTCGATGTTCGATGGCAGGCTGATGCGGCCTTCGTCGCGCCAGCGGGTCACTTCGGCCAGGCGTTCGTTCAGGCGCACGTTGTCAGGTTCCACGGCATGGGCGAAACGCAGGTTGCTCAGGGTGTATTCGTGGGTGCAGTACACCTGCGTGCTGGCGGGCAGGGCAGCCAGGCGGCTCAGGGAACGATGCATCTGCTGGGGCGTACCCTCGAACAGTCGGCCGCAGCCGCCTGCGAACAGGGTGTCACCGCAGAACAGCAGGTTCTGCGGTGCATGGTAGTAAGCGATATGGCCGAGGGTGTGGCCCGGTACGGCCATGACCTTGAACCGCAGGCCAAGCACATCGATCTCATCGTTGTCGTGCAGATCGAGGTCGCGGGCCGGAATCTTCTCTGCCGCCGGGCCGGCGACACGTGCGCCGGTGGCGCTCTTGAGCTGCTCGACGCCGCCGACATGATCGAAGTGATGATGGGTGATCAGGATGTCGCCGAGCTGCCAGCCGGGATGAGCCTCCAGCCAGGCCAGCACCGGGGCCGCATCGCCCGGGTCGACCACGGCGCAGCGTTTGCTGCTCGGCTCTTGCAGCAGCCAGATATAGTTGTCGTTGAAGGCGGGCAGCGCGTCGATCTGAATCATTGCGGGTCGCTAAGCTGGTGATAAAGGTGCATCTTAGACACGACATGCAGAACCTGTCATGCGGAGGCAGCGATGACTGACCAGGCATTCGCCCAGGCCGACTCGGAGTGGCTCAAACTAGTTGGCGAGGCACGCGACTGGCTTGCCGGCCCGCTCGGGCAGCTGATGCTCGAGGAAGAGCGGCGCTTGCTGGAAGAGGAATTGGCGCGTTTCTTCGGCGGCTATCTGGTGAGTTTCGGACCCGGCGCAGAAGGGCCGCCCAAGGCCGGGCAGATCCAGCACAACGTACGCCTTGGCGCGCCGATGCCAGGGGTGCAGATCGTCTGCGATGAGCAGGCCTGGCCCTTGGGGGAGCACGCTGCCGATGTGGTGGTGCTGCAGCATGGCCTGGACTTCAGCCTGTCGCCTCACGGTTTGCTGCGAGAGGCAGCCCGCAGCGTCAGGCCTGGCGGGCATCTGCTGATCCTGGGTATCCACCCCTGGAGCACCTGGGGCGTGCGACGTCTGTTCGCGCGCGACGGTTTGGCCAGGGCGCGCTGTATCGCACCGAGCCGCGTCGGTGACTGGCTGAGCCTGCTGGGCTTTGCGTTGGAGAAGCGCCGCTTCGGGTGCTATCGTCCGCCGCTCGCTTCGCTGGCCTGGCAAATGCGCCTGCGGCGAATGGAGAGCTGGGGCGATGCCTGGCAGTTGCCGGGTGCCGGCTTCTACCTGCTGGTGGCGCGCAAACTGGTGGTCGGCCTGCGCCCGTTGCGGCAAACGCGCCGCGAGCCAATGGGCAAGCTGTTGCCGCTGCCGGTGGCCAAGATCAGTCGGCGTGATGTCGACAGTTGAAGCCAGGCCCTGGCCCGTCAATTCTGTACAGAGCTTATGAATGTCCGAAACCGATGAAGTGGTGATCTACACCGATGGCGCCTGCAAGGGCAATCCTGGCCCGGGTGGCTGGGGGGCGTTGCTGGTCTACAAGGGTGTGGAAAAGGAGCTATGGGGCGGTGACCCCAGCACCACCAACAACCGCATGGAACTGATGGCAGCGATTGCCGGCCTGATCGCGCTGACCCGCCCCTGTTCGGTCAAGCTGGTGACCGATTCGCAGTATGTGATGAAGGGTATCCAGGAGTGGCTGCCGAACTGGAAGAAGCGCGGCTGGAAGACCGCCTCGAAAGAGCCGGTGAAGAATGCCGACCTCTGGCAAAAGCTGGACGAGGAAGTGAATCGCCACCAGGTGAGCTGGCAGTGGGTGCGCGGTCATACCGGGCATCCGGGCAACGAGCGAGCGGACCAGTTGGCCAATCGAGGCGTCGACGAAGTGCGTTCGGCGAGCTAGCAATGTGTCGGCTGAGTTAATATGCCGCGCTTGAACCCGCGACAACCCGGATAGAAGAGAGGCAGGGCGTGACAACCGAGAACACCGTCAACCGCTACGTGGTGCTGGATACCGAAACCACCGGTATGCCGGTCACCGACGGGCACCGCATCATCGAGATCGGTTGTGTCGAGTTGCTGGGGCGTCGCCTGACGGGGCGTCACTTCCACGTCTATCTCAATCCCGATCGCGAGATCGACGAAGGCGCGATCGCGGTTCACGGCATCACCAACGAATACGTGGCCGACAAACCACGTTTCCGGGAAATCGCCGATGAGTTCTACGAGTTCATCAAGGGCGCCCAACTGATCATCCACAACGCGGCGTTCGACGTTGGTTTCATCAACAACGAGTTCGCTCTGCTGGGGCAGACCGAACGTGCCGATGTCAGCGATTACTGCTCGGTGCTCGATACCCTGCTGATGGCGCGTGAACGCCATCCGGGGCAGCGCAACAGTCTCGATGCGCTGTGCAAGCGTTACGGTGTCGACAACTCCAACCGCGAACTGCACGGCGCCTTGCTCGACTCGGAGATTCTTGCCGACGTCTATCTGGCGATGACCGGTGGTCAGACCCATCTGTCGCTGGCCGGCGATGGGGCTGACAGCGATGGCAGCGGGCGTCAGCAGGCTGCACCGATTCGTCGCCTCGACCCTTCGCGCCCGCGCACCCGCGTCATTCGCGCCAGTGAGGAAGAGCTTGCGGCGCATCTGGCGCGCCTGGCGGTGATCGAGAAGGCCGCTGGTGGTCCATCGCTGTGGGCGCAGCTGGAAAAGGCGCCGGAATAACCAAACAGCGCAATTGCGACCTTTTCTTATAGCGTGACGCATGGGGGGTTCCGCCGATCAGGGCGAGCCTCTAACCTGAGGTGATGGGCAGGTCCGGCCTGCCATCCTTCAGGACGCCACAATGTACAAAGACCTAAAGTTTCCCGTCCTCATCGTGCACCGCGACATCAAGGCAGACACTGTCGCCGGTGATCGCGTGCGTGCCATCGCTCAGGAACTGACCCAGGACGGATTCAGCATCCTGCCTACGGCCAGCGCCGCCGAGGGGCGTATCGTCGCTTCCACCCACCATGGCCTGGCCTGTATCCTGGTCGCCGCAGAAGGCGCCGGGGAGAACAGCCGCCTGTTGCAGGACATGGTCGAGCTGATTCGCGTGGCGCGGGTGCGGGCGCCGCAGTTGCCGATCTTCGCGCTGGGCGAGCAGGTCACCATCGAGAACGCGCCGGCCGAGGCCATGGCCGATCTCAACCACCTGCGCGGCATCCTCTATCTCTACGAAGACACCGTATCCTTT
Organism: Pseudomonas sp. Z8(2022); assembly: GCF_025837155.1. NCBI lineage: Bacteria > Pseudomonadati > Pseudomonadota > Gammaproteobacteria > Pseudomonadales > Pseudomonadaceae > Pseudomonas > Pseudomonas sp. Z8(2022). The sequence continues at coordinate 2,472,352 of NZ_CP107549.1, read as the reverse complement.
CTGGCCCGCCAGGTGGCGCGTGCTGCGCACAACTACCTCGACGGTCTGCTGCCGCCTTTCTTCAAGGCGCTGGTGCAGCACACCGCGCAGTCGAATTATTCCTGGCATACGCCGGGGCACGGCGGTGGCGTGGCCTACCGCAAGAGCCCGGTTGGGCAGGCGTTTCACCAGTTCTTTGGCGAAAACACGCTGCGTTCCGATTTGTCCGTGTCGGTGCCGGAGCTGGGGTCGCTGCTCGATCACACCGGCCCTTTGGCCGAGGCCGAGGCACGCGCTGCGCGAAATTTTGGCGCCGATCACACCTTTTTCGTGATCAATGGCACCTCCACAGCGAACAAGATCGTCTGGCATTCCATGGTCGGCCGCGATGATCTGGTGCTGGTGGATCGCAACTGCCACAAGTCGATCCTGCACTCGATCATCATGACCGGCGCGATCCCGCTGTATCTGTGTCCGGAACGCAACGAGCTGGGCATCATCGGGCCGATTCCGCTTTCCGAGTTCAGTCGCGAGTCGATCCAGGCCAAGATCGACGCCAGTCCGCTGGCCCGTGGCCGCGCGCCGAAGGTCAAGCTGGCGGTGGTGACCAACTCTACCTACGACGGCCTCTGCTACAACGCCGAGATGGTCAAGCAGGCGCTCGGCGACTCGGTGGAGGTGCTGCATTTCGATGAAGCCTGGTACGCCTACGCGGCGTTCCACGAGTTCTATGCCGGTCGCTACGGCATGGGCACCCAATGCGACGCACATTCGCCGCTGGTGTTCACCACCCACTCCACGCACAAGCTGCTGGCCGCCTTCAGTCAGGCGTCGATGATCCACGTGCAGGACGGTGGTCAGCGCCAACTGGACCGAGACCGCTTCAACGAAGCCTTCATGATGCATATCTCCACGTCACCGCAGTACGGCATCATCGCCTCGCTGGATGTGGCGTCGGCGATGATGGAAGGCCCGGCCGGACGCTCGCTGATCCAGGAAACCTTTGACGAGGCGCTGAGCTTCCGCCGCGCCCTGGCCAATGTGCGCCGCAACCTGAATGTCGAAGACTGGTGGTTCAGTATCTGGCAGCCGGGGGAGGCCGACGGTGCCGACAACCTGTCGACCGGCGACTGGGTGTTGCAACCGGATGCCGACTGGCATGGTTTTGGCGACGTGGCCAGCGATTACGTGCTGCTCGACCCGATCAAGGTCACGCTGGTGATGCCGGGCCTGAACGCGGCCGGCAGGCTGGAGGAACAGGGTATTCCCGCCGCTGTAGTCAGCAAGTTCCTCTGGGAGCGTGGTCTGGTGGTGGAGAAGACCGGTCTGTACTCCTTCCTGGTGCTGTTCTCCATGGGCATCACCAAGGGCAAATGGAGCACGTTGCTGACCGAGTTGCTGGAGTTCAAGCGCAGCTACGACGCCAACCTGCCACTGATCGATGTGCTGCCTACCATCGCCCATGCCGGCGGCGGACGCTATCAGGGCATGGGCCTGCGCGATCTGTGCGATGCGTTGCATGGCTGCTATCGAGACAATGCCACGGCGAAGGCGTTGAAGAGCATGTACACGGCGCTGCCCGAAGTGGCGATCAAGCCGGCCGATGCCTATGACCGCCTGGTGCGCGGCGAGGTGGAGGCAGTACCCATCGATCAGTTGCAGGGACGTATCGCTGCCGTGATGCTGGTGCCTTATCCGCCGGGTATCCCGTTGATCATGCCGGGTGAGCGCTTCACCGCCACGACGCGTTCGATTCTCGACTACCTGGCATTTGCCAGAACCTTCGATCAGGCATTCCCGGGCTTCGATATCGACGTGCACGGCTTGCAGACCGACGCAGGCGAGTACTGCGTGGACTGCCTGGTCGAATAAAGCGTGGCAAATCTGTCGAGGCTCAAGAACCTCGACAGATCAATCTCTTATCTCTGACATTCAAAGCAGTTACTAACGCGCCGGGGCGTGCCCTGCGTCACAGTGGCAAGCATCGACTTTTATGGTGTGCTTGTTATAGTTGCGCGGTTATTAATCACAGAATAATTACTGAGCTGCCGACCCACGGCTGAGGATGCCTGCCATGTCCGACTACCAAGCCTTCCGCGTCGAGCTGGCGGACAAGATCGCCCACGTGCAGATCAATCGCCCGGACAAGATCAACGCGATGAATGCCGACTTCTGGCGCGAGATCATCGAGATCTTCCAGTGGATCGACGACACCGATGCCGTACGCGTGGTGGTGCTCTCCGGTGCAGGCAAACACTTCTCCTCGGGTATTGACCTTACGCTGCTGGCTTCGGTCGGCGCCCAGCTGGGCAAGGACGTCGGTCGCAATGCCACCGCGCTGCGTCGCAAGATCCTCGAACTGCAAGCCTCCTTCAACGCTGTCGACAACTGCCGCAAACCCGTGCTGGCCGCCATTCAGGGCTATTGCATCGGCGGCGCCATCGACCTGATCAGCGCTTGCGACATGCGTTATGCCACGGTGGATGCGCAGTTTTCGATCAAGGAAATCGACATGGGTATGGCCGCTGACGTGGGTACCCTGCAGCGTCTGCCGCACATCATCGGTGACGGCATGATGCGCGAGCTGGCCTACACCGGGCGCAGTATCGACGGTCACGAAGCGGCTCGTATCGGCCTGGTCAATCGTACCTACGACGATCCGGAGGCCCTGTTGGCCGGCGTCATGGAAATTGCCGCGCAGATCGCCGCCAAGTCGCCGATTGCCGTGCGCGGTACCAAGGAAATGATTCGCTACATGCGCGATCACCGGGTCGACGATGGCTTGGAATACATCGCCACCTGGAACGCCGCCATGTTGCAATCCGAAGATCTGCGCCTGGCCATGGCGGCGCATATGACCAAGCAGAAGCCGGAGTTCGCCGACTGATGTCGTATTCGCTGATGTATGTTGCGAGGCCTAGAGCATGGTAAGTGGAGCCACATCGCTGAACCTGGTGCGCGACGAGCTGTTCGTCACCATGGAGGAGGCCGAGCAGAGCCTGGAGCACTTCATCGCCGAGCGGCATAACGGCAGTCTGTTGCAGCAGGCGGTGGAAGCTCTGCATCAGGTGCGCGGTACGCTCAATCTGATCGAGCTGGCCGGTGCCGAGTTGCTGGCGCAGGAAGTGCTCGACCAGGCCACCGATATCCCCGCCGGTGCCGGTGAGGAGCGTGATGTACAGTTGGCGGCGCTGAGCAATGCGCTGCATGTGCTGCGGCGTTATCTGGAAAGCGTCGACGCCCATCGCCAGGAAATACCCGAGTTGCTGCTGCCGGCGATCAACGATCTGCGTCAGGCCGGTGTGCAGCAGCCCCTGCCGGAAAGTTTCTTCTTCAGTGTGCGCCTCGATCATGCGCGGCCGCACAGTGCGACCCTGCCGCTCGATGGCGCCGCCAAGCTGGCCGAAGGCAAGCGTCTGCGCCATATGTATCAGGTAGGTTTGCTCGGCTTCATCCGTGAGCAGAATCCGCAGGCCAGCCTCAAGCTGATGACCCGCGCCATGGCGCGTCTGGATAGCCTCTTCGCCAACGAGGCGCGCGGCCGCATGTGCTGGATCGGCGCGGCTGCCATCGAGGCGCAATGCGATGGTCAGTTGTTGACGCGCAAGTCGCGCAAGCAGCTGTTCTCGCGGGTCGACCGTGAGCTCAAGCTGATGCTCGCCAATCCGCAATACGAGGCGCCACGCAGCCTGCTCAAGGAGCTGCTGTACCTGGTCGCGCTGGCCGACAGTCACGGGCCGCTTGCTACCGCCATGCGCGAGGTCTTCGGTCTCACGCCGCTGCCGTTCACCGACCATCTGCTGGAACAGGAATACCAGCGCCTGGCCGGCCCCGGTCAGGCGGTAATGCGTTCGCTGTCCACGGCGATTCGCGAAGAACTGGCTAGCGTCAAGGACATGCTCGATCTGCTCGAACGTGGCACCTTGCAGGCTGAAACCCTGGGTACCCTGCACGCGTTGATAGGCAAGCTGGCCAAGACCCTCGGCATGGTCGGTCTTAACTCCGCCGGCAATTCGCTGAGTGCACAGTTGCCGCAGGTCGCTGCCTGGAGCGAGGACACACCGCCGCAGCCCGAGCAATTGCACAAGCTGGCCGATGCGGTGCTCTACGTCGAGGGCATGGTCGCCAGCCTGGAGCGTGGCGAAGGCCGCGACTCCCGACCGGCAGTCGTCGAGCCCGGTAAAGAGGCCGACTCCTTCGCCAGCCATCAGCTCAACGAGGCCCGTATCGTCGTGGTCGACGAGGCGCAGGCTGGCCTGGCCCTGGCCAAGCGCGCGATCACCGCTTATCTGGAGTCGGGCGGCGACAAGATGCACCTGTCCAACGTGCCTTTCAGTCTGCAGGCGGTACGCGGTGGTCTGTGGTTCCTCGAACAACGTCGCGCGGCAATGCTGGTCGGCGCATGCTCCGACTATATTCAGACGCGCATGCTCGATGCCGGGCAGATGCCGTCGGAACAGATGCTGGAAACCCTGGCCGATGCCCTCAGCAGTCTGGAGTACTACCTGGAAGCCGGTGCCGTGATGCGTCCGGAAACGCGCCCCAGTGTGCTCGATCTGGCTGAAGAGAGCGTCAAGGCGCTGGGTATGCCGGTGGAGGCCTGATGGCCTGGCGCAACGGCTTCCTCGACCCGGCCCAGCCTGGTGGCTGGGCGGTGCTCTACAGTCAGCAGCATTTTCTTGCCGACAGCAATGGCGTGCTGTTCCCGCGTGACTGGATCAAGCGCCAGGATCTGCCGATCATCGGCGAGCAGGGCATCGGCCATTTCGGCGAAGACGCCGTATACCTCCTGCAGCTCAAGCCATCTGCCTCCCTGGAAGGCTGCACCTGGCAGAGTCTGCGCCATTTCATGTTGCAGGGTGAGGCGGAAACCTTCCGCATGCTCGCTTATGCCGCGCAGATCGGTACCTGGTACGCTGAACATCGCTTCTGCGGCAGCTGTGGCGCACCCACTCGCCAGCTTCCCGGGGAGCGGGCGATGCGCTGCGACAGTTGCGAATCGCAGCACTATCCGCGCATTTCACCAAGCATGATCGTGCTGGTCAGCCGTGGCGACGAGATCCTCCTGGCTCGGTCGCCACGCTTCGTTCCCGGGATGTACAGCACCCTGGCCGGCTTCGTCGAGCCGGGCGAGTCGGTGGAGCATTGCGTGGCGCGCGAGGTGCGCGAGGAAGTCGGTCTAGAGGTGAAGAACCTGCAGTACATCGGCAGTCAGGGATGGCCGTTCCCGCATTCGCTGATGCTCGGTTTCCATGCGGAATATGCCGGTGGCGATATCGTCATGCAGGAGGACGAAATCGAGGACGCGCGCTGGTTCCGTATGGATGACCTGCCGCCGCTGCCGGCGCCGCGTTCCATCGCCCGCCATCTGATCGATCTCTACGTTGCCAGGCGCCTGGGCCTTCCCGAGCTGACGCTGCCGGTGTAGATCGCCTTATGTAGGAGCGGCTTCAGCTGCGAACCTCACCAACCATTTCGCGGCTGAAACCGCTCCTACACCACCCTGGACGGCCCGCCGGATTCAGCCAAACCAGTGCTGCCAGACCAGGCGCGCGGTCAGTGCCAGTACCACCATGATGAATACCGGGCGAATGAATTTCGAACCGCCCCTGATTGCCGTGCGCGCGCCGAGGAAGGCGCCGATCATCAGGGCTGCGCCCATGCTCAGACCGAGCACCCAGGCGACCTGGCCGAAGGCGATGAAAACCACCAGCGCCGCCGCGTTGCTGACGAAGTTCATGGTGCGCGCCACACCACTGGCGCGCACCAGATCGAGTGGATACATCAGCAGGCTGCTGACCGTCCAGAATGCCCCGGTGCCAGGGCCGGCCACGCCATCGTAGAAGCCGAGGCCAAGTCCCTGGGGCCATTGCCGGCCGCGGGCGATTGGCAGGTTCTGTTCGCCGGGGGCATCGGGCGTTCGCCCGAGCAGCAGATACAGTCCGCAGGCGAAGACGATCACCGGCAGCATCTGGTTGAGCCAGGCGGCGGGCATCCAGTGCGCGATGACAGCGCCGAGCAGGGCGCCGAACAGGGTCGCCAGCAGCGCGTTACGCCATTGCCTGGGGTTGAACAGTTTGCGCCGGTAGAAGGTGAGGGCGGCAGTGCCCGAGCCGAAGGTGGCGCACAGCTTGTTGGTGCCCAGCACCAGGTGCGGCGGCAGGCCGGCAGTGAGCAGGGCCGGAATGGTCAGCAGACCACCACCTCCGGCAATGGCATCGATGAAGCCGGCGGCGAAGGCGACCAGAGCAAGAATGGCTAAAGTGCCGGGATCGATGGCGAGCTCGAGAGCGAAAGGCATATCTAAAGTGTCGACTTGTGGGCGAGTACGCAGCCTGGCGGCTGTTCCTCGTGGGGAGAGCTGCGCATAATGCCGGGATTTCGTCAGAGAAGGAACGCAATCGATGCAATACGACGGGTTGGCCTGGGCCGTGGCGCTGCTGGCCGTATTGGCGCTGCTGGTGGCATTGCGCATTCTGCTCAATACGGGCTGGTTCCTCGGTTGGTTGCGCGGCACCTGCGGCCTGGCATTTCTTGCCCTGGCCGGGCTGGTCGGCCTGGTGGCTTACGACCTGTATGCCTACGAGCCGCTACAAGCGGGCAAGCCGGTGGTGACGCTGAGTTTCAAGGCCGATGGTCCGCAGCGTTATCAGGTAACGCTGCTTGAGGGTAAACGCGAGCGTACGGTCACGCTCGAGGGCGACATGTGGCAGCTCGATGGGCGTCTGATTCGCTGGAAGGGCCTGGCTGAACTGATCGGTCTTGAACCTGGATACCGCCTCGAGCGTCTTTCCGGACGGTTTCTTGCCATCGAGCAGCAGGCCCTGGCGCAACATGGCCGCGTGCAGCTGGCTGAAAGCCCATACGGCGTCGACCTGTGGCGCTGGCTGCGTCTGAGTCAGCGCGATCTGGCGCTGTTCGATCCGCAGGCGCTGCGCGTTACCTATCTGCCGATTGCTGCCGATGCGGTGTACAGCGTCAGCCTGACGCCGACGGGCTTGCTGGCCGAGCCGATGAATCCGGCAGCCGAAGCCGCGCTGAAGGATTGGTAGCGGCTAATCCGCTGACCTCTCTCATTTGTGGGAGAGGGGCGCCTTCAAGGTTGGCTGGGCCGTGCGACCCGCCCTGCAAAAACAAAAAAGGCACCTACAAGGTGCCTTTTGTCGTTTCCGGCGTTTCGCCTCAGGAGAGGAAGCCACCGTCCACGTTCAGCGCGACGCCGGTGGTGTAGCTGGACGCTTCGCTGGCCAGGTACAGCACGGCACCGGCCATCTCGCTCGGGTCGGCCACGCGCTTGAGCGGAATGCGCTGCAGGGCGTGCTTGAGGATCGCGTCGTTCTTGGTCAGCGCCGAGGCGAACTTGGTGTCGGTCAGACCCGGCAGCAGGGCGTTGCAGCGGATGCCGAACTGTGCGCATTCCTTGGCGAATACCTTGGTCATGCTGATCACCGCGGCCTTGGTCACCGAGTAGATGCCCTGGAACTCGCCGGGAGAGACGCCATTGATCGAGGCGACGTTGATGATCGAGCCGCCGCCGTTTTCCTTCATCAGCTTGCCGCCTTCGATGGACATGAAGTAGTAACCGCGGATGTTCACGTCCACGGTCTTCTGGAAAGCGCTCAGGTCGGTGTCCAGCACGTTGCAGAACTGCGGGTTGGTGGCAGCGTTGTTGACCAGGATGTCGAGGCGGCCGAACTGCTCTCGGATCTGCGCGAAGACATTGCCGATCTGTTCCATCTCGCCGATATGGCAGGCGATGGCGGTGGCCTTGCCGCCCTCGGCGGTGATGGCGTCAGCCACGGCCTGGCAGCCTTCGATCTTGCGGCTGGAAACGATTACATGGGCGCCTTGCTGCGCCAGCAGTCTGGCGATGGCTTCGCCGATGCCGCGGCTGGCGCCGGAGACGAAGGCGATCTTGCCGTCGAGGTCGAACAGTTGGGTCTTGGACATTGTGATTACCCCGGGGTTAGAGAGTGGACTTGCCGATGACCTGCAGGCACATCTGCTCCAGCAGTTTGTTCATGTGAATGAACTGGGCGAAGCGCTTGTCCTGGGTCTGGCCATGGTAGAAGCGGTAGTAGATCTGCTGGACGATGCCGGCTAGACGAAACAGGCCGTAGGTGTAGTAGAAGTCGAAGCTGTTGATCTCGATGCCGGCCTTTTCGGCGTAATAGTCGACGAACTGCTGACGGCTGAGCATGCCAGGCGCATTGCTCGGCTGGCGGCGTATCAGTTGCACCGGCGCCGGGTCGCCAGCTTCGATCCAGTAGGCCAGTGTGTTGCCCAGATCCATCAGCGGATCACCGATGGTGGTCATCTCCCAGTCGAGCACGCCGATGATCTGCATCGGATTGTTCGGGTCTAGGATCACGTTGTCGAAGCGGTAATCGTTGTGCACGATGCCCGGCTTGTGGTGGTCGGCCGGCATCTTGTCATTGAGCCAGGCCTTGACCGGTTCCCAGGTCGGTGCGTCCGGGGTCAGGGCCTTCTCGTAGCGGTCGCTCCAGCCCCTGATCTGACGCTCGACATAGCCCTCGGGCTTGCCCAGGTCGCCCAGGCCGCAGGCGTTGTAGTCGACGTTGTGCAGCTCCACCAGCTTGTCGATGAAGCTCTTGCACAGGGCATTGGTCTGCTCGGCACTGAAGTTCAGCTCGGCAGGCATGTCCGAGCGCAGGATGATGCCCTTGACCCGCTCCATGACGTAGAACTCGGCGCCGATCACCGACTCATCGGTGCAATGCACATAGGCCTTGGGGCAGTAGGGGAAGCCGGCATTGAGCTGGTTGAGAATGCGGTATTCGCGGCCCATGTCGTGCGCGGATTTGGCCTTGTGGCCGAACGGGGGGCGGCGCAGTACGAATTCCTGCTGCGGGTATTCGATCAGGTAGGTCAGGTTGGACGCGCCACCGGGAAACTGGCTGATCTTCGCTTCGCCGCTCAGGCCCGGGATGTTCGCCTTGAGGTAGGCATCGATGATACCGACGTCGAGCTCTTCGCCCGTGCGAATGCGGGTGGATTGGTCAGTGAGCGCCATGTCTATCCCTTCTACTTATAATGGGTGCCCTAGATAATTGGCTAATCTAATGCTGCATCCTGGCTGTCACAAGCAATACGCGCCGTTATAGGCGGGCGTGTTGCCCCTCGATCAAACTGCCTGATCAGTCACCTTTGGCAAGGTGTCGTTCGCCTGCAAGTGGGTACAGACAGTCACGCAAGAAAACTTCCAGCATCGCACGGCGACGGGTTGCTGCCAGGCAGGGCAGGCAATAAAAAACCGGAGTGCGAGGACTCCGGCTTTTTGTGTCTTGCGATCAGTTCGCCGATCAGACCGGGAACAGTTCGCCCAGCTTCATCGCCAGCATCATGTCGCCTTCTGCGCGCAGCTTGCCTGCCATGAAGGCCTGCATGCCGTCGGTTTCGCCGCTGACGATGCCCTTGAGGGTTTCGCTGTCCATGATCAGGGTCACGTTGGCGTTCGGGTTGTCGCCTTGCTCGAGGGCGCAGGTGCCGTCCTTGACGATCAGCGCGTAGTTCTCGCCATCTTCGATGTTGAACTGGAACACCAGGTCCAGGCCGGCAGCGGCGCTGGCGTTGAACTTGGATTGCATGGTTTGGGCGATGTCAGCAACACTCATGGTCTTATCCTTTTTCTCGGTTTTTTCGCGCAGCCTCGCGGCCGCAGTGGGCTGGAGCTCATCGGTAGGTAATGAGCTCCGGCGCCTTCAGCAGCTGTAGATGCACATGGCTGTTGAAGGAAGCCAGACTTACCTCGCTGCCGCGAAACTTCAGGTGGCTGAGCGAGGTGTTGACGATTTGCCAGTTCAGTTCAAAGGCCTTTTCCGCCGGTACACCGGTAATCAGGCGGAGCAGGGCGGTAATGGTGCCGCCGGAGGTAAACACGGCAATGTTCTGTTTGCTGCCTGCCTGTTCGACTATGCGCCGCAGGCCGTTTTCGACCTGTTCGACATAGGCCTGCCAGCTTTGTACGCCGGGCTTGTCATGCTCGCCGGAAATCCAGCGGCGGATCAGCTTGGCGAACAGACGCTGAAACTCGCTCCGGTTCTGCGCACCATTGCGCAGGATGTGCAGTGCTTCGGGCTCTTCCGGCAGCAGATCCGGCAGCAGGCTGCGGATCACTGCATCGGCGTCAAATTCGTTGAAGGCTTCGTCGATATCCAGCGCCGGCGCGCTGCTCATGCGTTGCAGCGCCGCGTTGGCGGTGTGCTGCTGGCGCCGCAGGCTGCCACTGATGCAGCGATCAAAGGCAATGCCGAGTTGTTCGAGGTGTTCACCCAGCACTTCGGCCTGGCGAACGCCGACGGGAGACAGGACGTCGTAGTCGTCTGCACCGAATGAGGCCTGGCCATGTCGAATCAGGTAGATGCTGCCCACGTCCGTATCAATCTCGGCACGTTGAATGTTTCGCGAGGTTATGGGGAAGCTTCGGGGCTGTCAACGAAAAAACATACGCTTGTTTGAATTGTTTGTATGCCGTTTTGCAGCGTTGCTGCGCTTGGCCGGCAAGGCGCTGCGCCGGTATGCTTGAGCCTTTGTGCGCCCAGGCGCCGCTGTATTGCCCAAAGGGGGAACCGTGGAGTTTCTTAGCGAGTACGCCAGCTTTCTGGCGAAAACCCTGACCTTGGTGGTCGCCATTGTCGTGGTACTGGTAGCCATCGCTGCCACCCGTGGCAGGGGGCGGCGCGCAAGTGGCCAGTTGCAGGTGCAGAAGCTCAACGATTTCTACAAGGATCTGCGCGAGCGCCTGCAGCAGAGCGTGCTGTCCAAGGATCAGCTCAAGGCCACGCGCAAGGCAGAGGCCAAGGCTGCCAAGCAGGACAAGAAAGCGCCACCGGGCAAACCGCGCGTATTCGTGCTGGATTTCGATGGCGACATCAAGGCTTCCGCCACCGACAACCTGCGCCATGAAGTGACGGCGCTGCTGTCCATGGCCAAGGCCGAGGACGAAGTGGTGCTGCGCCTGGAGAGTGGCGGTGGCATGGTGCACAGCTACGGCCTGGCGTCCTCTCAGCTGGTGCGCATCCGCGACGCCGGTATCCCCTTGACCGTGTGTGTGGACAAGGTGGCTGCCAGCGGCGGCTACATGATGGCCTGCATCGGCCAGAAGATTCTCAGCGCGCCATTCGCCATTCTCGGCTCCATCGGCGTGGTGGCGCAGCTGCCCAACGTGCACCGCCTGCTCAAGAAGCATGACATCGATTTCGAGGTGCTCACGGCCGGTGAATACAAGCGCACCCTGACCGTGTTCGGCGAGAACACCGAAAAGGGCCGGGAGAAATTCCAGGAAGACCTGGAAACCACCCACGAGCTGTTCAAGGGCTTCGTCGCCCGCTATCGCCCACAGCTGGACATTGACGCCATTGCCACCGGCGAGGTCTGGCTGGGCATGGCGGCGCAGGAGCGCCTGCTGGTAGACGAACTCAAGACCAGCGACCAGTACCTGGCAGAGCGGGCTGCCGAAGCAGACCTGTTCCATCTGCATTTCGCGCAGAAGAAGAGCCTGCAGGAGCGGGTCGGCCTGGCTGCGAGCATGGCCCTGGATCGTTTCGTGCTGACCTGGTTGAGCCGCCTCAACCAGCAGCGCTTCTGGTAACGCTTCGTTCAGGATGGGCTGTGCAGTCCCGAGCGTCGCGCAGCCAACCACGACAAGAGGAGAGGATGATGACCGAGTTCAAGGCCTTGCTGGTCAGCGAAAGTGCCGATGGCGGCTTCCAGCGTGAAGTGGTCCAGCGCAGCGTCGAGCAATTGCCGCCGGGCGAGCTGCTGATTCGCGTGCGCTATTCCTCGCTGAACTACAAGGATGCGTTGTCTGCCAGTGGCAATCGTGGGGTGACCCGGACTTATCCGCATACTCCCGGCATCGATGCGGCGGGTGTGGTCGAGGCGTCCACCGCGGCTGAATTCGCTGCGGGTGATGAGGTCATCGTCACCGGTTACGACCTGGGCATGAACACCGCCGGCGGTTTCGGCCAGTACATCCGAGTGCCGGCCGCCTGGGCGATCAAGCGCCCGCAAGGCCTGTCGTTGCGCGAGTCGATGATCCTCGGTACTGCCGGCCTGACTGCCGCATTGTGCGTGGACAAGCTGGAGCAGGCGGCCGTCACCCCGGAGGCGGGCACCGTGCTGGTCACTGGCGCTACGGGCGGCGTCGGCAGCATCGCGGTCGTTCTGCTCAAGCAGCTTGGCTATAGCGTTGCTGCCGCGACCGGCAAGGCCGAACAGGCCGAGTTCCTGCGTGGCCTGGGTGCTGACGAGATCGTCGGCCGCGAAGAGCTGCAACAGGGCTGCGAGCGGCCGATGCTCAAGGAGCGCTGGGGGGCTGCGGTGGATACGGTGGGTGGTGACATCCTGTTCAACGTGGTCAAGTCGCTGCGTCGTGGGGGCAGCGTGGCCTGTTGCGGGTTGACCGCTGGTGTAGGCTTCCAGGCCAGTGTGCTGCCATTCATCCTGCGTGGGGTGAACCTGCTGGGCGTGGATTCGGTGGAGCTGCCGCTGGTGGTCAAGGCATCGATGTGGGACAAGCTGTCGCTGCAGTGGAAGCTCGATCTTTCGGCACTGTGCCGGGAAGTCGGGTTGGCGGAGCTGCCCGAGGCCATCGACCGCATACTGGCCGGCGGAATGGTCGGTCGTATCCTGGTACGGCTGGATTGAGACAGTGAAAGAGGCCCGTCGATGATGGGCCTCGTTCTTTTCAGCGATGTCTATCTCATCCGCGCGCGGCTAGTCGAAACGATAGATATCCATGCCCAGTGCGCCGTAGGTGAAACCACTGTGCACCACGGAAAAGGCACCACCAGCGCCACGCGCGAAGAACAGTGGTAGCAGATGCTCTTCGCTCGGGTGGTTGCGCACGGCGCTCGGCGCCAGGCGACGATACTGGTGCAGCGCCTCCTGGTCGTCCGCCTCCAGCTTTTCCACCATCCAGTCGCGAAACTCTCTGGCCCAGGGAAGGACGAGATCCGGACCTGCGCGCCAGCTCAGTTCACCCAGGTTGTGAGTGATGCTGCCGGAGCCGATCAGCAAGATGCCCTGCTCGCGCAGGCTGCTCAGTGCCCGGCCTACCCGGGTCTGCAGTTCGGGGCCGTCATGGCTTGGCAGCGACAGCTGCAACACGGGAATGTCGGCGTGCGGATACATCAGCGATAACGGCACCCAGGCGCCGTGGTCGAAGGGGCGTTGCGCATCGAGTTCGGTTGGCAGGCCGGCAGCGCTCAACTGCCGGGCGATCTCTCCAGCCAGCTGCGGAGCGCCGGGAGCAGGGTATTGCACGGCATACAGCGGTGCCGGGAAACCACCGAAGTCATGCCAGGTTTGTGGATGTTCCGCTGCGCTCAAGCGGAGACTTTCGCTTTCCCAGTGCGCCGATACCAGCACGATGGCCTTGGGTGTCGGCAGTTCGGCAGCCAGTCTGGCCAACGCAGGGCCGCTGGCACCGGGTTCCAGTGCCAGCATGGGGGAACCATGGGAAATGAACAGACTGGGCAGCATTTGCACCTCCAGAGATTTGTATACATTCTCTCCGAGGCGGCCGGAAATGAATAATGAGGTTTTTCAGCAATATCAATCGACTGGTTAGATGTTAGGTGCTGCACGAACAGTCGCCGAGCAGCGGTCAGGCGAAGCAGATACCAGCCATTAACCCGCTTTAGTGCAGGCTGTCGCCAAAGGCGGCCTCGATATTGATGCCCAGGCTGAGCACTCCGAGAAAACGCCCGTCCTCCGGGTCATGAATGGGCGCTGAAACCTTGCTCTGAAAGCTCTGGGTCGATCCGTCGTATTCGATGCTGCCGATATGGACCTGCCCGGGCGCCAGGCTATGGGCTTGCTGAAAGTCATCTTCGTCGGCCTGCCAGTAGTCACTGGTGATCTCGCTGATCGCGACCAGTTGGCCAGATGGGTCACTGAGGAATATCTCATTGAACAGCGGCTGGTGCTGGCGGGCGATATTGGCCAGCAACTGAGAGGGTGGAGCCTGCAGCAGACGCCGGATCAGCGGCTTTTCCTCGAGCAGGCGTTCGCGCTGCCATTGGCGGTCCAGCTCGTGGATGCGCTCGATACTGGTATTGCGCGGCGCGGCATGACGCAGGGCCCCGAGCAGTTCGTCATGGTAGGCCCAGCGTTTCAGGTGCTGGGTGGTCAACTGGCGCAGATAATGGGCCTCCGCGTCGGTGAGCATGCTGCCGTTGGGAGCGCAGTGCTCCACCTGACGATTGAAGGCGCTCAAGAAGTCGGGGTGTTGCTGCAGGAAACCATGAGAGAAATACACCCCCAATGGCGAATAGCGTACGAAGCGTTGTTGCAGCGGCGGCTGCGTGGCCTGGTCATGAAGGGCGCTGCGCATGACGTTGTCGTCGGCGAGGAACAGATCGATGCGTTCGCGCTGGAGCAGTTCGATCAGTTGTTCCAGGCGCGGTACCTTTTGCGCCACCGTGATGCCGCGTGCTTCCAGCCAGGTCAAGCTGTTGCTGCCCAGAACGCTGCCGATGCGCAGTTCGCGTTCCCATATGGGTTTGTTGAGGATATGCGGATCCAGGGCGTACCAGTACCATTTCTCCATCAGCAGAGGCGCGGAAAGCTGCGCATAGCCGTCGACCTGGGGGTCTGGTGCGGAGCTGAAGAAACCATCGGCAATGCGTCGGCTGACGTTCTGTCGGGCTCTGCTGAGTGAGGTGAGCTGGATCTGGTATGGCTGCTGCAGTCGGCTGAAGATGCATTGGAGTACAGTGACCGATCTGCCGCTGAGTTCGCCATCGACCACCACCTGGTAAGGGGCTTCGAGGCTGGTATCGAGACGTACGATCGGGTTGTCTTCGCCGCTGGCCTCCTGGGCCAGCATGCCGACGACCAAGGGCAGGCAAAGAAGCAGATGGCGTGCTGGCATGGGGTTATCTGGCGCGCAGTATTGTTGATTTCAGTTTAGGCGAGGGGAGTGGGTATGCACGCGACATTCTGGCAGGAGCGCTGGGCGCGCAGCCAAATCGGTTTTCATCAGGAGAAGGTCAACGGTTACCTGCGCCGGCACTGGTCCGCGCTCGGGCTGATGAACGATGCCGCTGTGCTGGTGCCGCTATGTGGCAAGAGCCTCGATCTGGCCTGGCTGGCGCAACAGGGGCACAGGGTGATCGGTGTCGAGCTGGCGGAGCGCGCGGTGCAGGATTTCTTTACCGAACGTGATGTGCAGCCGCAGATTTCCCAGCAGGGGGCGTTCAAGGTCTATGAGGCGGACAGGCTGCGGATTCTCTGCGGCGACTTTTTTGCATTGAGCCGTGACGATGTGGCCGACTGCCAGGCCTTCTATGACCGTGCCGCTCTGATCGCCCTGCCACCGGAAATGCGCGAGCGTTATGTCGCGCATATGCAGGCTGTTCTGCCGGCTGCCTGTCAAGGGTTGCTGGTGACTCTGGTCTATGACCAGCAGCGGATGGATGGCCCGCCCTTTTCGGTCGAGAACGCCGAGCTGGAACGGCATTTCGCTTCCGGCTGGATGTTGCACATGGTCGAGGAAAAGGACGTGCTGACCGGCAATCCGCGCTTTAGCGACAGCGGCCTTGCCAAGGTGGAGGAGCACGTTTTCCACCTGACGCGTCGCTAACGGCAGCGCCCAATGAAAAAGGCGACCCAGGGTCGCCTTTTTCGTGTGTAGCGAAGAATCAGCCCAGGCGACGCAGCGCCTCGATACGGTCTTCCAGCGGCGGGTGGGTCATCAGCAGGCCGGCCAGACCGTTCTTCAGGCCGCCGTTGATGCCGAAGGCGGTGAGGCTGTCAGGCATGTGCACCGGTACGCCCTGTTCGGCACGCAGGCGCTGCAGCGCGGCGATCATCGCACCGGTGCCGGCCAGGCGGGCACCTGCTTCGTCGGCCTTGAACTCACGTTTGCGCGAGAACCACATGACGATGATGCTGGCCAGGATGCCCAGCACCAGTTCGGCGAAGATGGTCGCCAGGAAATAGCCGATGCCGTGGCCTTCCTCGTTCTTCAGGATTGCCTTGTCGACGAAGTTGCCGAAGATCCGCGCGAAGAACATCACGAAGGTGTTCACCACGCCCTGGATCAGGGCCAGGGTGACCATGTCGCCGTTGGCCACGTGACCGATTTCGTGAGCCAGCACGGCGCGCACTTCATCCGGGGAGAATCGCTCGAGCAGGCCCTGACTGACGGCGACCAGCGCGTCGTTCTTGTTCCAGCCGGTGGCGAAGGCGTTGGACTCGTAGGCCGGGAAGATGCCCACTTCCGGCATCTTGATGCCGGCATCGCGTGACAGTTCTTCAACGGTCTGCAGCAGCCACTGCTCATGGCGGGTACGCGGCTGGGTGATGATCTGGGTACCGGTGCTCATCTTCGCCATCCACTTGGACAGGAAGAGCGACACCAGCGAACCGGCGAAACCGAACACGGCGCAAAAGATCAGCAGGCTGCCATGGTTCTGGCCGGTGAAGCGGTCGACCCCCAGCAGTTTGAGGGTGATGCTGGCGATGATCAGCACCGCCAGGTTGGTGGCCAGGAACAACATAATGCGCATCATGGTGTGAACGGACTCCTCACGGGAAAGACGTACGAGTAATGCCGGCTATATAAGGGCGCCCCCCCGGGGCTTTCAACCATCGACTATTTCAAACTATGTCGCTTGGTTGTGCCGTCTGGCTTTCGAACAGCAGACGGGTCAGTCGGGCAAGGCGCTCCCCGTGCTGGCGGGCCAGGGCCTCGCGCAGCTGAAAGGCCAGGGTAGCGTGCACGCGGCGCACACTGGGAGGCAGCGGTTCGCCCTCGGGGAGCACGTGCGGCACCCCGCGGGACAGGCGCATGAAGCCCTTTTCACTGAGCACGGCCTGGTCCAGGGCGTCGTAGGCGATGGTCGACTCGAAACGCAGATAACCTTCCTCGGCCAGCCACAGCAGTGCGCCCAGGCAGGCCTGGTGGCGCTTGCTGGGCAGGCCGAATTCGTCCGGTTCCTCGCGGCCGATCAGGTCTTCCACGTACAGCGCCATCTTGCGCGGGAAGGCCTGATAGAGCATCAGCAGGCCACTGGCCGCGTCCTTGTAGAAATCGTCGATCTGCAGATCCATAGGGGCCTACTGGCGGTAGGTCTTGAGGAAGTTGCCGATACGGCCGATGGCCTGCTCCAGGTCATCGACGCGGGGCAGGGTGACCACACGGAAGTGATCCGGCCACGGCCAGTTGAAGGCGGTGCCCTGGACGATCAGCAGCTTTTCGGAAAGCAGCAGGTCGAGGACGAACTTCTCGTCGTTGTGGATCGGGCAGACCTTCGGGTCGATTCTGGGGAAGGCGTACAACGCCCCCATTGGCTTGACGCAGCTGACGCCCGGGATGTCATTGAGCAGTTCCCAGGCGCGGTTGCGCTGTTCCAGCAGGCGACCGCCCGGCAGCACCAGGTCGTTGATGCTCTGGTAGCCACCGAGTGCGGTCTGGATCGCGTGCTGGCTTGGCACGTTGGCGCACAGGCGCATGTTGGCGAGGATGTCCAGGCCTTCGATGTAGCTCTGTGCCTTGTGCTTGGGCCCGGAAATCGCCACCCAGCCGGAGCGGAAGCCGGCCACGCGGTAGCTCTTGGACAGGCCGTTGAAGGTCAGGCACAGCACGTCGGGTGCCAGCGAGGCGGTGCTGATATGCACGGCGTCGTCGTAGAGGATCTTGTCGTAGATCTCGTCGGAGAAGACCACCAGGTTGTGCTGGCGAGCCAGTTCGACGATGTCCTGCAGGACTTCCTTCGAATACACCGCGCCGGTCGGGTTGTTCGGGTTGATCAGCACCAGCGCCTTGGTGTTGGGCGTGATCTTGGCGCGCATGTCGGCGATGTCCGGGAACCAGCCGGCCTGCTCGTCGCACAGGTAGTGCACCGGCTTGCCGCCGGACAAGGCCACGGCAGCTGTCCACAGTGGATAGTCGGGGGCCGGGATGAGTACCTCGTCACCGTTGTTGAGCAGTGCCTGCATGGCCATGACGATCAGCTCGGATACGCCGTTGCCGAGGTAGATGTCCTCGATGGTGACGCCTTCGACCTGCTTCTGCTGGTAGTACTGCATCACCGCCTTGCGTGCGCTGAACAGACCCTTGGAGTCGCTGTAGCCCTGGGCGGTGGGCAGGTTGCGGATCACGTCCTGGAGAATCTCTTCCGGCGCTTCGAAACCGAACGGCGCCGGGTTGCCGATGTTCAGCTTGAGGATGCGGTGGCCTTCCTCTTCCAGACGCTTGGCGTGCTTGAGCACCGGCCCGCGAATGTCGTAGCAGACGTTGGCGAGCTTGTTCGATTTGCTGACCTGCATGTAAGGAATCCCGAGCTAAGGAAAACCCACTGAAGCACGCTGCAAAATTCTCCCGGCGGAGAATCTTGGCAGCCCGTAACGTGGGTGACAGACTGGGGTCGAATCATACGTGGCGACCTGAGCGTGGCAAAGGTATAAGCCCTGCTTTTTTCTGGCCTGCCACCTGACGCACATTGAGCTGGCAGCCGCGCCTCTTGCCTGTGACGCTGCTGGCGCAAGTGCTGTGGCTACCTGTGCGTCACTATCGCCCCATTACCGCGGAGGAGCCTGTTCGTGAATAAAGTCGACAAACCCCTGGAAAGCTGGCGTGAAGAACTGACCGACGAGCAGTTTCACGTCTGTCGTTTGGGTGGCACGGAGCGGCCGTTCACCGGCGCCTATCACGACAGCAAGACCCCAGGTGTCTACCATTGCGCCTGCTGCGGGGAAGCCCTGTTCGATTCGGACGCCAAGTACGATTCCGGCAGCGGCTGGCCCAGCTATTTCCAGCCGATCAATGACGAGGTGATCGCCAGCGTTGATGACTTTAGCCACGGCATGCATCGCATCGAGGTCAAATGCGCCAAGTGCGATGCCCATCTCGGGCACGTATTTCCGGATGGCCCGCGCCCGACCGGGCTGCGCTACTGCATCAACTCGCTGGCGCTGAAACTGGTGCCGCGCGATTGAATGCTTAGCCTGCCACAGGCACCGTGTGCCTGGCGCTTGCGGCTCAGCCCTGCTGATGGGCAGGCTGGCGGCTTTCTTCCAGGGTGGTGCAGGTCTGCTGAATCATGTCTTCGGTGATGGGCACTTCGCGGCCCTCGCCATCAATGATAAAACCGACCACCGGCTCCTGCGGCTGCTGGGGGGCGGGATGATGAGCATTGTCTTGCAAGCTCATGACCTGTCTCCTCATCGGTAATGCTCGTCAGTCTGGGGTTGTCACAAGAAGGCCTGGTGACACTGCGGCGGCGTAACGCCGTCACAAGGCACTTGGTGAAGTTGTATGGCTGGCTGTGTGCCAGTCCGCGTGTAACGAGGGATGCATGGCGCGTTTTCGTATTGGTCTGATCATCAATCCACTGGCAGGGCTGGGTGGCCCGGCAGCATTCAAGGGCAGCGACGGCATGGCCGAGCAGGCGCTGGCTCTGGGGGTCGAGCCAAAGGCGGCGCAACGTACACGCACCGCACTTGAACAGTTGTTGACCCTCCGCGAGCGCATCGAGTTCATCACTTATCCCGGCGCCATGGGGGGCGATCTGTTGGCGCAGATGGGCTTCGATCATCGTTTGCTGGGGGAGCTGAGTGCAGGTGCGACCACCGCCGAAGATACCCGGCGTGCCGTGCAGCAGCTGCAGGAAGCCGGCGTGGCCTTGATTCTGTTTGCCGGCGGGGACGGTACTGCGCGCGACGTCTGCGCGGTGGTGAACGTCTCGCAGCCAGTGCTGGGTATTCCGGCCGGGGTCAAGATCCAGTCCGGGGTCTACGCCATCAGCCCGCGTGCGGCGGGTGAGCTGACCGCGCGGCTGGTCGAAGGCGGTCTGGTGCGTCTGGCCAATGGCGAAGTGCGCGATATCGACGAGGCTGCGCTTCGTGAAGGGCGCGTCACTGCGCGCTGGTACGGCGAGCTGTGCGTGCCGCAGGAAGGCGGTTATGTGCAGGCGGTCAAACAGGGTGGCGTGGAGTCCGAAGAGCTGGTGCTGGCCGATCTGGCTGCCTGGCTGGAGAGCGAGTGGGAGCCGGGCGCTCGTTATGTGTTCGGCCCCGGTTCGACGCTGCACGGCCTGGCGCAGAACCTCGGGCTGGAAACCACCTTGCTCGGCGTCGATGTGATCGAAGATGGCCAGGTGATTGCCCGCGACGTCAACGAAGCCCAGCTGTTCGCGCTGGTTGACGGGCATCCAGCATACTTGCTGGTGACCGCCATCGGTGGCCAGGGGCATATCATCGGTCGCGGCAATCAGCAGGTCAGCCCGCGCGTGCTGCGTGCCCTCGGTCTGGAACGTCTGCGTGTGGTCGCCACCAAGCGCAAGCTGGCGACACTGGAAGGTCGGCCGCTGCTGGTCGACAGTGGTGATGTGACGCTGGACGATGCCTTCCCCGATACCGTGCGGGTCTGGGCGGGTTACAAGGAAGAGTTGCTCTACCCCCTGAGTCGATAGGAGATCGAAATGCGCATACTGGTTCTACTGCTCGCCTGGTTGCTGGCGCTTGCCGCGCAGGCCATCGAGGCTGACAGGCTGGTGCTGGATGCGCGCAAACAGGTCGGCGTGACCCTGGGTTACGACCCGGCCTACCGCCAGCTGAGTTACCCCGGCGGCGACGTGCCGATGGCCACCGGCGTGTGCACCGATGTGGTGATCCGTGCGTTGCGCCAGCAGGGGCTGGATCTGCAGGAAGCGGTGCATCGCGACATGCGCGGCAACTTCGCCGTCTACCCGAAGAACTGGGGCCTGAGCCGGCCGGACAGCAACATCGATCACCGCCGTGTGCCCAACCTGATGACCTGGTTCAAGCGCCAGGGCTGGTCGCTGCCGGTCAGCCAGGACGCCGATTCCTATCGGGCCGGCGACATCGTTACCTGGGATCTGGGACGCGGCCTGACCCATATCGGCATCGTCAGTGATCGCCAGACTCATGATGGAGCACCGCTGATCCTGCACAACATCGGCCGTGGCACGCAGGAGGAGGACATTCTGTTCGCCTACCGCATCACTGGCCACTATCGGCCTGCGGCCCGGCAGGCGAGTGTCAGCCAATGACGGAACTAGCGCCTGGTCGCGCCGCTGGCGAGCGCATCGTACTGTTCGATGGCGTCTGCAAGCTGTGCAACGGCTGGGCGAAGTTTCTCATTCGTCACGATGATGCGCGGCAGTTTCGTCTGGCATCCGTGCAGTCTGCCCGGGGGCAGGCGTTGCTGGCCTGGTACGGCCTGCCCACCGACCGCTTCGATAGCATGGCGCTGGTCGATGATGCCGGCCTGCATGTACGCACCGATGCCTGGCTGCGCATTCTTGCCCGGTTGCCGCTGCCCTGGCGTGCATTGAGGGTGTTGCGCCTGGTGCCGAGACCGCTGCGCGACTGGTGCTACGACCGCATCGCGCTGAATCGCTATCGCCTGTTTGGTCGTCACGCCGTGTGCATGCTGCCCACGGCCGATCATGCCGGGCGCTTTCTGCATGACTGAACGGCGCCTGGTGCGGATTGCCTGGCTCGCTCGGCTGGCACTGGCGGCTGTATTCATCTGGCATGGCCTGGCGCCGAAGCTTGTCTGGTTGAGTCCGGATGAGGTGGCGATGATCCAGGCCCACGGCTTGCCGAATCACCCTTTGTTCGCGCCGCAGCTAATCGCAGCTGTTGGTGGTTTCGCCGAAATTCTCCTGGGCATCCTGCTGTTGAGTGTGCGTCGGCGGCGCTGGCCCCTGCTGGTTGCCGGTGGTGCATTGCTGGTGCTGTTGCTTGATGTGGCGCTGCTCAGTCCCCATCTGTTGATCCAGGCGTTCAATCCACTTTCCACCAACCTGGCTGCGCTGGGACTATGTGCCGTGGCCTGGCTGGCCGAGGCGCCCACCGCCAGCGACTCCTGAGGCTCGTATGATCTCGATGCTGTCTTCTCGCCAGCGCGGCGCGCTGCGCCTGGCCTGGCGTTTCATCGCGCCTTATCGCGGTCGGGTGCTGGGTGCGCTGCTGGCCTTGCTGTTCACGGCGGCGATCACCCTGTCCATGGGGCAGGGCATCAAGCTGCTGGTGGATCAGGGCCTGGCCACGCAGTCGCCGGCCGCGTTGCGTCAATCGCTGCTGCTGTTCTTCGTGCTGGTGCTGGCGCTGGCGTTCGGCACCTATACGCGTTTCTACCTGGTGTCGTGGATCGGCGAGCGGGTGGTGGCCGACATCCGGCGGCGTGTGTTCGATCACCTGATCGAGCTGCATCCCGGCTTCTACGAAAGCAATCGCAGCTCGGAAATCCAGTCGCGGCTGACCACCGACACCACGCTGTTGCAGTCGGTGATCGGTTCGTCGCTGTCGATGGCGCTGCGCAACCTGATCATGCTGATTGGTGGCAGTGTGCTGCTGGTGATCACCAACCCGAAACTCAGCGGTATCGTCCTGCTGGCCCTGCCGCTGGTGGTGGCGCCGATTCTGCTGTTCGGCCGTCGCGTCCGTGCGCTGTCGCGGCAGAGTCAGGATTGCGTGGCCGATGTCGGCAGCTATGTCGGCGAGGTGCTGGGGCAGATCAAGACGGTACAGGCCTACAACCACCAGAACGAGGACAAGCGACGTTTCGGCGAGTCCGCCGAGGCAGCGTTCGATGTGGCGCGCAAGCGCATTGCCCAGCGTTCCTGGCTGATCACCGTGGTGATCGTGCTGGTGCTTGGAGCAGTGGGGGTGATGCTCTGGGTCGGCGGCATGGATGTGATCGCCGGACGGATTTCCGGCGGCGATCTGGCAGCCTTCGTCTTCTACAGCCTGATCGTCGGCTCTTCCTTCGGCACCCTGAGCGAGGTGATCGGTGAGCTGCAGCGCGCAGCGGGCGCCGCCGAACGTATCGGTGAGCTGTTGAGTGCCGGCAATGCCATCGTCGCGCCTGAGCAGCCGCAGCATCTGGCGCAACCGGTCCAGGGCCGTATCGAGTTGCAGGGCGTGCGTTTTGCCTATCCGTCGCGTTCGGAAAGTTACGCCATAGATGGCATCGATCTGCAGGTGGCGGCGGGTGAAACGCTGGCGCTGGTCGGGCCGTCCGGAGCCGGAAAGTCGACGCTGTTCGATCTGCTGCTGCGTTTCTTCGATCCCCAGTCAGGGCGCATCCTCATCGACGGCGTGCCGATCGATCAGCTGGACCCGCGTGAGCTGCGCGCCTGCTTCGCCCTGGTTTCGCAAAACCCGGCGCTGTTCTTCGGTTCGGTCGAGGACAATATTCGCTATGGTCGCCTTGAGGCCAGCCAGGCCGAGGTGGAAGCCGCTGCACGGGCGGCGCACGCCCATGAATTCATCCAGCGCCTGCCGCAGGGCTACCAGACCCACCTGGGTGAAGCCGGGCTGGGGCTTTCCGGTGGGCAGCGTCAGCGCCTGGCGATTGCCCGCGCGTTGCTGGCCGATGCGCCGATCCTGCTGCTCGATGAGGCCACCAGTGCTCTGGATGCCGAGAGTGAGCACCTGATCCAGCAGGCGCTGCCGTCGCTGATGGCCGGGCGTACCACGCTGGTGATCGCACATCGTCTGGCTACGGTGAAGCAGGCGGACCGCATCGCAGTGATCGAGCAGGGGCGCCTGGCTGCCATTGGCAGTCATGCCGAGCTGATCGAAAGCAGTCCGCTGTATGCGCGCCTGGCCGAGCTGCAGTTCGGTCGCTAGCTCTTGGGCTTGATGGTGGCGGCGGCGCCCGCCGAGGCAATGATGATCGCGCCTACCGCCAGCCACTGGCCCCAGAACAGCTTCTCGCCGAGAAAGGCCAGGCCGCAGAGCGCTGCGATCGCCGGCTCCAGGCTCATCAGCACGCTGAAGGTGCGCGCTGGCAGGCGCGTCAGTGCCACCATCTCCAGGCTGTAGGGCAGGGCGGAAGACAGCACCGCGACGCCCAGGGCGATAGGCAGCAGGTCAAGGCTCAGCAGCTCGCTGCCGGCATGCCAGACGCCGATGGGCAATACCAGCAGCGCGGCGACCCAGGTGCCCAGGGCGACGGTGTGGCGGCCATGCTGGGCGCCTGCCTTTTGCCCAAAGATGATGTACAGCGCCCAGCAGATGCCGGCGCCGAGTGCCAGAGCCGCACCGAGCGGGTCGATGGCGCTTTGCGTGGCGCCGGTTGGCAGCAGCATCCACAGGCCGGTGATGGCCAGGATCACCCAGACGAAATCCAGCAGACGACGCGAGGAGAACAGCGCCAGTGCCAAAGGGCCGGTGAACTCCAGCGCCACGGCGATGCCCAGCGGGATGCTCTGCAGCGACATGTAGAACAGCAGGTTCATGCCGCCGAGCGCCAGACCGTAGGCCAGCAGGGCATGGCATTTGCGCAGGTCCAGCCTGGCGCGCCACGGCTGCATCACCAGCGACAGGATGATCGCCCCGAGCACCAGGCGCAGCGTCGTCGTGCCTTCGGCGCCAACCAGAGGAAACAGGTTCTTGGCCAGCGATGCGCCGCTCTGAATCGAGACCATGGCCACCACGAGCAAAGCAATGGGGACGAGAAGAGCAGAGCGTGGCATGGCGTGGGTCCTGACTGGGGAAAAAGAAAAACCGGCCGCTGAGGGCCGGTTCTTTGAACGCTGTGCGGCTTAGCGGTATTCGCAGAGGTAGGCGGTATCCACGGCCACCTTCAGCTGGAACTTGCTGTTGGCTTCGACGGTGAACTGGCTGCCGGCTTCGAAGGTGTTCCAGCTGTCGCTGCCAGGCAGCTTGACGGTCAGGGCGCCGGCGACGACATGCATGACTTCCAGCTGGCTGGTGCCGAACTCGTATTCGCCCGGGGCCATCACGCCGATGGTGGCAGGACCTTCGGCCATGGCGAAGCCGATGGATTTGACGGTGCCGTCGAAGTACTCGTTGACCTTGAACATCTGCGATTCCTCGGAATGGGTTGGGACAAAACGGTGGTAATAAAAGGGGCGCCAGTATGCCCAAGCGCCTTTTTTTCGTCATCAG
This sequence comes from Pseudomonas sp. Z8(2022), assembly GCF_025837155.1. Taxonomy (NCBI): domain Bacteria; kingdom Pseudomonadati; phylum Pseudomonadota; class Gammaproteobacteria; order Pseudomonadales; family Pseudomonadaceae; genus Pseudomonas; species Pseudomonas sp. Z8(2022). Next base: position 2,447,455 of record NZ_CP107549.1, on the reverse strand, counting down.
TCTTTGAGAGGAAGTACCAGTGGCAGCAGGCGCGCGGTGTTGCGCGCGTCTTCGAGCGCACGGTGCTGTTGCCCCTGAAACTGCATGCCTGCCAGTTGCAGCGCGCAGTGCAGGCCGACCGGGCGCTGTAGTTGGCGAGCCTTGGCGAAAGCCTGTTTCAGATTCAGGTGGGGCACTTTGGCGAGCAGGCTGCTCAGTTGATGCTGGCGCCATTCCTGTTCCAGCTGACGTCGGTCGTAGTCACCCCAGCTGCTCCAGCCGGCCAGACGCGGTGCGTGCTGCGATAGCCAGCGCTCGAACTGCCCCCAGACCTGGGGCAGCGAGGCTGCACTGTCGACATCGGCCTGGGTGATGTGGGTGAGTTCGCGGCAGAAGTCGGTCAGGCACGGACGTCGCTGCGGTTTGACGATGCGCTGAAAGTGATCGCGCTCATGGCCATCTGCGCCGACCAGGCTGGCGCCGATCTCGATGATTTCCATTTCCTGCATCGGCCAGCCACCTTCGTCAGTCGTGGCTTCCAGGTCGATGACCAACCAATGTCCCATTGGTGCTCCTAATCGTTCGCAAGGCCTTGCTCAGGGCCGATTGGCAGGCAGTATGGAAGGCCTTTTCGGTCAGGGCAAACCTCGTGTTAGGCTCTGCGGCCTATGTCCGGAGGAGGTTGTTATGGCAAAGGTCGCATTTATCGGCTTGGGCGTTATGGGGTATCCGATGGCCGGGCATCTTGCCCGTAAAGGTCATCAGGTCACGGTCTATAACCGTTCGCCGGGTAAGGCCGAGCAGTGGATGGGTGAATACGCAGGCAGTAGCGCTCCGACCCCGCGCGAGGCCGCAGCAGGTGCCGAGCTGGTGATGTGTTGCGTCGGCAATGACGACGACCTGCGTAGCGTGATTCTGGGCGAGCAGGGGGCCTTCGCCGGCATGGCGCCGGGTGCCATCCTGGTCGATCACACCACCGCATCCGCCGACGTGGCGCGCGAGCTGGCGGCTGTCGCCGCCGAGCGTGGCCTGGGCTTTCTCGATGCGCCGGTGTCTGGTGGCCAGGCGGGAGCGGTCAATGGCGTGCTGACCGTCATGGTTGGTGGCGAGGCCGAGACCTATGCGACGGCCGAGCCGGTGATCCAGTGCTACGCGCGAATGATGCGTCTGATGGGGCCGGTCGGCAGCGGTCAGTTGAGCAAGATGGTCAACCAGATCTGCATCGCCGGACTGGTGCAGGGGCTGGCCGAGGCGCTGAATTTCGCCCAGTGTGCGGGCCTCGATGGTCATGCCGTGGTCGACGTGATCAGCAAGGGCGCCGCGCAGTCGTGGCAGATGGAAAATCGCTACAAGACCATGCTGGCCGGTGAGTTCGACTTCGGCTTTGCGGTCGACTGGATGCGCAAGGACCTGTCGATCCTGCTTGAAGAGGCGCGCCGCAATGGAGCGCAACTGCCGGTGACGGCGCTGGTCGATCAGTTCTACGCTGACGTCCAGGCCATGGGCGGTGGTCGCTGGGATACCTCCAGCCTGCTGGCGCGCCTGCAGCGTAACCGCTGATCGCCAAAGACCTCGACGAGCGGCGCGCACCTCATTAGGATCGCCGCCGTTCGCTTCCAGTCGAGGTCGTTTCATGGAGTGTCGTGCCGGTTGCGGTGCCTGCTGCATCGCGCCTTCCATCAGCTCGCCAATTCCCGGCATGCCCAACGGCAAGCCCGCGGGAGTGCGCTGTATTCATCTCAATGCCGATTATCTCTGCGCCATTTTCGGGCGACCGGAGAGGCCTCCTGTGTGCGCCGGGTTCAAGGCGGAAGAGCAGCTGTGCGGCAGTGATCGTGAGAGTGCCATCCGTATGTTGGGCTGGCTGGAGCAGGCGACCGCCTGACGATCTGAACCGCTTGCAGGTCGTGCGGGTCGAACGCTAACAGTCTCACCGGGAGTTGCTCGAAGATGATGCGTTATTCCGTTCTGGCCATGCTGATATGTGCGACCGCTGCTCAGGCTGCCGAAAGGCAATGGCAGCTGGAGCGAGAAGAAGAGGGCGTCAGGGTGTATCTGGCTGACGTGCCAGGGTCGAAGTACAAGGCCTATCGCGGCGTGGTGACGATCAATGGCGATCTGGCTGCGGTGCAGGCTGCGCAGGAGGATGTCGAGGGTTCCTGCTCCTGGATATTCAGTTGTCAGCAGCAGCGCCTGCTGGAAACCAGGGGCGATGTGAGCGAGCTGTACACCCGATTCGAAATGCCCTGGCCGGTGAAGGCGCGCGACTCGGTGATTCAGGTGACCAGGCGAACCGATGCCGATGGCGGTATCACGCGCCTGCTCAAGGCCGTGCCGGAGCGTCTGCCGGAAGAAAAGGGCTTCGTGCGCGTGCAGCGCGTCGAGGGTCAGTGGCGCCTGAAGCCGCTGGATGGCGGCAGGGTGGAAGTGACCTACGAGGTGCATACCGAGCCGGGTGGCAGCGTGCCCTCCTGGCTGGCCAACAGTTTCGTCGTCGATGCGCCGTTGCAGACCCTGCAGGGCTTGCGGGCAAAGGTGGAAGGGCGCTGACGCGGAAAACTTTTACGCAAATAAAAAAGGCTGCCGGATAGGCAGCCTTTTTGTTTGGCGGTGCGATCAGCCGCGGTTGCTGGGCAGATCGCGCTGCTCGTAACCGGTGTACAGCTGACGCGGACGGCCGATCTTGTACGGGCCGGAGAGCATTTCCTTCCAGTGCGAGATCCAGCCGACGGTGCGGGCCAGGGCGAATATCACGGTGAACATCGAGGTCGGAATGCCGATGGCCTTGAGGATGATGCCCGAGTAGAAGTCCACGTTCGGGTAGAGGTTGCGCTCCTTGAAGTAAGGATCGTTGCGCGCGATCTCTTCCAGCTTCATCGCCAGTTCCAGCTGCGGGTCGTTGATGCCCAGCTCGGCCAGTACTTCGTCGCAGGTCTGTTTCATGACCTTGGCGCGCGGGTCGAAGTTCTTGTACACGCGATGGCCGAAGCCCATCAGCTTGAACGGATCGTTCTTGTCCTTGGCCTTGGCCACGAACTTGTCGATGTTCTCCACGCTGCCGATTTCGTCGAGCATGGTCAGCACCGCTTCGTTGGCACCGCCATGAGCCGGACCCCACAGCGCGGCGATGCCGGCGGCGATACAGGCGAACGGGTTGGCACCGGAAGAGCCGGCCAGACGTACGGTGGACGTGGAGGCGTTCTGCTCATGGTCGGCGTGGAGGATGAAGATCTTGTCCATCGCCTTGGCCAGCACCGGGCTGATCGGTTTGATCTCGGCCGGGGTGTTGAACATCATGTGCAGGAAGTTTTCCGCGTAGTTCAGGTCGTTGCGCGGGTACATCATGGGCTGGCCCATGGAGTACTTGTAGGTCATCGCGGCGATGGTCGGCATCTTCGCGATCAGGCGCATGGCGGAAATTTCGCGATGGCGCGGGTTATTGATGTCCAGCGAGTCGTGGTAGAAGGCGGAGAGGGCGCCGACCACGCCGCACATGATGGCCATCGGGTGGGCATCGCGGCGGAAGCCGTTGAAGAAGGTCTTCAGCTGCTCGTGAACCATGGTGTGGTTCTTGATGGTGCTGACAAACTTGGCCTTTTCTTCCTGGGTCGGCAGTTCGCCGTTAAGCAGCAGGTAGCAGGTTTCCAGGTAGTCGGATTTCTCGGCGAGTTGCTCGATGGGGTAGCCGCGGTGCAGCAGGACTCCCTTGTCGCCGTCGATGTAGGTGATCTTCGACTCGCAGGAGGCGGTCGACATGAAACCAGGATCAAAGGTGAACCGACCCGTGGCGGTCAGGCTCCGCACATCTATTACTTCGGGACCAACAGTGCCGGTCAGAACGGGCAGTTCGACGGGGGCATTGCCCTCGATGATCAACTGCGCTTTTTTGTCAGCCATATGTGGCCTCCTAGTTATGCTTGAAATCATCAGACAGCCCCCCACGCAGGGCCCGCACCACTATAGTGGGATAAATTCGAAAGTCAATTTGCGAGAACCCAGGCAGTAGAAGGGTTTGCACGGGATTTTCAACGAAAAAAGGCCGCTATTTACGCCATTTGTTTAAAGGCTGCAATGCGCTTTTTGGGGTAGGGCATTGCATTGTCATTAGTCTGCTAACTGTCTATACTCTGCGCCCGACCGTCAGGGGCTTTGCGGCCATATTATGGCGGTCGTCACTCCTTGGGTGATGGGTACCTGACCAGTGCACTTCCCAACAACTTTGCCCTGATAGTTAGGGGCTCTCAGTGTGATAAAAGCCGTGAATAGCCAACGACCTGTAAACCTAGACCTTAGGACTATCAAGCTCCCAGTCACCGCTTATACATCCATTCTTCACCGTATCTCCGGTGTCATCCTCTTTGTCGGTATCGCCATTCTGCTGTTCGGCCTCGACAAGTCGCTGACCTCCGAAGAGGGCTTCGCCCAGGTGAAAGAATGCCTGACCAGTCCGCTGGCCAAGTTCGTGATCTGGGGTCTTCTGTCCGCTCTGCTGTATCACCTGGTGGCCGGCGTGCGCCACTTGATCATGGACATGGGCATCGGCGAGACGCTGGAAGGCGGCAAGCTGGGCTCGAAGATCGTCATCGCCGTTGCGGTGATCGTGATCGTGCTGCTGGGGGTGTGGATATGGTAACCAATGTCACGAATTTCTCGCGTTCGGGCCTCTATGACTGGATGGCGCAACGCGTTTCTGCGGTTGTTCTCGCGGCTTACACGCTGTTTCTGCTGGGCTATGTGATCTGCAATCCGGGCATGGGCTACGCCGAGTGGCATGGTCTGTTCTCGAATACCGCAATGCGCATTTTCAGCCTGCTGGCTCTGGTTGCGCTGAGTGTGCACGCCTGGGTTGGCATGTGGACCATTTCCACCGACTACCTGACGCCGATGGCGCTGGGCAAGTGGGCGACTGGCGTGCGTTTCCTGTTCCAGGCCGTGTGTGGCATTGCGATGTTCGCGATGTTCGTCTGGGGCGTGCAGATTCTGTGGGGTTTCTGATTCATGGCTAGCATCCGTACTCTTTCCTATGACGCCATCATCGTAGGTGGCGGCGGCGCCGGCATGCGTGCTGCGCTGCAACTGGCTCAGGGTGGTCACAAGACTGCCGTGGTCACCAAGGTGTTCCCGACTCGTTCGCACACCGTTTCCGCTCAGGGTGGCATCACCTGCGCCATCGCTTCGGCCGACCCGAACGATGACTGGCGCTGGCATATGTACGATACCGTCAAGGGTTCCGACTACATCGGTGACCAGGACGCTATCGAGTACATGTGCTCCGTTGGTCCGGAAGCCGTGTTCGAACTCGAACACATGGGGCTGCCGTTCTCCCGTACCGAACAGGGCCGCATCTATCAGCGTCCGTTCGGTGGTCAGTCCAAGGGTCCGGACAATCCGACTCAGGCTGCCCGTACCTGTGCCGCCGCCGACCGTACCGGTCACGCGCTGCTGCACACCCTGTATCAGGCCAACCTGAAGGCCGGTACCTCGTTCCTCAACGAGTGGTACGCGGTTGATCTGGTGAAGAACCAGGACGGTGCCATCGTTGGCGTCATCGCCATCTGCATCGAAACCGGCGAAACCGTCTACATCCGCTCCAAGGCCGTTGTTCTGGCCACTGGTGGTGCCGGCCGTATCTATGCCTCCACGACCAACGCCCTGATCAACACCGGTGACGGCGTGGGCATGGCCCTGCGTGCCGGCGTGCCGGTGCAGGACATCGAAATGTGGCAGTTCCACCCGACCGGTATTGCCGGCGCTGGTGTACTGGTTACCGAAGGCTGCCGCGGTGAGGGTGGTTACCTGATCAACGCCCATGGCGAGCGCTTCATGGAGCGTTACGCGCCCAACGCCAAAGACCTGGCTGGTCGCGACGTGGTTGCCCGCTCGATGGTCAAAGAGGTTATCGCCGGTAACGGTGTTGGTCCGAACAAGGATCACGTACTGCTCAAGCTCGACCACCTGGGCGAGGAAGTGCTGCACAGCCGTCTGCCGGGCATCTGCGAACTGTCGAAGACCTTCGCACATGTCGACCCGGTCGTTGCGCCGATCCCGGTTATCCCGACCTGCCACTACATGATGGGTGGCGTTGCCACCAACATTCACGGTCAGGCCATCACCCAGGACGCCAACGGCAACGACAAGATCATCGAAGGTCTGTTCGCTGTCGGTGAAGTGGCCTGCGTATCTGTGCATGGTGCCAACCGTCTGGGCGGCAACTCGCTGCTCGACCTGGTTGTGTTCGGTCGCGCCGCTGGTCTGCACCTGGAAAAAGCGCTGAAAGAAGGCGTGGAAGTGCGTGGGGCCAGCGAAACCGACATCGAGCAGTCCCTGTCGCGTCTGGCTGGCGTCAACGAGCGCAGCACTGGCGAAGACGTGGCCCCGCTCAAGCGCGAGCTGCAACAGTGCATGCAGAACTACTTCGGTGTATTCCGTACCGGCGAATACATGCAGAAAGGTATCACCCAGCTGGCCGATCTCCGCGAGCGTATCGCCAAGGTCAAGATCGCGGACAAGAGTCAGGCCTTCAACACCGCCCGTATCGAGGCGCTGGAACTGCAAAACCTGCTCGAAGTTGCCGAAGCGACCGCTATCGCAGCCGAGGCTCGCAAAGAGTCCCGTGGTGCGCATGCTCGCGAAGACTTCGAAGAGCGCGACGATCAGAACTGGCTGTGCCACTCCCTGTACTTCCCGGGTGAGAAGCGCGTAGCCAAGCGTGACGTGAACTTCGCGCCGAAGACCGTTCCGGCATTTGAACCCAAGGTTCGGACTTATTAAGGGTGACTGAGATGTTGCAAGTCAGTGTTTATCGCTACAACCCGGAGAAGGACGCTGCTCCGTTCATGCAGGACTTCCAGGTCGACACCGGCGGCAAGGACATCATGGTTCTTGACGTGCTGGCGCTGATCAAGGAGCAGGACGAAGGTTTCTCCTATCGTCGTTCCTGCCGTGAGGGCGTTTGCGGCTCCGACGGTATGAATATCAATGGCAAGAACGGTCTGGCGTGCATCACGCCGATTTCCGCTGCCGGCCTCAAGGGTGGCAAGCTGGTGATTCGTCCGCTGCCGGGTTTGCCGGTCATTCGTGACCTGGTCGTCGATATGAGCATCTTCTACAAGCAGTACGAGAAGGTGCAGCCGTTCCTGCAGAACGATACTCCGGCTCCGGCCATCGAGCGTCTGCAGTCGCCGGAAGAGCGCGAGAAGCTCGACGGCCTGTACGAGTGCATCCTGTGCGCGTGCTGCTCGACCAGCTGCCCGTCGTTCTGGTGGAATCCGGACAAGTTCCTCGGTCCCGCTGCGCTGCTGCAGGCCTATCGCTTCCTGGCCGACAGCCGTGACACCAAGACCGCCGAGCGTCTGGCGTCGCTGGACGATCCGTTCAGCGTGTTCCGTTGCCGCGGCATCATGAACTGCGTGAACGTTTGCCCGAAAGGTCTGAACCCGACCAAGGCCATCGGTCACGTACGTAACATGCTGCTGCAGAGCGGTACCTGATTCGCAAGTTGCTGTACCTGTAACACCTGCGGGCCGACCTGGTCGGTCTCGCAGTAAAGCCAGAGCCGCAGCTCACAAAGCCGCGGCTCATACTCGAAAAATATGACGACCAGCAGGGGCATCCGGGCTGGTACCCGGACTATCTGCGGGAACCCAATTGGCTTCATCCGAGTCGCAGCAACATGACTTTGATTGGAACCATGCGGTATTCACGCCGGTGGTGTCCCCTTACCGAGGGTGACCAAGCATGCAAGAAAGCGTGATGCAGCGCATGTGGGACAGTGCCCACCTATCCGGTGGCAACGCTGCCTACGTGGAAGAGCTCTATGAGCTCTACCTGCACGATCCCAACGCTGTGCCAGAAGAATGGCGCACTTACTTCCAGAAGTTGCCGACCGACGGCAGCGCTGCAACGGACGTATCGCACTCGACCATTCGCGATCATTTCGTCCTGCTCGCCAAGAATTCCCGTCGTGCCCAGCCGGTTTCCGCCGGGGCCGTCAGCAGCGAGCACGAAAAGAAGCAGGTGGAAGTACTGCGCTTGATCCAGGCTTACCGCATGCGTGGCCATCAGGCCGCCCAGCTCGACCCGTTGGGTCTGTGGGTGCGCACTGCGCCGTCTGACCTGTCGATCAATCACTACGGCCTGACCGATGCGGATCTGGATACCACTTTCCGCACTGGTGAGCTGTACATCGGCAAAGAGGAGGCAACGCTACGTGAAATCCGCGATGCGTTGCAGCAGACATATTGTCGCACCATCGGTGCCGAATTCACCCATATCGTCGACTCCGGCCAGCGCAACTGGTTCGCCCAGCGTCTGGAAAGCGTGCGTGGTCGTCCGCAGTTTTCCGCCGAAGTGCAGGCGCACGTGCTCGAGCGCGTCACCGCTGCCGAGGGTCTGGAAAAATACCTGGGTACCAAATACCCGGGCACCAAGCGTTTCGGCCTGGAAGGTGGCGAAAGCCTGATCCCGCTGCTTGACGAAATCATTCAGCGTTCGGGCTCCTACGGCACCAAGGAAATCGTTATCGGCATGGCCCACCGTGGCCGTCTGAACGTGCTGGTCAACACCTTCGGCAAGAACCCGCGCGACCTGTTCGACGAGTTCGAAGGCAAGAAGGCAGAAGGCCTGTCCTCGGGGGACGTCAAGTACCACCAGGGCTTCTCCTCCAACGTCATGACTGCTGGTGGCGAAGTGCACCTGGCGCTGGCGTTCAACCCCTCGCACCTGGAAATCGTTTCTCCGGTGGTCGAGGGTTCGGTGCGTGCCCGTCAGGATCGCCGCAACGACGCCACCGGTGACAAGGTGCTGCCGATCTCCATCCACGGTGATGCGGCATTCGCCGGTCAGGGTGTGGTCATGGAAACCTTCCAGATGTCGCAGACCCGCGGCTACAAGACTGGCGGTACCATCCACATCGTGATCAACAACCAGGTTGGCTTCACCACCAGCCGTCCGGAAGATGCGCGCTCCACCGAGTACGCCACCGACGTCGCCAAGATGATTCAGGCGCCGATCTTCCACGTGAACGGTGATGACCCGGAAGCAGTGCTGTTCGTCACTCAGCTGGCTGTCGACTACCGCATGCAGTACAAGCGCGACGTGGTCATCGACCTGGTCTGCTACCGCCGCCGTGGTCACAACGAGGCCGACGAGCCGAATGGCACTCAGCCGCTGATGTATCAGCAGATCGCCAAGCAGCGTACTACCCGTGAGCTCTACGCCGAGGCTCTGGTCGCAGCCGGTACACTGACCAGTGATGACGTACAGGCCAAGATCGATGGCTACCGTACGGCGCTGGACAACGGTCAGCACGTGGTCAAGAGCCTGGTCAAGGAACCGAACAAGGAACTGTTCGTCGACTGGCGTCCGTATCTGGGCCATGCCTGGACCGCGCGTCACGACACCCGTTTCGATCTCAAGACCCTGCAGGAACTGTCCGCCAAGCTGCTGGAAATTCCCGAGGGCTTCCTGGTTCAGCGTCAGGTGGCGAAGATCCTCGAAGACCGTCAGAAGATGGGCGCGGGTGGCTTGCCAATCAACTGGGGCTTCGCCGAAACCATGGCCTACGCGACCCTGCTGGTCGAAGGTCATCCGATCCGCATGACTGGCCAGGACATCGGCCGCGGCACCTTCTCGCACCGTCATGCGGTGCTGCACAACCAGAAGGACGCCTCGACCTACGTTCCGCTGAAGAACCTGTACGAAGGTCAGCCGAAGTTCGAACTGTACGACTCCTACCTCTCCGAGGAAGCGGTACTGGCGTTCGAATATGGCTACGCCACCACCACGCCGAACGCGCTGGTGATCTGGGAAGCCCAGTTCGGCGACTTCGCCAACGGTGCCCAGGTGGTATTCGACCAGTTCATTTCCAGCGGCGAGACCAAGTGGGGCCGTCTCTGCGGTCTGACCGTTCTGCTGCCGCATGGCTATGAAGGGCAGGGGCCTGAGCACAGCTCGGCGCGTCTGGAGCGTTATCTGCAACTGTGCGCCGAGCACAACATGCAGGTGTGCGTACCGACCACCCCGGCGCAGGTCTACCACATGCTGCGTCGCCAGGTGATCCGTCCGCTGCGCAAGCCGCTGGTGGTGCTGACTCCGAAGTCGCTGCTGCGTCACAAGCTGGCTATCTCGACCCTGGAAGATCTGGCCGAAGGTTCCTTCCAGACCGTGATCGGCGAGATCGACTCGCTGGATCCGAAGAAGGTCGAGCGCCTGATCCTGTGCAGCGGCAAGGTTTACTACGATCTGCTGGAGAAGCGTCGTGCCGAAGGCCGCGAAGATATCGCCATCGTGCGTATCGAGCAGCTCTATCCGTTCCCGGAAGACGATCTGGCCGAGGCTCTGGCACCGTACAAGAACCTGAAGCATATCGTCTGGTGTCAGGAAGAACCGATGAACCAGGGCGCCTGGTACTGCAGCCAGCATCACATGCGTCGTGTCGCCACCGCGCACAAGAAGGGCCTGTTCCTCGAGTACGCCGGTCGCGATGCGTCGGCGGCCCCGGCTTGTGGTTATGCGTCGATGCACGCCGAGCAGCAGGAAAAATTGCTGCAGGACGCCTTTACTGTTTAACGCCTTCATCCGGTAGGTGGCAGGTGCCGCCTACCGGTAAACCGAATTTAAGGAAATGCATACAATGGCTATCGAGATCAAAGCCCCAACCTTCCCGGAATCGGTTGCCGACGGCACCGTGGCCACCTGGCACAAGAAGCCGGGCGAGGCGGTCAAGCGCGATGAGCTGATCGTCGACATCGAAACCGACAAGGTGGTGATCGAAGTCCTGGCCGAGGCCGACGGCGTCCTCGCTGAAATCATCAAGAACGAAGGCGACACCGTTCTTTCCAACGAGCTGCTGGGCAAACTGACCGAAGGTGGGGCTGCTGCCGCTGCGCCGGCTGCCGCTCCGGCCGCTGCACCTGCCCAGGCCGCCGCTCCGGCTGCTGCCGCCGGCGACGACGCCATCCTGTCCCCGGCCGCGCGCAAGCTGGCCGAAGAGAACGGCATCGACCCGAACAGTATCGCCGGCACCGGCAAAGGCGGCCGTGTGACCAAGGAAGACGTGGTCGCTGCCGTCGAAGCCAAGAAGAACGCCCCGGCTGCTGCCAAACCGGCCGCTGCTCCGGCTGCTGCCGCCCCGGTCGTCGCCACCGGCGATCGTACCGAGAAGCGTGTGCCGATGACCCGCCTGCGCGCCAAGATCGCCGAGCGTCTGGTCGAAGCTCAGTCTTCCATGGCCATGCTGACCACCTTCAACGAAGTGGACATGACCGAAGTCATGGCCCTGCGCTCGAAGTACAAGGATCTGTTCGAGAAGTCCCACAACGGCGTGCGCCTGGGCTTCATGTCGTTCTTCGTCAAGGCCGCTACCGAAGCCCTGAAGCGCTTCCCGGCGGTCAACGCGTCGATCGACGGCAACGACATCGTTTACCATGGCTACGCCGACATCGGTGTTGCCGTGTCCAGCGACCGTGGCCTGGTGGTTCCGGTACTGCGTAATGCCGAGCTGATGAGCCTGGCTGAAATCGAGAGCGGCATCGCCACCTTCGGCAAGAAGGCGCGTGACGGCAAGCTGTCCATCGAAGAGATGACCGGCGGCACCTTCACCATCACCAACGGTGGTACTTTCGGTTCGATGATGTCGACTCCGATCGTCAACCCGCCGCAGGCTGCCATCCTGGGTATGCACAACATCATCCAGCGTCCGATGGCGATCAATGGCCAGGTGGTGATCCGTCCGATGATGTATCTGGCGCTGTCTTACGACCACCGCCTGATCGATGGTAAGGAAGCCGTGACCTTCCTGGTGACCATCAAGAACTTGCTTGAAGACCCGGCTCGCCTGCTGCTGGAAATCTAAAAGCCAGTCTCCTCCACGACGGCCCTGTTCGCAGGGCCGTCCGGTTTATTCGAGAAGGAATACGTTATGACCCAGAAATTCGACGTGGTAGTCATCGGTGCCGGCCCTGGTGGCTACGTAGCCGCCATCAAAGCAGCGCAACTCGGTCTGAAAACCGCTTGCATCGAGAAATACCAGGGCAAGGACGGCAAGATCGCGCTCGGCGGTACCTGCCTGAACGTCGGCTGCATTCCTTCCAAGGCGCTGCTGGACAGCTCCTGGAAGTACCACGAAGCCAAAGAAGGCTTCGCTGTTCACGGTATCGAAGCCAAGGGCGTGACCATCGACGTACCGGCGATGATCGGTCGCAAGGCCACCATCGTTAAGAACCTGACCGGCGGTATCGGTTCGCTGTTCAAGGCCAACGGCGTGACCCTGCTGGAAGGCCACGGCAAGCTGCTGGCTGGCAAGCAGGTCGAAGTGACCGGTCTCGATGGCAAGACCCAGGTAGTCGAAGCTGCTCACGTGATCATCGCTTCCGGTTCCAAGCCGGTTGAGATCCCGCCGGCCCCGGTCGATCAGGACGTCATCGTCGACTCCACCGGTGCCCTGGAATTCCAGAGCGTGCCGAAGAAGCTGGGCGTGATCGGCGCCGGTGTGATCGGTCTAGAGCTGGGCTCGGTATGGGCTCGCCTGGGTTCCGAAGTCACCGTGCTGGAAGCCATGGACAAGTTCCTCGCTGCTGCCGACGATCAGATCGCCAAGGAAGCCCAGAAGACCCTGACCAAGCAGGGCCTGGACATCCGCCTGGGCGCTCGTGTGACCGGCACCGAAGTCAAGAAGAAGCAAGTGACCGTCACCTTCACTGACGCCAATGGCGAGCAGAAGATGGTGTTCGACAAGCTGATCGTGGCCGTGGGCCGTCGCCCGGTTACCACCGATCTGCTGGCTGCCGACAGCGGCGTCACCCTCGACGAGCGCGGCTACATCTTCGTCAACGACCAGTGCGAAACCAGCGTTCCGGGCGTTTACGCCATCGGTGACGTGGTGCGTGGTGCCATGCTCGCGCACAAGGCCTCGGAAGAGGGCGTGATGGTTGCCGAGCGCATCGCCGGCCACAAGGCGCAGATGAACTACGACCTGATCCCGTCCGTGATCTACACCCACCCGGAAATCGCATGGGTCGGCAAGACCGAGCAGCAACTGAAGGCCGAGGGCGTTGCCGTCAACGTCGGTACCTTCCCGTTCGCCGCGAGCGGCCGAGCCATGGCTGCCAACGACACTACCGGTCTGGTCAAGGTCATCGCTGACGCCAACACTGACCGCGTACTGGGCGTTCACGTGATCGGCCCAAGCGCGGCCGAACTGGTCCAGCAGGGTGCGATCGGCATGGAATTCGGCACCAGTGCCGAAGACCTGGGCATGATGGTCTTCTCCCACCCGACCCTGTCCGAGGCGCTGCACGAAGCCGCCCTGGCGGTCAACGGTGGCGCGATTCACATCGCCAACCGCAAGAAGCGCTAAACGTAATCAACAGGCCGGTTTACCGGCCTGTTGCGATGCAAGTTTGTTGTAAGCCGCCGAGGTAGGCGGGGCGTCGTGTAATCGCCCCATCGCTGCGGTGGTGTTTGCAAGCAGAACCACGCCGGGTGGCCCGCGTCGAGTTCGACTCGCGGCGGAAGATCCGGCGGACTGCTCCGGCAGTCACAGGTGGCGCGGTATCACAAGTACAGCGCCGAATGCGCAATACCTAAACGAAGACGGTAGACAAGCATGAATCTTCACGAGTATCAGGGTAAGCAGCTGTTCGCTGAATACGGCCTGCCTGTATCCAAGGGCTTCGCGGTAGACACCCCGGAAGAAGCCGCAGAAGCCTGCGAAAAAATCGGCGGCAGCGAGTGGGTCGTCAAGGCTCAGGTCCACGCTGGTGGCCGCGGCAAAGCCGGTGGCGTAAAGCTGGTCAAGAGCAAGGAAGACGCCAAAGCCTTCGCCGCCAACTGGCTGGGCAAGCGTCTGGTGACCTACCAGACTGACGCCAATGGTCAGCCGGTCAGCAAAATCCTGGTCGAATCCTGCACCGACATCGCCAAGGAACTGTACCTGGGTGCTGTAGTGGACCGTTCCAGCCGTCGCATCGTGTTCATGGCTTCCACCGAAGGTGGCGTGGACATCGAGAAAGTGGCTCACGAAACCCCTGAGAAGATTCTCAAGGCCACCATCGATCCGCTGGTCGGCGCTCAGCCTTACCAGGGCCGCGAGCTGGCTTTCCAGCTGGGTCTGGAAGGCGATCAGATCAAGCAGTTCACCCACATCTTCGTTGGCCTGGCCAAGCTGTTCCAGGACTACGACCTGGCTCTGCTGGAAGTGAACCCGCTGGTGATCAAGGCTGACGGCAACCTGCACTGCCTGGATGCCAAGATCAACATCGACTCCAACGCCATGTACCGTCAGCCCAAGCTGCGCGCCATGCACGATCCGTCCCAGGACGATCCGCGTGAAGCCCATGCGCAGAAGTGGGAGCTGAACTACGTCGCGCTGGAAGGCAACATCGGCTGCATGGTCAACGGTGCTGGCCTGGCCATGGGCACCATGGACATCGTCAACCTGCACGGCGGTCAGCCGGCCAACTTCCTCGACGTAGGTGGTGGCGCGACCAAAGAGCGCGTGACCGAAGCGTTCAAGATCATCCTCTCCGATGACAACGTCAAAGCCGTTCTGGTGAACATCTTCGGCGGTATCGTTCGTTGCGACATGATTGCCGAAGGCATCATCGGCGCCGTGAAAGAAGTCGGCGTGAAGATCCCGGTGGTCGTCCGTCTCGAAGGTAACAATGCCGAGCTGGGCGCCAAGGTCCTGGCTGACAGCGGTCTGAACATCATCGCGGCAACCAGCCTGACCGACGCTGCCCAGCAGGTCGTCAAGGCCGCGGAGGGTAAGTAATGAGCATCCTGATCAACAAAGACACCAAGGTCATCTGCCAGGGCTTCACCGGCTCGCAGGGCACCTTCCACAGCGAACAAGCCATCGCCTACGGCACCAAGATGGTCGGCGGCGTTACTCCGGGCAAGGGTGGTAGCACTCACCTGGGCCTGCCGGTGTTCAACACCGTCAAGGAAGCCGTAGCAGCCACTGGCGCTGAAGCGTCGGTCATCTACGTTCCGGCTCCGTTCTGCAAGGACTCGATCCTGGAAGCGGCCAACGGCGGCATCAAGCTGATCGTCTGCATCACCGAAGGCATCCCGACCATCGATATGCTGGAAGCCAAGGTCAAGTGCGACGAGCTGGGCGTACGCCTGATCGGCCCGAACTGCCCGGGCGTGATCACTCCCGGCGAGTGCAAGATCGGCATCATGCCGGGTCACATCCACCTGCCAGGCAAAGTCGGCATCGTGTCCCGTTCCGGCACCCTGACCTATGAAGCCGTGAAGCAGACCACCGACGCCGGCTTTGGCCAGTCCACCTGCGTGGGCATCGGCGGTGACCCCATCCCGGGCTCCAACTTCATCGATATCCTGAAGCTGTTCCAGGAAGATCCGAAGACCGAAGCGATCGTCATGATCGGTGAGATCGGCGGTTCGGCCGAGGAAGAAGCGGCTGCCTTCATCAAGGCCAACGTCACCAAGCCTGTTGTTTCCTACATCGCTGGTGTGACCGCTCCTCCCGGCAAGCGCATGGGCCACGCTGGCGCCATCATTTCCGGTGGCAAGGGCACTGCAGACGAGAAGTTCGCTGCGCTGCAGGACGCCGGTGTGAAAACCGTGCGTTCCCTGGCCGACATCGGCAAGGCCCTGGCCGAGCTGACCGGTTGGGAAGTCAAGAACGCCTAAGCGTTTCTGACCCTCGCAAAAAGGCCACCTTCCGGTGGCCTTTTTGTTTCTGACGCATATGGGCGAGCCGGCTTCGTGGGGCAGGGCGGGCCGGGATCAGAATTGTGCGACTGGCCACCGTATCAACTGTTGTCGATGCGACAGTCCGTTACGCCAGTTCGACAGCTGGTCCGGCAACTGTGCTGCTGCCGGGTGCTTTTCGTTAGTATTCGCGGCTTACCGTGTCCGTGGCGTCACAAGCGCCTGGCGATGCATGCAGTGGTTCGAGCCAAACGCTCGGGCGACGTTTCCCGAATCCCTCAAGGAAACCCCCGCAATTCTTCGATTTCCTGCTTGTGGTATTTCCCCTTATGACTCGTTTGAAAGGTCCGGACCTCCTAGCTCTCGGCTTCATGACTTTTGCGCTGTTTCTTGGCGCCGGCAACATCATCTTCCCTCCCAGTGCCGGTCTGGCCGCCGGAGATAATCTGCTCCCCGCAGCAGTCGGTTTTCTCCTGACCGGTGTCGGTCTGCCGCTGCTGACCGTAGTCGCCCTGGCCCGCGTCGGCGGAGGCATGGATCTTCTCACCGCACCGCTGGGCAGGATCGCTGGTGCAATCCTGGCAGTAGCGGTTTACCTGGCCATTGGTCCGTTGTTCGCTACGCCGCGAACGGCCGTGGTGTCCTTCGAGATGGGTATCGCGCCGTTTACCGGCAACGAAGGTACGCCGCTGCTGATCTATACCCTGGTGTACTTCGCTGCCGTGTTGTTCCTTTCCCTCAATCCGGGACGATTGGTCGACCGCATCGGCAAGTTCATCACGCCGGTATTGCTGGCCGCGTTGCTGGTGCTGGGTGGTGCGGCCCTGTTCGCTCCGGCCGGGGAGATCGGTGTGGTCGCCGACAGCTACCGCGAGGCGCCGCTGGTGCAGGGCTTCCTGCAGGGCTACCTGACCATGGATACCCTGGGCGCGCTGGTCTTCGGCATTGTGATTGCCAGTGCCATCCGTGATCGCGGTATCAGCGATGCCGGTCTGGTCACCCATTATTCGATCATCGCCGGCATCATCGCAGCCATTGGTCTGTCGCTGGTGTATCTGGCGCTGTTCTACCTCGGTGCCACCAGTCAGGGCATTGCCGGTGATGCGGAAAATGGCGTACAGGTGCTGACCACCTATGTGCAGCACACCTTCGGCACCACCGGCAGCCTGTTGCTGGCCGTGGTCATTACCCTGGCGTGCCTCACTACCGCCGTTGGCCTGCTGACCGCTTGCGGCGAGTTCTTCAGCAAGCTGCTGCCAGTGTCCTACCGCGGCGTGGTGATCGTTTTCGGCCTGTTCAGCCTCGGGGTGGCCAATCAGGGGCTGACGCAACTGATCAGTTTCTCCATTCCGGTGCTGGTCGGCCTGTATCCGCTGGCGATCGTCCTGGTCGCTTTGAGCCTGGCCAATCGCCTGTGGCATTCCCAGTCGCTGGTGTTCATTCCGGTAATGGCCGTCACGCTGGTTTTCGGCATTGCCGATGGTATTGCCGCTACCCCCTGGGCCGACAAGGTCCCAGCCTGGTTCGGGAAACTGCCGCTGGCCGGTCAGAGCCTGGGCTGGCTGGTACCGGTGGCGATTACCCTGGCACTGGTCGTGCTGCTGGATCGCGTCCGCGGGCTGCGCCAGAGCGCCACTGCTTGACCTGTGCTTGAAACCAAAAAAGGCTGCCCATAAGGCGGCCTTTTTTTGTGGGACAAGACAACAGGCGGCCTGGCTATAATCGGCAGCAGTCTTACAAGGAGTTGGCATGCTCAACAGCTATCCGTACCTGCCGCATGTTCTGGCCGCACTCTGGTTCGTCGTTTGCTGGGGCGGCTATACCCGCTACGCCTCGGTGAAGGCGCGAAGCACTCCCTGCCTGGCCAGCGTCCTGCATCTGTATCGTGAGGACTGGATGCGCCGCATGTTGCTGCGTGACAACCGTATTGCCGACGCCAACGTGATTGGCAATCTCGAGCGCAACGCGTCCTTCTTCGCCTCCAGCACGCTGATCATCCTGGCCGGTATCCTCACCGTGTTGGGCGCCTCCGACCGGGCGCTGTCGCTGTTGGCCGACATTCCCTTCGTGCAGCAGGCCAGCCGAGGCCTGTCGGAGATCAAGCTGTTGTGCCTGGGCATGATCTTCGTCTACGCCTTCTTCACGTTCAGCTGGTGCATGCGTCAGTACAACTTCGCCGCAGTGCTGGTGGGTTCTGCGCCGATGGTGGGTGAACGGCACGTGACCGAGCAGGAGCGCAAGGCCTTTTCCGAGCGTGCGGCGCGGGTGATATCCATGGCAGCCAACCAGTTCAACTTCGGTTTGCGCGCATACTATTTCGGGATGGCGACGCTGGCGTGGTTCATCAACCCCTGGTTCTTCATGCTGGTGACTACAGGTGTGGTCCTGGTGCTGTATCGCCGGGAGTTTCATTCGGATGTGCTGGAAGTGATGGTCTATACCCCAACGCCGGCCGCCGAGGTGGCCAAGGAGAAGAGTGAATGAGCATTCCATTCTGGTGCGTGTTCATCAGCGCCCTGTTGATCTTCATCGCCAAGGCACCGCTGGCCAAGGCCATGGCCGAAGAGGGTGGCGGGCGCTACGACAACCATCATCCCCGGGCGCAGCAGGCACGCCTGACCGGGTTTGGTGCTCGTGCCCTGGCCGCTCACCTGAACAGCATCGAGGCATTCCCGTTGTTCGCAGCCGGCGTGCTGATGGCGCACACCACGCAGACCTACGGTTTTCTGATCGACGCACTGGCGATCACCTTCGTCGTCAGTCGCGTATTTTATCTGCTGTTCTACTGGTGGGATCTGCACTGGCAGCGCAGTCTGGTATGGGTTGTGGGCCTGGCCTGCAGCCTTTTGCTGATGCTGAGCCCCGCGCTGTAGCAGGCGGCGCGCGGAAACGACAAGGCCCGCATCGAGCGGGCCTTGTCATTTTCAGCGAAGGGGGTTATCGGCCTTCGGCCGCGTCACTGATCTCGTCACCGGCGTCCTCGATTGCGTCCGCGGCGTCATCTGCCGCTTCTTCGATCTTCTCGCCTGTGGTGGGTTCGGTACCCATCACTTCATCTGTTTTCTGCTCGATGGCTTCACCGGCTTGTTCGGCAGCTTCACCCATGGACTCGGCCGCTTCGGAAACGGACTCTTTGGCGGACTCCAGCTTGTCTTCAGGGGTTTGTTCGCAGGCCGCCAGGCCTAGCATGGCCGCGAGCAGCAGGGCATAGGTAAATGGTTTTTGCACGGTTACATCTCCATGTGTGGTGCGGATGATGGCGCGTGGCGTCATCCGTGCTACTTGGAGCGAACGAGCGAAGCGAAGTTCCTGGGCCCCCAAAGCCAAGCCCGCGCCAGAGGGCGCGGGCTTGAGGCTCAGCAGAGGTTACTGATCGGTTTCATCGGCCGGGGTGTCGGGCGAAATCACCGGCTCGGCCGGCTCGGATTCGGACGGCGGCATCTGGTCAATGGCTTCTTCACGATTCTCCTCGGCGCGCTCCTGAGCCGCTTCGTTGCGCAGCTCGGCTGCTTCGTTCGCCGATTCCTGCGCCTCGGACTGTGCCTCGCGGGCTTCTTCGGCGGTGTTCTCGGAGGGCTTGTCACAGGCGGCAAGGCCCAGCGTGGCGGCCAGCATGACGGCATAAGCGAGTGTTTTCTGCATATTGTTCTCCTTGAAAAAAATGCCATTACATTTTTTCGAAAGAGCAGAACCGCATAAGTTCATTGTCGTTATGCGCAGCAGGCCGTGCCGCATCTGTCGCCTGGCGCTATCATGCGCGCCCTTGCGTTGCCATCAAGAGGTACAAAGATGAGCACTTCCCCAGTTCTGGAGCGCGCCCAGCGCTTCCTATCGGCCCTGCGCCATTGCCAGGTGCTTGGCATGCAGGTGCAGGCGGCCGATGCCGAGGGGCTGACCCTGCGCCTGCCCTATAGCCAGCAAATCGTCGGCAACCCGGATAGCGGGGTGATCCATGGTGGCGCGATCACCGCGTTGATGGATACCACCTGTGGCATCTCCACCGTATGTGTGCTGCCGGACTTCGAGATCTGTCCGACGCTGGACCTGCGCATCGACTACATGCACCCGGCGGAGCCCGGCAAGGACGTGTTCGGCTTTGCCGAATGCTATCGGGTCACGCCTCATGTGATCTTCACCCGTGGTTACGCCTATCAGGATGACCCCGAGCAACCCATCGCTCACGTGGTCGGGACCTTCATGCGTATGGGCAAGGTGAATGCCGGCAAGGGGATTGGGGCATGAGTGCACTGAATCTGGAACAACTGGTGGCGCGCGCCCATCAGCAAAACGATTACGACCCGCTGATCAACTTGATTCCCTACGCCAAGCTGCTCGGTATCGAGTGCCTGCGCCTGGGGGACGACATGGTCTTCCGCCTGCCGGCCAATCAGGATTGCATCGGCAATCCCATGCTGCCAGCGCTGCACGGCGGAGTGATCGCCGGCTTCATGGAGCACGCCGCCATGTTGCATCTGCTGATGTTCATGGGCATTCCACATTTGCCGAAAATCATCGACTTCTCGATAGATTACCTGCGCGCCGGCCATTATCGTGACACCTACGCGCAATGCCAGGTCTGGCGCCAGGGGCGGCGGGTGGCCAATGTGGCGATCACCGCCTGGCAAACCACCCAGACCGAGCCCATCGCCACCGCCCGTGCCCATTTCAAGGTCGATGAGCCCTGAGTTCCGCCCGGAAAGCCGAGCGGCATGGCAGCGCAGCGAAACAATGACAAGGATTCTGTAGATGGATGCGTTGCTGATAATTGGTGGCCTGTTGCTGATGCTGGCCGGTCTGGTGTGGCTGGTGATGCGCGCGTTCGCCACCAGTCTGTTGTGGGGCTGGGGCAGCCTGGTGCCGCCGATCACCTTGTTCTACGTCATCAGCCACTGGAGACGTGCACGCAGTGCGGTTGCTCTGGTCGGGCTTGGCATCATCCCGCTGGTGGTGGGCATGACGCTGTTGGCCAGCAAGGATGCCGAGCGTCTGGCAGCGATCGCTCGTCTGGACTGGCTCAAACCGGAAGTACAGGCGCCGGCGGAGTTGGCCATCGACCTCAATGGTGAGCTCAATGGCCAGCCGTTTCGACCGCAGCAGGGGGAACTGATCGACGGCGTACTGGTGCTGCGTGAGGGGCTGGACTTCTTCGCCCAGCGTGAACTGAGCATTCGCCTGCCGCAGCCAGTCGATGGCCCGGTGCGTATCGACGTGTTGCCGCAGGATAGCGGCGACCTGCCCGAGGTCGAGCTGAGCTGGTTGTTGCCCGAGCAGGATTTGCCCGAGGCACGCCGTCTCGGCCGCGGCTACACCCTGCATCTGGACCTGCAGCCGCAGGCACCGAATCGCCTGGTTGGCGACTTCCATCTGGTATTGCCGCCTCGCTTCAAGACCAGCCTCAGTGGTCGCGTCGAGCTGTACCGTGATCGTTTGCGCTACGCCGATGGCGAGGTCGATGCACATTTCGATTCCCGTGACACCATCGCCCATATCCTGCAGGACTACCTGCAGCGGCGCTTCGCCACGCGCGAGGTGCGCGAGCTGGAGTTGCCGGTGTTCACCTTCGCAGGCGACACCCTGGAGCTGCAGATCGATGCACAGGTCGACGGCCGTAGCGAGCATTTGCCGGTCCGTCTGCACAAACGCGCCGAACAGGGGTGGACCGTGGAGGGCGATCATTTCCCGGCACTGCCTGCCGTGACCACGGCACAGTCTGCGCCGCAACGTGAGGCGGATGCAGCCGAGGAGCGGCTGAGTCGCCCTGTCGACCGCCGGCAGCGCTTCAGTCTGGCGCGTCTGCAACGCAACCCCGAGCAGTACCGTAACCTCAGCATGCGCCTGAGCCGCGCCAGTGGCGGTACCGTGGAGGGGCGTTTCGTCGGCATCGATGCCGACGGCAGCATTCGTCTGGCTCAGCAAATGGGAAGTGGCGGCGGGCAGGCCAGCTTCAGTTTCAGGCCGGAAGAAATCGGCCGTCTGGAGCTGCTCGAACCCTAAGAGGCCGTTGAAAAAACGTAGGCGAGGCAGCCAGTGCAAGGCAAAAACAGGCGAGAAAGCGGAGTTTACAAGTTGTAAATGAGCATTTTGAGCCTGTTTTTAACGCAGCAATGGCAACGCAGATAGTTTTTCAACAGCCTGTTAAGCCCTTGAAATTGATCATACTGCCCCCATCTGCAGGACATCCGCCGCTCGCGCGGCATAGTCCTGCATGTGGAGTTAGACGACCATGAGTGTGGAAACTCAAAAAGAGACCCTGGGCTTCCAGACCGAGGTGAAGCAACTGCTGCACCTGATGATCCATTCGCTGTACTCGAACAAGGAAATCTTCCTGCGCGAGTTGATCTCCAACGCCTCCGACGCCGCCGACAAGCTGCGTTTCGAGGCGCTGGCCAAGCCCGAGCTGCTCGAGGGCGGTGCCGACCTGAAGATCCGCCTGTCCTTCGACAAGGACGCCAAGACCGTCACGATCGAAGACAACGGCATTGGCATGAACCGCGAGGAAGTCATCGCGCATCTGGGCACCATCGCCAAGTCCGGTACCGCGGACTTCCTGAAGAATCTCTCCGGTGACCAGAAGAAGGACTCGCACCTGATCGGTCAGTTCGGTGTGGGCTTCTATTCGGCGTTCATCGTCGCCGACAAGGTCGACGTGTTCAGCCGCCGTGCCGGTACTCCGGCCAGCGAAGGCGTGCACTGGTCGAGCAAGGGCGAGGGCGAGTTCGAGGTGGCCACCATCGACAAGGCCGAGCGTGGTACGCGCATCGTCCTGCACCTCAAGAGCGGCGAGGAAGAGTTCGCCGATGGCTGGCGCCTGCGCAACATCGTCAAGAAATACTCCGACCATATCGCGCTGCCCATCGAACTGCCCAAGGAGCATTACGGCGAGGAGAAGGACAAACCGGCCGAGGTCGAGTGGGAAACCGTCAACCGCGCCAGCGCCCTGTGGACCCGTCCGCGCACCGAGGTCAAGGACGAGGAATATCAGGAGTTCTACAAACATGTCGGGCATGACTTCGAGAACCCGCTGAGCTGGAGCCACAACAAGGTCGAAGGCAAACTGGAGTACACCTCGCTGCTGTACGTACCGGCTCGTGCACCGTTCGACCTGTACCACCGCGAAGCGCCCAAGGGCCTCAAGCTCTATGTGCAGCGCGTATTCATCATGGATCAGGCCGATCAGTTCCTGCCGCTGTACCTGCGCT
Source organism: Pseudomonas sp. Z8(2022) (assembly GCF_025837155.1). Taxonomy (NCBI): domain Bacteria; kingdom Pseudomonadati; phylum Pseudomonadota; class Gammaproteobacteria; order Pseudomonadales; family Pseudomonadaceae; genus Pseudomonas; species Pseudomonas sp. Z8(2022). The sequence goes on along the minus strand of NZ_CP107549.1, from coordinate 2,424,596 downwards.
TCATCAAGGGTGTGGTCGATTCCAACGACCTGTCGCTGAACGTTTCCCGCGAAATCCTGCAGTCCGGTCCGGTCATCGACTCCATGAAGTCGGCGCTGACCAAGCGCGTGCTGGACATGCTGGAGAAGCTGGCCAAGGACAAGCCGGACGACTACAAGACTTTCTGGAAGGCCTTCGGCCAGGTACTCAAGGAAGGCCCGGCGGAAGATTTCGCCAACAAGGAGAAGATCGCCAGCCTGCTGCGTTTTGCCTCCACCGCTGGCGAGGGCGACGAGCAGTCCGTGTCGCTGGCCGATTACCTCGGTCGCCTCAAGGAAGGCCAGGACAAGATCTACTACCTCACCGGCGAATCCTACGCGCAGATCAAGAACAGCCCGCACCTGGAAGTCTTCCGCAAGAAGGGTATCGAGGTGCTGCTGCTCACCGACCGCATCGACGAATGGCTGATGAGCTACCTGACCGAATTCGACGGCAAGCAGTTCGTCGACGTCGCCCGCGGCGATCTGGATCTGGGCAAGCTGGACTCGGAAGAGGACAAGAAGGCTCAGGAAGAGGTCGCCAAGGCCAAGGAGGGACTGATCGAGCGCCTGAAAGGTGCGCTGGGTGAGCAGGTCGCCGAGGTGCGTGTTTCCCACCGCCTGACCGATTCGCCAGCAATTCTGGCCATCGGCGAACAGGACCTAGGGCTGCAGATGCGCCAGATCCTCGAGGCCAGCGGGCAGAAGGTGCCGGAGTCCAAGCCGATCTTCGAGATCAACCCGGGTCACCCGCTGATCGAGAAACTGGATGGCGAGGCCGACGAGGATCGCTTCGCCGACCTTTCGCACATCCTGTTCGATCAGGCAGCGCTGGCCGCGGGCGACAGCCTGAAGGACCCGGCCGCCTATGTGCAGCGCCTGAACAAGCTGTTGGTGGAACTCTCCGCCTGATTGGTCCGGTAGCAGAAAAGCCCGCCTCGGCGGGCTTTTCTATAGGTGTGATTGATCGGCTTTAATTGACAAGCGCGGTCCCGTCGTTTCAGATGCTGGCAATTTGCCGACGCCTCTGCGCGGCCTGAGGCTGTATGTCGATTTTCGAGTTGTTCTTCATCATGGGCGCGGACCCCAGTGTCCTCGTCCTCAGTCGCTACGATCCAAAGCTGGTGCTGTTGTCGCTGGCCATTGCGGTGTTTGCCGCGGGCATGGCGCTGCAGCTGGCTGGCGAAGCGCGCGACAGTTCGCAGCCGCTTGCCCGGCAGATCACCATCTTCACCGGCTCGCTGGCGCTTGGCGGCGGTATCTGGGCCATGCACTTTCTCGGCATGCTCGCCTTCGAGTTGTGCGCGGCGGTGCGTTTCGAGCTGGGCATGACGCTGCTGTCCATGCTCCCGAGCCTGGCTGCTTCCTGGGTCGCGCTGAACCTGCTGGCGCGGCGGGAACCGAGCGTGCGGCAGCTGTGCGTCGGGGGTGTGCTGGTCGGTGCCGGAATCGGCACCATGCATTACAGTGGCATGGCGGCGATGCAGATAGCGCCGATGCTGCGCTACGACCCCCGGATGTTCGCGCTGTCGATCGTCGTCGCCATCGCTCTAGCCATTCTTGCGCTGTGGGTGCGTTTCGGTCTCGAAGGGCGCCTGCCGGCACGCTGGGCGTTGTTGCTGAGCGCCCTGGTGATGGGGCTGGCGATCAGCGGCATGCACTACACCGGTATGGCATCGGCGCGCTTCGTTGGTGTACCCGAGTCGCAAACGCCAATGGCCATGGCCGACAGCGGCTACATCGCCATTACCATCACGCTGCTGACCGTTCTGCTGACGGTTTTCGTCGTGGCCGCCAACACACTGTTGCGTTACCGGCGCATGAGTCTTCAGCTCAAGGCCAGCGAGCAGCATCTGCGTTCGATCTTCGATACGGCGCTGGACGCCATCATTACCGTCGACCACACCGGCACGCTGCGCTCGGCCAATCGCGCGGTGTCGCGCCTGTTCGGCTGGACCCCGCAGGAACTGATCGGTCGGCACATGAGCATGCTGGTGCCCGCGCGTCATCTCGGCCAGATGCAAACGCTGATGGCCGACTATCTGAGAACCGGGCGGCTGACGCTACCGTCGGGTGAGCAGGAACTGGTCTGCGTCACCCGCGATGGCGAAGAGAAACCGGTGCGCATCGGCATTGGCATCACTCATGCCGGCAGTCGTCCACTGTTCGTGGTGTTCGTCGCCGACATCAGCGAACGCCAGCGAATGGAGAAGGCCCTGCGCAGCAGTGAACAGCAGTACCGCTCGCTGATCGGCAATATCCCGGGCGTCTCGTTCCGCTGCCTGCTGGATCGCAACTGGAGCATGCTGTTCATCAGCGACGCAGTGCAGACCCTGACGGGCTACAGCGCCGACGACTTCATCAGTGGTCGCTGCTCGATTGCCGACATGTATCACCCGGACGACTACCAGCCAATCGCCGATCAGGTCGCTGAGGCCATCGAGCAGGGGCGCAACTATTCGGTCGAGTATCGCCTGTTCGACCGTGAGGGCCGCGAGCACTGGGTCTGGGAGAGCGGAAGCGCGGTTTGTGACGAACAGGGCGTGCCGCGCTGGATCGACGGCGTGCTGATCGATCAGACCGAAACCAAGCGGCGCAACGCCGAGTACGAAGGTAAGGTCACGGCGATAAGCAAGGCCATGGCGCTGATCGAATACGATCTTGACGGCAATATCCTGGATATCAACGACAACGCGCTGGCGCTGTTTGGTTATACGCGGGAAGAAGTGATCGGCCGGCACCACGCCTTGTTCTGCACGCCCGAACTGGTGGATAGCGACGCCTATCGCCAGATCTGGACGGAGCTGCGTGCAGGGCTCCTGCATACGGGCGAGTACCAGCGCCTCGCCAAGGGCGGCCGGGAAGTGTGGATCCAGGCCAGCTACAACCCGATCCTCGATACCGACGGCAGGCCGTTCAAGGTCGTCAAGCTGGCCACTGACCTGACTCCCCGCCGGGTGATGGAGCAGGATCTGCGTGCTGCCCGTGATCGAGCCGAAGCAGCCGCTGCCGCGCGTAGCAGCTTCCTGGCCAATATGAGTCACGAAATCCGTACGCCGATGAATGCCATCATCGGCTTCACCGATCTGCTGTTGGAAACGCCGCTGTCTCCCGATCAGCGTCGCCATTTGAGCACGGTGCAGCATTCTTCGCGTTCGCTGCTGGGGCTGCTCAATGACATTCTCGACACGGCCAAGCTCGACCGGGGCGCCATCGAGCTGGAGCAACTGGATTTCTCCCTGCGCGAACTGTGCGAGCAGGTGGTGGCAACCCAGCGCCTGGCGGCGGAAAGCAAAGGGCTGCAGCTGCATCTGGACTACCCGGGCACGGTCGGCGATTTCTTCTGTGGCGACCCGTTGCGATTGCAGCAGGTGCTGACCAACCTGCTGGGCAACGCGGTCAAGTTCACCCAGCAGGGCGAGGTGCGTCTGCAGGTGTCCGGCGAGTCGGGTGCGATGCGTCTGGCCGTGAGGGACACCGGCATCGGCATCGCCGCGGACCGGCTGGAGAAGATCTTCGAGCCTTTTGCGCAGGCCGATGCCTCGATGAGTCGACGCTTCGGTGGCACCGGCCTGGGTACCACCATTTCGCGGCAACTGGTCGAGCTGATGGGGGGCCGGCTGAAGGTGGAAAGCACCGAGGGGCAGGGCAGCTGTTTCAGCGTCGAGCTGCCGCTGCGTGCTGGCAAACGCCTGCCTTCGCAGCAGCGCGCAGTGCTGCCGGAGCTCGGCGAGCTGGACATTCTCGCTGCCGATGACGTACCGCAGAACCTCGAGTTGCTGCGGCTGATGCTGGAGAGCCTTGGGCACCGCGTGCATTGCGTAGCCGATGGTGAGGGCGCGCTGCAGGCCTTCGCCGAGAAGCGCTTCGACCTGATTCTGATGGATGTACAGATGCCGGGTGTCGATGGCCTGGAGGCATCACGGCGCATTCGCCAGCTGGAGGCCCGCGAGGCCCGTGATCCCGTGCCGATCATTGCTCTGACCGCCAGCGTGCTCGATCAGGACCGTCAGGCTGCGCTGGATTCGGGGATGAATGCCTTCGCCTCCAAGCCCCTGGATCTCGACGCATTGCTGTGGGAAATCGCGCGTCTGCTCGGTTTGACCGAGGTGCCGAGCGCCGTGGTGAGCGCCTCCCGTGTCGCCGATACGAGCCTGTTCGACTGGGTTCGTGGCAGCCGCTTGTGGGGCGGGCCATTGCGCATGGCGCAGGCGATAGGTGCTTTCATCACCGAGCAGAACGATCTGGTCGAGCGCATGAGTCGGCTCGTGGAAAGCCGCCAGTGGGACGAAGGGCGGGCGCTTGCGCATCGCCTGCACGGAGCGGCCGGCAATCTCGCATTAACCCATCTGGGCAGTCTCGGCCAGGCCATCGAGCAGGCGTTCGAAGCCCGCGACGAGCAAGGCTTGCGTAGACTGCTCGGTGACCTCGAACGCGCCTTGAAAACCGTTGCCGAGCGTGTGCCGCAGGTTCCCGGGGATACGCCCGGAGAGCCATCCGCGAAGGTTGAGCCGGGCCTTCTGGACGAGCACGTCGGTCGGCTGCGTACCGCACTCGAGCGCGGTGGTCTCGACGATGCCGCTCTGGAAGCGCTGGAGCGGGCTGTACGCGGCACTTCCGCTGTCGGTCTGCTGAAAGATTTGCGTCAGGCGCTGGACGATTTCGATTTCGACCAGGCACTGCGACTACTCGCTCAACTGTTGCTGCATCTGCAGGACGAGGAAAACACTCCATCATGACTCCGGTTGCCGATACCCGCCCGCTGTTGCTGCTGGTCGATGACGAACCCACCAACCTGCAGGTACTACGCCATATCCTGCAGGACGACTATCGCCTGCTGTTTGCCAAGGAAGGCGCACGTGCGCTGGAGATGGCCGAGCGCGAGCTGCCCGAGCTGATCCTGCTGGATGTGATGATGCCGGGCATGACCGGCTATGAGGTGTGCGAGAAGCTCAAGGCCAATCCTCGGCTGCAGTCGATACCGGTGATTTTCGTCACAGCCCTGGGGGATGTCGCCGATGAAACCCGTGGCTTCGAAGTTGGGGCGGTGGACTACATCACCAAGCCGGTCAGCCCACCCATCGTGCGCGCTCGCGTGCGCACTCATCTTTCGCTGGTGCGTGTTGAAGAGCTCAAGCAGACCCGTCTGCAGATCGTCCAGCGCCTGGGTATGGCGGCGGAATACAAGGACAACGAGACCGGTCTGCACGTGATCCGCATGAGTCATTTTGCCAAGGTCCTGGCGCTGGCCGCCGGATTCAGCGAGAGCGCCGCCGAGGAACTGCTGAACGCTGCGCCGATGCATGATGTCGGCAAGATCGGCATTCCCGATGCGGTACTGCGCAAGCCAGGCAAGCTCGACGACCAGGAGTGGCAGGTGATGCGTCAGCACGTCGAGATCGGTGCACGGATCATCGGCGAGCACAGTTCCGGGCTGCTGCGCACCGCGCAACGGATTGCCCTGTCGCACCATGAGAAGTGGGATGGCAGTGGTTATCCCAATGGCCTGAGCGGTGAAGAGATTCCCCTTGAGGGGCGTATCGTCGCCATTGCCGACGTATTCGACGCGCTGACCAGCGTGCGGCCCTACAAGCCGGCCTGGCCGGTGGAGCAGGCAGTAGCCTATCTGCGTGAACAGAGCGGACGTCATTTCGATCCGCGCCTGGTCGAGCTGTTCATCGGCTGCCTGCCGGAAATCCTGCTCATCAAGGAACGCTGGGACGAACGGCCTGTGGCTTGAAACCTTCTGTCTGAAACTGCTGCATTGGCCATTTGGCGATCGCATTGTACGCGGCTATTGTTAGGGGCCTACCATTGAAGGGCAGGTCCTTACCATGCAGAAGAAGACACTGGTTCCCCTTTTGTGCGCCGCGTTCGCCGGTCTTGCCGATGCGGCAGTCGTGACCAAGCCGGTTCCTTACAAGATCGATGGCGAAGCCTTCGAAGGTGTGCTGGTCTACGACGATTCGGTGACCGCGCCTCGTCCGGGGCTGCTCGCCGTGCCCAGCTGGATGGGCGTGAACGAGGACACCGTGGCCAAGGCTGCTCGAGCCGCAGGCGACAAGTATGTGGTGTTCGTCGCCGACATGTACGGCAACTCCATTCGCCCTACTAACGCCGAAGAGGCGGGCGCCGCAGCCGGCAAGGTGCGCGCCGACCGCCCGCTGATGCGCAAGCGTGCCCAGGCAGCGGTCGATGTGCTCAAGGCACAGAGCGGCGAGGTGGCACTGGACGTTGACCGGCTCGGCGCCATCGGCTTCTGCTTCGGTGGCGGTACGGTGCTGGAACTGGCCCGCTCGGGCGCGCCGCTGAAGGGTTTCGTGTCCTTCCACGGCAATCTGGACACGCCCAACCCGGCCGATGCCAAGAACATCAAGGCGCCAGTACTGGTGCTGCATGGCGCGGATGACCCGGCGGTACCGCAGGAGCAGGTCGATGGCTTCATCGCCGAGATGAAGGCCGCCAAGGTGGATTGGCAGCTGGTCAGCTATGGCGGCGCGGTGCATTCGTTCACCAACCCCAAGGCCAATATGCCGGGACGCAACGAATATCATCCGGTAGTGGCTGCACGGGCATTCAAGGCGATGAACGATCTGTTCGACGAGGTATTCGCCGAGCAGTGACAACCCGGCATCACGGCGTTAGGTGAAAGGCTGCCGCCATTGGGTGCAGCCCTTTTCATGCGCGCCTGTCTGTCGTATGACCGGCCTGGCTCAGGGCTGTCGCAACTCGTATGCAGCTGCGAGAGACACCCAGCGCTGCAGCGGGCCCTTGCGCGATGCGTAGTGGATCAGCAGCCAGTTTCCTTGCTGATCCAGCACCTCGCAGACGTCACCCTCGATCAGGTAGGCCCTGGTGCGACTTGCGCCATCCGGCCGTTCGTGGAGATACAGTCGTGCGTTGGGCACGGTCCAGGTCTGCGGCTGCTGATCGTCATCGAGAGCGCGACTGGCGACGATCCTGCCCTGAGGGTCGAACGTCTTCTCGAACACCGGGAAGAACACCGGGAGCTCCGGGTCGTGGCCCTGGTTGAGGTACAGGGTCTTGTACAGCCACGGGGTGCCCGACTCATCAAAGCGATAGGCGTCGTAATACCAGCGCGGTCCGCTGCGACAGTGGCTGTAGAGCGCCCGCTCTTCATTGTCGGGCTGCAGCTCCGACAGCCACGAGCAATTGGCGCGCTCCATCAGCGCCGACGGCATCTGTAACTGCTCGAAGCGACGCAGCGTCGGGCGGTAGAGATAAACGTGGTAGGCGGAGTTGACCATCCCGACTGGCACGCTGATCGCCAGATCCGGGTGGCCGTCGAAATCGTAGTCCTCGTTCACGAAGCTTGGCGCCTTTGCATCGTTGCCTTCGGGAACGCTCAGTTCGAGGCTGCTGCCGTCGGGTTGCTGCAGAAAATAGCGTTCGCCTCGCTGTTGTACCTGGGCGTGCTACCCGGGTACAGGTTCGAAACTGGCTGGATCGGCGAGGGCCAGCGTGGGCAGCAACAGAAGACCTGAGAGAGAGCGAGACAAGAGCAAGAGGGCAGTCCTTTGCGGTTGACAGGCGCCGTCTGGCGCCAGTGTTCCAGGGTACGATTTCAGCGTGGCAGTTCGATGCGTGTGGTTTCGCCAGGCACCTGCGGCCAGTCCCCGGCCGTCCAACGCTGGCGCGCCTGGTCGATCAGCTCCGCGGTGCTGGCGACGAAGTTCCAGTTCATCCGCCTCGGGCCAATGGGCTCGCCGCCGATCAGCGCCAGGTGGCACTCGCCGCAGGCGCTGAGCAGTGGCGTTTCACCCGCCGGAATCACCGCCATGGCGTGAGCAGGCAGCTTTTCGCCGTCCAGCTCGGCTTCGCCGTCGATCAGGTACAGGGCGCGTTCGCTGTGCTCGTCCGGGATCAGCAGGCTGGCACCAGCGGCCAGGCGCAGGTCGGCGTAGAGTGTCGGTGAGCGAACCGGTACTGGCGATTCCAGGCAGAAGCCGTTGCCGGCGATCAGGGTGATCTGCACCCCCATGGCATCGCTGCGCGGCAGCGACTCGGCAGGGTGGTAGCTGTAAGACGGCTCGCACAGTTCCTCGGCTTCCGGCAACGCCAGCCAGACCTGCAGGCCGTGCGCGCGCTTGTTCTGCCCGAGCTGCTCGGGCGGTGTACGTTCCACATGAGCCACCGCGCGTCCGGCGGTCATCCAGCTCACGTCGCCGGGGCCAACCAGTTGATCGGAGCCCAGGCTGTCCTTGTGCTGCAACTGGCCTTCGAACAGGTAGGTGAGGGTGGACAGGCCGATATGCGGATGCTGCGCAATGTTCAGGCCGCTGCCGGCCGGGTAGTCCTGCTCGAGCATGTGATCGAAGAAGACGAAGGGGCCGATGCTGCGAAAACGCGCCGAGGGCAGGGGACGCAGGATCGGCTGGCCGGCGATGTCTTCGGCGCGCGGGTGAATAAGCTGCAGCTCGCTCATGCTTGGGCTCCGGTCAGGCGGGTTTGTACCTGGATGTCGGTGCTGGTCATCAGCTTGTGGATCGGACATCTGTCGGCGATGCGCAGCAGTTGCTGGCGCTGCGCGTCGTCCAGCGGTCCCTTGAGCGACAGCTCCACGATCAGGCGGTAGTTGCCTTCGCGTTCTTCGCTGTCATCACGTTCGACGCTGACGTCTATGCCTTCGAGCGGCAGGCCGCGCTGACGCGCGTAGAGCAGCAGGGTCATGGCCTTGCAGGTGCCGATCGAAGCGTCGAACAGATCATGTGGGTCGGGGCCGGCACCGTCGCCACCGAGTTCGGGCGACACATCGCCGAGGAGTTGATGAGCTCCTATATCGATCTGCTGCTGCAGGCCCTTGCTGTTATGAATGCGGATCATGACGCTCCTTGTTGGCGTGATGGCGATGCTCGCCAGCCTAGGTGCTGTTGCCGTTTCGGTGCAAGCTGCCGCGTCGCCCCGGCCGACCGCCGAACTTGCCTGGCGAGTCGACGGTCTATGCTGCTCGGACCGTCAGGAGGACTCGCCCTTGCTTCAATCTAGAACGATGCCATGGATTCTTGTGCTCGGTACCCTGATCGCCTGCAGTGCCCAGGCCAGGGAATACCGCTACAGCGACGCCCATCTGCACTATGTCGACTTCTTTCAGGAAAGCGCCGGGATGGATGAGTTGCTGGAGAAAATGGCAGAGAACAACGTCGATCATGTGATGTTCTCTGGCATCCCGGTGGCCAAGAAGTGGGATGAGGACGAGCCCAAGCGTCCACGCTATTACGCCGGTGACGACGCCAATGCCTATTGGTACAGCGCCACCGACGTGTTCATCGCCGATGCCTACAAGCGTCTGCCGGCGGAGCAGCGCAAGCGTTTCCATCCGTTTCTGTCCGGCTTCAACCCCAACGACAAGAATGCCGACGCGCATATCCGCCGCATGCTGGAACTCGACCCCGGCCTTTGGCAGGGCATTGGCGAAGTCTTCACACGACACGACGATCTCACCGCGCTGATTCACGGCAGTGCCCCACGCGCGAGCAACGAAGCTTTGGCGCGGGTCTTTCACCTGGCGGCCGAATACGATCTGCCGGTGATGCTGCATTCGAACATCACCTCGAAGCGCGAACCCAAGCCCATCTACCTGGAGGAAATCGAGACCGCGCTGCGCAACCACCCGCATGTTCGCTTCATCTGGGCGCATGCCGGTACCAGTGCCGAGATTCACCGTCATCAGAAGAAGCTCGATTTTCTGCTGGACACGGTCGAGCGCATGCTCGGGCAGTATCCGAATCTGTACATCGACCTGTCTTGGACCATGCTGCGTCCCTATCTGCTGGACGCGAACGGCAAGCCCGAAGCGAAGTGGGTGCAACTGGTCAGCAGTTATCCGGAGCGCTTCATGCTGGGCTCGGATGTGGTCGGGCGCTTCGGCAGCCTGGGTGAGTACATGAAGGGCTTCGATCCTTTCCTCGACGCTCTGCCTGAAAACGTGGCGCACAAGGTGGCACGGGACAATTTCCTGGCATTGCTGCCGGCAGCCAGGCGTGAGGAACTGGGGCTTTAGAACCTGTGGTTGAGGTCAGGTTGTCTACCGATGGCAGCTAAACTTTGTCGCGCGTCTGCCGATTAAGGGAGCACCCCCAAAAAGAACGCCGCACCAGCGGCGTTCTTTTCGCTTTTTCGGAGATATCCCGATGTTTCGACAAATCTCGATCGCCATGCGTGCTGCGCTTGGTTTCGCTCTGATTGCTGCCGTAGTGATTTTGCTTGGCGTGTTCGCCGTGTTCCGCCTCAACGGCATCAACAATGCGGCAGAGGAGGCAGCGACTTACTGGACCCCCGGGCTGGTTACCGCCGGCGATGTCGAAGCAAATTTCTTACGCGTCCGTGCACTGACCCTACGCCTGATGCTGAATCGCAGTGCCGATGGCCTGCGTGAAGGCCTAGCCAGCGTGGAGACGGTTTCCCGCGAGCTGAGCCAGCGAGTGAGCGACCTGGAGGCCCATGCAGCAGCCAAGGCGGAATCCAAGGAGGCTTTTCGACGCTTCAAGGATGCGCTTGGTCTGTACCTGCAGGCGCATGCCAAGGTAATGGAATTCTCCCGTCAGGGGCTGGTCGACGAGGCCATCAGCGTCGTCAATAGCGAGCTCAATGGCTATGCCAATGCTGCAACTTCTGCGCTGATTGAACTGGCCAATTTCTACGAGAAGGGCGCGGAGACGGTCGCCATCGAGGCGGGCGGTATGGTGGCCAGCGCGTTGCGTGGGGTAATCATTGCCATGGTGTTGGCTGCAGTGCTGACGGTTGTGCTGGCCTTGGTGCTGACCCGCAGTATCACCCAGCCGCTCAACCAGGCGGTAAGCGTAGCCGAGGTGATCGCGTCCGGTGATCTGACCCGCGAGGTTCCTGTTGAAGGAAACGACGAGCTGAGCAAGCTGCAGCACTCCCTGAGCCAGATGCAGGCCAGCCTTCGCGAGACCATCCAGCGCATTGCCGACTCGTCCAACCAGCTGGCGTCGGCTTCCGAAGAACTGCATGCGGTGACCGAGGATTCGACCCGTGGTCTGCATCAGCAGAATACCGAGATCGAGCAGGCCGCTACGGCAGTCAACGAGATGACCGCTGCAGTCGAAGAGGTGGCGCGCAATGCCGTGAGTACCTCCGAAGCTTCGCGCGAATCGAACGTTACCGCGCTGCAGGGCCGTGAGCAGGTGCGTCAGACCGTCGACTCCATCGGCCAACTGGCCGATGACGTCACCACTACCTCGGGTGAGGTGGAGCAGTTGGCCGAGCGTGTTCGTGAGATCAGCAAGGTGCTCGACGTGATTCGCTCCATCGCCGAGCAGACCAATCTGCTGGCACTCAATGCTGCCATCGAAGCGGCCCGTGCCGGTGATGCCGGTCGTGGCTTCGCCGTGGTGGCCGACGAGGTGAGGGCGCTGGCCCATCGCACCCAGCAGTCGACTCAGGAGATCGAGCAGATGATCGGTGGCATCCAGAGCGGTACCGATCGCGCCGTCAATGCCATGCAGAGCAGCAATGGCCGCGCCCGCTCGACGCTGGAGGTGGCGCAGGCCGCAGGGGCGGCGCTGGAACAGATCACGCAAGCGATCTCTTCGATCAACGAACGCAACCTGGTGATTGCCAGTGCTTCCGAAGAGCAGGCGCAGGTGGCGCGCGAGGTGGACCGCAATCTGGTCAACATCCGCGACCTGTCGATGCAGACTTCCGCTGGCGCCAACCAGACCAGCGCGGCGAGCCAGGAGCTGTCGCGCCTGGCAATCGATCTCAACAACCTGGTGGCGCGCTTCAAGGTCTGAGGTAGGCTACAAACAAAAACGGCGCCCGAGGGCGCCGTTTTCTTTACCGCAGCAGCAATTACTTGCCGGTCCAGCGCTTGAGCACCAGGGTGGCGTTGGTGCCGCCGAAGCCGAAGCTGTTGCTCATCACTGTGTCGAGCTTGGCGTTTTCCACGGTGGAGAGCTGGATCGGCATGTCGGCCACTTCCGGATCGAGTTCGTCGATATTGGCCGAGCCGGCGATGAAGTTGCCTTCCATCATCAGCATGCAGTAGATCGCTTCCTGCACGCCGGCAGCGCCGAGGCTGTGGCCGGACAGGCTCTTGGTGGAGCTGATGGCCGGGGCCTTGTCGCCGAACACTTCGCGGATGCCGCGGATCTCGGCAACGTCGCCAACCGGGGTGGAGGTGCCGTGGGTGTTCAGGTAGTCGATCGGGGTGTCGACGGTGGCCAGGGCCTGCTGCATGCAGCGGATCGCGCCTTCACCGCTCGGGGCGACCATGTCGTAACCGTCGCTGGTTGCGCCGTAGCCGACGATTTCCGCGTAGATCTTGGCACCGCGGGCTAGGGCGTGTTCCAGCTCCTCGACCACGACCATGCCGCCACCGCCGGCGATGACGAAGCCGTCACGCTTGGCGTCGTAGGCGCGCGAGGCTTTTTCCGGGGTGTCGTTGTACTGGGTGGAGAGGGCGCCCATGGCGTCGAACAGGCAGCTCTGGCTCCAGTGCTCCTCTTCACCGCCGCCGGCGAAGACCACGTCCTGCTTGCCCAGCTGGATCTGCTCGACGGCGTTGCCGATGCAGTGGGCGCTGGTGGCACAGGCCGAAGAAATCGAGTAGTTAATGCCCTTGATCTTGAACGGCGTGGCCAGGCAGGCGGAGACGGTGCTGCCCATGGTCCGGGTGACGCGATATGGGCCGACACGTTTGACGCCCTTCTCGCGCAGGGTGTCGATGGCTTCCATCTGGTTCAGGGTGGATGCACCACCGGAACCGGCGATCAGGCCGGTGCGCGGATTGGAAACCTGTTCCTCGCTGAGCCCCGAGTCCTTCACGGCCTGCTCCATCGCCAGGTAGGCATAGGCGGCGGCGTCGCCCATGAAGCGAAACAGCTTGCGGTCGATCAGTTCTTCCAGGTTCAGGTTGACCGAACCGGAAACATGGCTGCGCAGACCCATTTCGGCATAGGAAGGGTTGAAACGGATGCCGGATTTGCCCGCGCGGAGGCTGTCGGCAACGGCTTCTTTGTCATTGCCCAGGCAGGAAACGATGCCCAGACCGGTAATCACGACACGACGCATGTGCAAGTCCTTCAGAAACTGTCGGTAGAGGTGAACAGGCCTACGCGCAGGCCTTCGGCGCTGTAGATCTCGCGGCCGTCGACGCTGACGCTGCCATCGGCAATACCGAGGATCAGCGAGCGGTTGATGGTGCGCTTGATATGGATGTTGTAGGTGACTTTCTTGGCGGTCGGCAGTACCTGACCGAAGAATTTCACCTCGCCGCTACCCAGAGCACGTCCACGGCCCGGGTTGCCCTGCCAGCCCAGGTAGAAGCCGACCAGCTGCCACATGGCATCGAGGCCGAGGCAGCCTGGCATGACCGGGTCGCCTTCGAAGTGGCAACCGAAGAACCACAGGTCCGGGTTGATGTCGAGCTCAGCGACGATTTCGCCCTTGCCGTGCTTGCCGCCGGTTTCGCTGATATGAACGATGCGATCGATCATCAGCATGTTCGGGGCGGGCAGTTGCGCGTTCCCGGGGCCGAACAGTTCGCCGCGGCCGCAGGCGAGCAGATCTTCCCGAGAGTAGGCGTGTTGTTTTGTCATGCGAGCTCCTCAATTGTCCCCATGCTTCTAAGGCTGGGCGGATCGTCCTGGCCGGCGCGCCTGAAAAATAGGGGGCTACTGCCGGCAGCCTAGTCATAGACTGTTGCGTTGTGGCGAAAGTCACAGCGCCGTGAGTACAGTTGTACTCTGCTAGCTCTGCATTGTCACAGAAGCAGCAGTTTCTCCTTGTAACGCCGGCTTGTCACCGGCGCTAGTCACCTATGGTCGAGCTGGCAACCAACGCAGCAGAATGCGTTGCAGATCTGCTCGTTTGAACGGTTTTGCCAGGTAATCGTTCATTCCCGCTTCCAGACAGGCTTCGCGATCGCCCTGCAGGGCGTTGGCGGTCAGGGCGATGATCGGTATCTGCCGGTACTGCTCGAGCTGGCGGATCTGCCGCGTCGCTTCGTAGCCGTCCATCAGCGGCAGCCTGCAGTCCATGAGCACCGCAGCGTATTCCTGCTGAGAGCAGCTTTGCACGGCCTGCTGACCGTCGCCTACCAGGCTGACCTGATAGCCCAGGCTGCGCAACATGGCCTCGATCACCGTCTGGTTCACCGGATTGTCTTCGACCAGCAGCACGGCTTGACCGTCGCCGCTGTCCAGTGTCTGGCTGTCGCTGCCCTGTACCTGTTCGTCATAGGGATGAAATGGCAGGGGAATCTCAAGGGTGAACACCGAGCCCGTATCCAGTTGGCTTTCTGCGCGCAGGGTGCCGCCCATGCGTTCCGCCAGGGTCCGGGCAATCGGCAGGCCCAGGCCGGTGCCGCCGTAGCGCCTGGAAATGGAGGTGTCGGCCTGCTGGAACGCATCGAACATATGCTCCAGGCGTTCGCTGTCGATGCCGATGCCGCTGTCGTGTACGGCACAGGTGAACCACAGCACCTGATCGTCCAGCGGCTGCCAACGGGTTTCCACCCGGATGTGGCCTTCTTCGGTGAACTTCAGTGCATTGCCGATCAGGTTGACCAGAATCTGCCGAATGCGCGTAGGGTCACCGCGTACTTCCAGGCGTTCCAGTCCGGGCTGGGCGTCGAGCAGCAACTGCAGGCCACGCTGCTGGGCGCTGTGCTGGAATACCTGAATGGACCCCTGCAACAGCTCCGGCAGGTTGAACGCAATGGCTTCGAGCTCCAGCGCCCCGCGTTCGATGCGCGAGAAGTCGAGAATGTCATTGATCACCTTGAGCAGGTGTTCGGTTGACTCGGTGGCCAGCGCTGCGTATTCGCTCTGCTCGTCGTTCAGACTGGTGGTTTCCAGTAGCTGCAGCATGCCCAGTACGCCGTTCATCGGGGTGCGCAGCTCATGGCTCATCATGGCCAGGAAGTCAGACTTGGCGCGGTTGGCCTGCTCGGACTCCTCGCGCGCCTGGATCAGCTCGGCGATTGCCCGTTGTTGCTCCCGGCCACTTTGTTCGAGTGCGCAGGCCAGGTTGTTGATATGCCTGGCAAGATCGGTCAGTTCGTCATTGCCTCGCTCGACCAGGGAAGGCCGGTAGTCACCGTTCTGGATGCGCTCCAGGGCCTGGCCCATGGCGCTGAGCGGTTGGGCCAGACGCCTGGCCAGACGGCGGGCGAGGAGGAAGGTGAGCAGCAGAGCGAACAGCGAGAGGACACCGGCCTTGAGCAGGATTTCCTGTTGGCGGGCATTGAAGGTGTCGTTGGACATGCCCACCACCACCCGCCCCAGGTAGCCATCACCAAGCGACTTGCCCGGTGGCGCTGAGGGATGCCCGCGGCCAGATGGACCTTGCAGGTGGATCGGCGTCTGAAACACTTCCACCTGCGGGGTGCTGTGACCTTGCTCCTTGGGGCGTTCGACGTAGACCAGAATGTTGTCGTCGCGGTCGCGTACTTCGGCAAAACGTACGTCAGGCGTGCTCAGGGTGGCGCGCAGCAGGCTTTCCAGGGTGTCGAGGTTGCCATTGATCACACCGTACTCTGTGGCAGGTGCCAGCTGATTGGCGATCAGCTGGCCGGTATGTCCCTGTTCCTGGCGCAGGTCCTGCAGGCGGGTGAAGGTGAGAAAGCCGGTCAGCAGCAGGGTCAGCAGCAGTGCCGGGCCGACGCTGATCAGTTGGGTGCGGGTATGAATATTCCAGCCGCGGCGCTGGCCAGCAGTGGTCCCGCCTTTGGAGGGTTGAGGCCCTGCGGCCTGCTGGCGAGAGGAGCAGGGCGAGGGCGAGGGGTTGCCTGTGGGCACGAGTCGTCCTTGGCAATTAACGTCGATCCGGCATGTTAACCGACCCGTTGCGCTTTGCCAGTATTCAGGCGCGCGCACCCTGCGGTAAATCTCGTTTGCTTGCTATAACTGACGGTCAGCACTGAACTTTTGCCCTGACCGGCTACTCTCGGCTCCGTATAATGCCCGCAGACCGCCATCACGCATGGCCTTATTCGGAAGACCTATGACACAGCTCCAACCCATTGCCGTCCTCGGCGGCGGCAGCTTCGGTACCGCCCTGGCCAACCTGCTGGCGGAGAACGGCCAGCGCGTCCTGCAATGGATGCGCGATCCCGAGCAGGCCGAGCAGATGCGCCAGAGTGGCGAGAATCCGCGTTACCTGAAGGGGGTCAAGCTGCACAGTGGCATCGAGCCAACCTGCGATCTTGCTGCTGCACTGCAGCAGGCCGAGCTGGTGCTGGTGGCACTGCCTTCCAGCGCCCTGCGCGATGCCCTGCAACCAGTTGCCGGGCTGTTGGCGGGCAAGATGCTGATCAGCACGACCAAGGGTATCGAAGCCAAAACCTTCAAGCTGATGAGCCAGATTCTCGAGGAGATTGCCCCCGATGCGCGCATCGGCGTACTGTCCGGGCCGAACCTGGCCAAGGAAGTGGCCGATCATGCGCTGACCGCGACGGTGATCGCCAGCGAAGATGAGCAGCTGTGCCAGCGTGTGCAGCAGGCCCTGCATGGCCGCACCTTCCGTGTTTACGCCAGTGCCGACCGTTTTGGCGTCGAACTCGGCGGAGCGCTGAAGAACGTCTACGCCATCATGTCCGGCATGGCCGCCGCCCTGGGTATGGGGGAGAACACCAAGAGCATGCTGATCACGCGTGCGCTGGCAGAAATGACCCGGTTCGCGGTCAAACTCGGCGCAAATCCGATGACCTTTCTCGGCCTGGCCGGTGTCGGCGACCTGATCGTCACCTGCTCGTCACCCAAGAGCCGCAACTATCAGGTGGGTTTCGCCCTGGGCGAGGGCCTCAGCCTGGAAGAGGCGGTGCAGCGCCTGGGCGAAGTTGCCGAGGGGGTCAATACCCTGAAGGTACTCAAGGCGCGTGCCGAGGAGCTTGATGTCTACATGCCGCTGGTCGCGGGCCTGCATGCCGTCCTTTTCGAAGGGCGTACGCTGACTCAGGTCATCGAGTTGCTGATGCGCGGAGAGCCCAAGACCGACGTCGATTTCATTCCTACCGCGGGTTTCTGAACCTGGCAGCCAATTAGAAGGAGAGCGAAGCATGAGCGATGAGAAACAGGAACTGGAACGCGAGTCGATTGTGCTGCGCATTCTGTGGATGGTGATTTTCGTAATCGTCTGGCAGCTGGCCGAGCTGCTGCTCGGCGCCGTGGTGCTGCTGCAATTGGGTTACCGCCTGTTCTACGGCGCGCCGAATGCCGGCCTGCTGGGTTTTGGCGACAGTCTCAGCCAGTACCTGGCGCAGATCGGGCGTTTCGGCACCTTCAATACCGATGAGAAGCCCTGGCCCTTCGCCGATTGGCCGACGCCTCGCGCCCCCGAAGGTGAAACTGCCCATGACATTCCGCCGGCGCCACATCCGGTGCGCGACGAGGAGCCCAAGCTGTGAGACTGTGGCTGCTGCGCCATGGCGAGGCCGAGCCGCAGGCGGCGAGCGATGCTGCCCGCGAGCTCACCGGCCACGGTCACAAGGAGGTGCAGCAAGCCGCCGCGCAGCTTTCCGGTCGGCCCCTGACTGCCATCATTGCCAGTCCGTACGTGCGGGCCCAGCAGACGGCGGAGCTGGTGCGTGACGCGCTGGGATTCACCGGTTCGGTCACTACCGTGCCCTGGCTGACGCCGGACAGTGATCCGCGTGAAGTGCTGAAGTTTCTCGATGAACGCGAAGGGGCCGAGGTGCTGCTGGTCAGCCATCAGCCGCTGATCGGCGCGCTGGGTGGGTTGCTGGTGCATGGCCATCGTCAGGAGCCGCTGCCTATGCGCACTGCCAGCCTGGCGGAACTGGAAGGGGATATCCCGGCTGCAGGTCTGATGGAGCTGCTGGCGCTGATCCATCCGCGTTGAGCTTGCGCCTGTAGCGTTCTGCCTCACGATGTAGTGCTGGTCGGGGAGGTTTTTCAGGCGAGAAACATTTCTTAACTTGCACCTCTTTTGTCTGCGTGGAATAGTCAACCAAGCAAGTGCTTGGTTGATTCCTACAAAAACAACAAAGGAGGAAGCCCTGTGGCTGATGCAATCCGTTTGCCGCTAGAGCTGTTTTACGAACGTGAAGCAAGGCACCCGAACAAACGCTACATGGTGCAACCTCTGGGGGGCGGGCAGCTTCTGGAGCTGAGCTGGGCCGATGTGGGCGAGCAGGCCCGTCGTGCGGCGAACTGGTTGCGTAGCCGCGAACTGCCGCCGGGCAGTCGTATAGCGATCATTTCCAAGAACTGCGCGCACTGGATCGTGGCCGATCTGGCGATCTGGATGGCGGGCCACGTCTCGGTACCGCTGTATCCCAACCTTACTGCCGATTCCATGCGCCAGGTGCTGGAGCATTCGGAGACGGCCCTGGCCTTCGTCGGCAAGCTCGACGCCTGGGACTCGATGGTGCCGGGGTTGCCGCAAGGCATGCCGACCATCAGCTTGCCTCTGCATCCGGTTGGCCGCTTCGACTACAGCTGGGATGACCTGCAGCGCAGCGCGCCGATCCAGGATGATCCGAAGCCTGCTGCCAATCAGCTGGCGACCATCATCTACACCTCCGGTACCACCGGCACGCCCAAGGGTGTGATGCACAACTTCTCGAACTTCGGCTTTGCCGCCAGCAACGCTGTCGCCCTGTTCGGGGTAGGCGAGGACGACCGGCTCATCTCCTATCTGCCGCTGTGCCACGTGGCCGAGCGCATGTTCATCGAGCTGGCATCGATCTACGCCGGGCAGACGGTCTTCTTTGCCGAGAGCCTTGATACCTTCCTCGAAGACCTCAAGCGCGCGCGGCCGACCGTGATGTTCGGTGTGCCGCGTATCTGGACCAAGTTCCAGATGGGCGTGTACAGCAAAATGCCGGCGCAGAAGCTGGATCGCCTGCTGCGCCTGCCGATCATAGGCCGTTTCATCGGTCGCAAGGTCCTCGTCGGGCTCGGTCTGGACGCCATTCGTTACGCGCTGTCCGGCGCTGCACCGGTGCCCGAAGCGCTGCTCAACTGGTATCGCCGTCTGGGCATGGAGATCCAAGAGGTCTATGGCATGACCGAGAACTGTGGTTACTCCCATGTCTGCCGGCCCGGCAAGTTCAAGCAGGGCTGGATCGGCCAGAACAACCCGGGGGTCGAAGTGCGCATCGCGGAGGATGGTGAAGTTCAGGTGCGCAGTGGTGCGACCATGCAGGGTTACTACAAGGACCCGGTGAAGACCGCCGAGACCCTGACCGACGATGGTTTCCTGCGTACCGGCGACAAGGGCGAGCAGGATGCCGAAGGCAACCTGCGCCTCACCGGGCGCCTCAAGGAAATCTTCAAGACCAGCAAGGGCAAGTATGTGGCCCCGGCCCCCATCGAGAACCGCATCGGCGAGCACTCGCGTATCGAGCAGGTTTGCGTGGTGGGCGATGGCCTGCCGCAACCCATCGCGCTATGCGTGCTGTCTGATGTCGGGCGACAGGAAGCGGCCAATGACAGCCGTAATGAGCTGGAAAGCAGCCTCAAGGCGCTGCTTGACGAGGTCAATGGCCGTCTCGATCAGCATGAGCGCCTGCAGGGGCTGGTGATGGTCAAGGAGGTCTGGGCAGTGGAGAACGGTTTCCTCACTCCGACCCTGAAGATCAAGCGCGCGGTGATCGAAGGCACCTATGGCGAGCGCTTCGCCGAGTGGCAGCAACGCAGCGAAGCGGTGCTGTGGCACGACTGAGGTGAACGGGCCGGACAGCCCGGCCCTGTCTTGCAACGCACAAGGAACGCTTCCATGGGACTGTGGCAACGAACGCCGGATATCGATGCACTGAACGCAACCCTCAAGAACAGCATCGGTGAGGTGCTGGACATCCGTTTCGAGTCCTTCGACGACGAATCGCTCAGCGCCAGCATGGTGATCGATTCGCGCACCCATCAGCCCTACGGTCTGCTGCACGGAGGCGCATCGGTGGTGCTGGCGGAAACCCTCGGCTCGACCGCCAGCTACCTGTGCATCGATAGCAGCCGCTTCTATTGCGTGGGGCTGGAGGTCAACGCCAATCACCTGCGCGGTCTGCGCAGCGGACGTGTGCATGCTGTGGCCCGGCCCGTGCATCTGGGGCGTACCACGCACGTCTGGGATATTCGCCTCAGCGGCGATGATGGCAAGGCCAGCTGCATTTCACGGTTGACCATGGCCATCGTGCCGCTGGGTGATCAGCCACCAAAGCTCTGAACCTCTGCCTGTAGTTTCATCCGGGATATCGGGGCACGGCGCTGCAGCTCGCGTGTGGGCCAGCCCCGTCGCTCGCATTCAGAGGCGTTTGCCCGGCGTTCGCTGCCCGAGGCCGGAGCAGCAATGCCTACGGCGATCATCCGCAGCCATAGCCCTGACCATTGAGTCGCCATCAATGGCAATTACGATCATTGCCGCAGGCCGGTGGCTGCCGGAGAATCCCGGAATATTCGCTTTTCGGGTGTGATGCATGCCGCAGCCGATCTTCTTCGCCCATGCCAACGGCTTCCCGTCTGCCACCTACGGCAAGCTGTTCGCGGCGCTGGCACCGGATTTTCAGGTGCAGCATTTGCCGCAGCATGGCCACGACCCGCGCTTTCCGGTCAATGACAACTGGTCCAACCTGGTCGACGAGCTGATCCATCACCTGGAGGGTAGAGGCACTCCGGTCTGGGGCGTCGGTCATTCTCTTGGCGGCGTGCTGCACTATCACGCCGCCTTGCTCCGCCCCGAGCTTTACCGTGGAGTGGTGATGCTGGACTCACCGGTGCTGACCCTGGTCGACCGCATGGTGATCCGTGCCGCCAAACGCTTCGGTTTCATCGATCGCATCACCCCGGCCGGGCGTACCCTGGGGCGACGCGAGGCGTTCGAGGATCTGGACGAGGCGCGTCGCTATTTCGCCGGCAAGAGCCTGTTCCGGCGTTTCGATCCGGACTGTCTGGACGCCTATGTCAGTCACGGTCTGCAAGCAGGGGCGCAGGGGCTGCGCTTGAAATTCGATCCCGCCACCGAGATCAGCATCTATCGCAGCGTGCCGCATACCTCACCGGGCCGGCCGCAGCAGCTGGCGGTACCGCTGGCGATGGTGCGCGGGCGTCACAGCCGTGTGGTGCTGCCGCATCATGCGCGTTTGCTCAATCGCATGCCGCGCGCGGAATACCACCACCTGCCGGGCGGCCACATGTTTCCGCTGGAACGCCCGCAGGCCACCGCCGATCTGCTGCGCCAGCTGTTCATCCGCTGGGGTACCCACCAGGAGCAAAGCGCATGAATGCAGCTTTCGAGGAAGTTCGTCTGAGTCTGCCGCATATCGAACTGGCGGCGCATCTCTACGGGCCGGAGGACGGTGTGCCGGTACTGGCCCTGCACGGCTGGCTGGATAATGCAGCAAGTTTTGCGCGACTGGCGCCGAAACTGGAGGGACTGCGCATCGTCGCTCTGGATTTCGCCGGGCATGGCCACTCCGATCACCGTCCGCCTGGCGCCGGTTATGCGCTGTGGGACTACGTCTTTGACGTGCTGCAGGTCGCCGAGCAGTTTGGCTGGCAGCGGTTTTCCATTCTCGGTCACTCCATGGGGGCGATTACCGCAGTGTTGCTGGCGGGGGCGATGCCCGAGCGAATCGCGCGTCTGGCGCTGATCGACGGCCTGGTGCCTTACACGGGCGAAGCCGACCAGGCCCCGGCCAAGCTGGGCGAGGCGTTGCGTGCCAGGCAGGCGCTCAGCGACAAGCGCAAGCCGGTGTATGCCGAAATGTCGCGAGCAGTCGAGGCACGTATGAAAGGCGTCGGTGCAGTCAGCCGTGAGGCGGCCGAATTGCTCGCTCAGCGCGGCCTGATGCCGGTACCGGGCGGTTATACCTGGCGCACCGACAGTAGTCTGACATTGCCGTCACCGCTGCGCCTGAGCTGGGCACATGCCCAGGCATTCGTACGTGCGCTGCGCTGCCCGGTGAGCCTGGTATTGGCGGAGCAGGGCATGATGGGCGCGCAGCCGGCGGTGCAGGCGCTGTTGCACGATTTGCCGTTCGAGATTCACCGTCTGCCGGGTGGCCATCATCTGCATCTGGATGACGAGGCGGGCGCGCAACGTGTAGCGGATTGTTTCAATCCATTCCTGCGCATTTCTTGACTTGCCTGCAGCCGTGGGGAAAGGTGTGGCGGTCTGCCATGGAGGATCGCATGATCGACCCGTTCAACGTTGCCGTTCACTGCTTCGCTAGCTCGCCCGCCACTTCCCTGCAACAGGGTTCCTCCCGATGACGGGGCGCATGAAGCTGTTCTTCGCAGCGCTGGCCACTCTCTGCAGCGCTGCCGCGCTGGCGGCCGATCTTCCGGGCAGCCGTGATCTCGAGGTTTTGCCACGCTTTCCTGCCAGCCATATCGTTGCGTTCAAACAGGCGCCCGATGCCGAGCGCATCTACCCGCAGGGCTCGATTCGCCGTATCAGCGGGCGCTTGCGTTACGAGCGCGAGATTCTGGTACAGGGCGAGCACACGGCGGTGACCTACGAACTGCCGCGTACCCACAGCGCCGATCAGGTGTTTACCGCAGCCCGGGAAGCGCTGCTGGAGCAGGGCGCCGAACTGCTCTACTGGTGCCAGGGGCGCGAGTGTGGCGCGAGCAACCTGTGGGCCAATGCGGTGTTCGGCAATGCCACGCTGTATGGCTCCGACGAACAGCAGGCCTATGCGCTGTTGCGCCTGGCCGAGCCCAACCATGAAAGCCTGCTGGCGCTCTACAGCATCACCCGTGGCAACCGCCGAGCCTATCTGCATGCCGAGCAGCTGGATGCCGAAGCGCCGCTGGGCGTGTTGCTGCCAACGTCCGCGACCCTGCTGCGCCAGCTACGTACCGATGGGCAGTTGAAGTTGCCCGACGAGGCCAGGGCCGACAGCGCCTGGGTGGAAGTGCTGGCACGCAGCCTGAACCTCGACAGCACCTTGCGCGTCAGCCTGAGCGGCAGCCAGGCTGACGCCTGGCGCGAGGCGCTGATCGGGCAGCGAGTACGCGAAGCTCGCCTGGAACTGGGCGAGCGTTCGGATGAAACACTGAGCGTGCAACTGCTGCGTTAAGCTGGCACTCGCAATCACCTGTAGCAGAGCGCCCGTATGGGCGCTCTGTCGTTTCGTCGAAGGGAGTTTCGCTCGATGGCCACTAATGATCGTCTGCTGGTGCAGATTCTCCTGCTGGGCCTCCTGGCAGCCAGCCTCTGGGTGCTGGCGCCATTCTGGTCGGCGCTGTTCTGGGCCGCCGTGCTGGCCTTTGCCAGTTGGCCACTGATGCGCCTGCTCACGCAACTGCTCAACGGGCGCCTGTCATTGGCTGCGGGCATCCTGACCGGTGTCTGGGTGATCATGGTGGCGGTGCCGCTGGTGTGGCTGGGCTTCAACCTGGCCGATCACATCAAGGACGCCAATGCGCTGATCAGGGATCTGCAGGTGGAAGGGTTGCCGCCGGCGCCGGACTGGCTGGAAAGCGTTCCGCTGATCGGCAATTGGCTGTTCGAGTCGTGGCGCACCGTCGACCAGCAGGGGGCAGCCTTCTTCGAGACCTTGCGCCCGTACCTGGGGCAGGTCGGCAACTGGCTGGTGGCGCGCAGCGCAAAGATCGGTGGCGGCATGGTCGAGCTGGCCCTGAGTCTTGTGCTGGTGTTCTTCTTCTACCGCGACGGGCCGCGCCTGGCGATGTTCGTACACAGCCTGCTGGAGCGGCTGATCGGCGAGCGGGCCGATCATTACCTGGAGCTGGTCGCAGGCACCGTGCAGCGCGTGGTCAACGGCGTGATCGGTACCGCCGCAGCGCAGGCCGTGCTGGCCTACATCGGCTTCGTCATCGCCGGAGTGCCGGGCGCTCTGCTGCTCGGCCTGCTGACCTTCGCCTGCAGCTTCATCATGATTCCACCGCTGATCTGGGGCCCGGCCGTGGCCTGGCTGGTATGGCAGGGGGAGATCGGTATGGCGATCTTCCTCGGCATCTGGGGGTTCTTCATCATCAGCGGGGTGGACAACATCCTCAAACCCTACCTGATCAGTCGAGGTGGCAACCTGCCGCTGGTAGTGGTGTTGCTGGGCGTGTTCGGCGGCATCCTCGCCTTCGGCTTCATGGGCCTGTTTCTTGGCCCGACCTTGCTGGCGGTGGCCTACAGCTTGCTCAGCGACTGGGTGTCGGACAAGGCGCAGGTCAAGACTGCCGAGCCTGACGAGGAGCCGCGCGGCTGATCAGTCGAGCTCGTTCTCATATCTGTCCAGGGTGTCGCGGGCAATCTGCCGACCCAGCATGATCAGCTCCGGCGCCTTGTAGAACTCGAAGAAGCGGCAGGCGCGCTTGGGCACGTTGATCAGAATGTCTGGCGGATAGCCGGCGATCTTGTATTGCGCCAGCGAGGTCTGCATCACCTCGAAGCTCTGGTTGACCAGCTCTAGCAACGACGCCGGCCCGCTGAATTCGGCGACTCGCGAACCACTCGCGGATTTCGGCGCGGCGTCCTCATGATCGCCCCTGGCGGCTGGTGCTGCAGCCGGGCTGACGTCATCGGCAAACTGCTGTTCTTCGGCAATCAGCAAACTCTCGTCCTCGCTCTTGCGGCGAAAGCTCGGCAGGTGAGAGCCGAGCGAGGTCATCAGCTGATCAATGCGGCCCTTGAGAGCGGCGGGGCGCTCGACCACCGGCAGCTGGTAGTGGTTCTGGTTGGTGGCATTGAGGTTCACCGCGATGATCAGGTCGCAATGACTGGACACCACCGGCACGATCGGCAGCGGATTGAGCAGGCCGCCGTCGACCAGCATGCGCTTGCCCTGGATGACCGGTGTGAACAGACTCGGAATCGCGGCCGAGGCCCGCATCGCCTGATGCAGGCAACCTTCCTGGAACCAGATTTCCTGCTGGTTGGTGAGGTCGGTGGCGACTGCAGTGAAGGGGATGTCGAGGTTTTCGATATCCACGTCGCCGACGATCTCCTGAATCCGCCCGAACACCCGCTCGCCGCGGATGGCGCCAAGACGGAAGCTGACGTCGAGCAGGCGCAGTACATCGAGGTAGTCCAGGCTTTCCGTCCATTCGCGGTATTCTCGCAGCTTGCCCGCAGCGAAGATACCACCGACCACTGCGCCCATCGAACAGCCGGCGATACAGCCGATTTCGTATCCTCGCTCCTGCAGTTCCTCGATCACGCCGATGTGCGCATAGCCGCGCGCACCCCCTGAACCCAGAACCAGTGCCACTTTCTTGCTCATTTGCGGTTCTCCCCCTGTCTGACTTCGACCTTACTCGGGCAATTGGGCCGAGCCAAGCCAGTCTTTGCTAGAATCCGCCGCCAGTTATCGCGGTGAGAGTGAAACCATGAGCGAACCCATTCGTTTGACCCAGTACAGCCACGGGGCCGGTTGCGGCTGCAAGATTTCACCGAAGGTGCTCGAGGTGATCCTCGCTGGCAGCGGTGCCCAGAATCTCGATCCCAGGCTCTGGGTGGGCAATGCCTCGCGTGATGACGCGGCGGTCTACGCGATCGATGAGGAGCGCGGCGTGGTTTCCACCACCGATTTCTTCATGCCGATCGTCGATGACCCCTACGATTTCGGCCGCATCGCCGCCACCAATGCCATCAGCGACATTTACGCCATGGGCGGTGATCCGCTGATGGCCATTGCCATCCTCGGCTGGCCGGTCAACGTATTGGCACCCGAAGTGGCCCGCGAGGTGATCCGCGGTGGCCGTGCGGTGTGCGACGAAGCCGGTATCCCGCTGGCAGGCGGCCATTCGATCGACGCCCCTGAACCGATTTTCGGTCTTGCCGTGACGGGGCTGGTGAGCAAGGCCGACATGAAGCGCAACGACACCGCCACTGCTGGTTGCAAGCTTTATCTGAGCAAGCCGCTGGGCATCGGCATCCTCACCACGGCGGAGAAGAAGGCCAAGCTGCGCGACGCGGACATCGGCCTGGCGCGTGACTGGATGTGTACCCTGAACAAGCCCGGCAGCCGCTTTAGCAAGCTTGCCGGGGTGCGTGCGATGACCGACGTGACCGGGTTCGGCCTGCTGGGCCATCTGGTGGAGATGGCCGATGGCAGTGGCCTCAGCGCTCGCATCGAGTTCGCACGTGTGCCGCGTCTGGACAGCGTCGAGTATTACCTCGAGCAGGGCTGTGTGCCCGGTGGCACCTTGCGCAACTTCGACAGTTACGGCGACAGGATCGCGCCACTACCGGAACTGGCCAAGCTGCTGCTGTGCGACCCGCAGACCAGTGGCGGCCTGCTGATTGCCGTGGCGCCAGAGGGTGAAGCCGAGTTCCTCGCCGTGGCCGCCGAGCTGGGACTTGCGCTGGAGCCCATCGGCGAGATGGTCGAGCGACAGCGTTACGCGGTTGAGGTGCTCTGATGCGCGATGACTGCACCGACTACCGCGATCTGTTCCTGAATGATCGGGCGATGATGGATACCCGTGCCCCGGTCGAATTCCACAAGGGCGCCTTCCCCGGGGTGATCAACCTGCCGCTGATGACCGATAGCGAACGGCAGAAGGTCGGCACCTGCTACAAGCAGCACGGCCAGCAGGCCGCCATCGAACTCGGCCACCAGCTGGTCAGTGGCCGCACAAAGGCCGAGCGTATCGAGGCCTGGGCGAGCTTCGCCAAGGCCTATCCCGAGGGCTATCTGTACTGCTTCCGCGGTGGCCTGCGCTCGCAGATCGTTCAGCAGTGGCTGAAGACTGAGGCAGGCATCGATTATCCGCGCGTGGTCGGCGGCTACAAGGCCATGCGCAACTTCCTCCTGCAGACCACCGAGGAGGCGGTGCAGGAGTGTGACTTCGTGCTGGTTGGCGGGATGACCGGTACCGGCAAGACCGAGGTGCTCGGGCGGCTCGACAACGCCGTGGACCTGGAGGCGCACGCCAATCATCGCGGTTCCAGCTTCGGCAAGCGTGCCAGCGGCCAGCCGGCGCAGATCGATTTCGAGAATGCCCTGGCCATCGATTTTCTCAAGCGCCGTGCCGCGGGGCAGCAGCAGTTCGTGCTGGAGGACGAGGCCCGCCTGATCGGCCGCTGTTCACTGCCGCTGCCGCTGCACCAGGCGATGCAGGACCATCCGCTGGTGTGGCTGGAAGACAGCGTGGCCAATCGCGTGGAGCGCATTCTGCAGGCCTATGTGGTGGAGCTGTGTGCCGAGTTCGTTGCGGCTCAGGGTGAGGAGGCGGGTTTCATTGCATTCGCCGCGCGCCTGCGCGAAAGTCTGGCCAACATCACCCGCCGTCTGGGCGGCGAGCGTTATCAGCGTCTGGCCGCGATCATGGAGCAGGCCCTGCAGGAGCAGCGTGATGGCCAGGTGGACACGCATCGAGGCTGGATCGAGGCTCTGCTGGTCGAGTACTACGACCCCATGTATGTGTTCCAGCGCGAGAGCAAGTCCGGGCGCATAGAGTTCGCCGGCGAACAGCAGGCCGTGGTGGAATACCTGCGCAGGCGAAACGGCGGGTGAAGCGGGCACTTTCGCTCTGCCGTAGCGTCATAGACTGGGCCAACCCGTAGTCATATCCCTTCGAGGAGTGTGGTCGATGAAACACTGGATCTGTTTGCCGCTGCTTGCGGTGGCCCTTACCGGCTGCGCCGGCAAGACCGTTTACCGCGAGACCTGCGCCAACCAGCTGGATGCCGCCTGGAAGGAGCTGAACATCGCCGAGGCCGAAGGTTTCGCCGGTACCGTCAGTTATTCCAAGGCACTCTCGCTGCTCACCGCTGCCAAGACCCAACAGCAGTTCGAAGCCTACGAAGGCTGCACCAGCAAGGCTGAACGTGCCCGCTTCTATATCCGCGAATCACGAGCGGGGCGTTGATGCAGCTCGATTTCGCCGATCTGAGCCCGCTCGAGGCTTATCGCTGGCTGGCTTCCAGCGTCACTCCGCGGCCCATTGCCTGGGTCTCGACCCGTTCGGTCGATGGTGTGGCCAACCTGGCGCCGTTCAGCTTCTTTCAGGTGATTAGCGACAATCCGCCAACCCTGCTGGTGAACGTCAACACCCGCGACGACGGCAGTCTCAAGGACAGCCTGCGCAATGCCCAGGCCAGCGGCGAACTGGCGATTCAACTGGTCAGCTACGCCCAGGCCGAAGCGATGAATGCCAGTGCCGCGATCCTGCCTCACGAGGTCAGCGAGTTCGCCCATTGCGGCATCGCCAGTCAGCCATGCGAGCGTATCGATGTGCCGCGTGTCGCCGGTGCGCCGATAACCTTCGAGTGCCGCGTGGCGCAGATCCAGCCTTATCCGGTGCTGCAGCCCAATTGCCATCTGATCTTCGCCGAAGTGCTGCTGGCGCATATCGACGATGCGGTACTCAACGATCAGGGCCGTCTCGACCCGCTCAAGCTCGATCTGGTCGGGCGTCTGGGGGGCAGTGCCTACTGCCGCACTCGGGACCTGTTCCAGATGCAGCGTCCCTGAGCCGGTTCTGAAAACGACTTCCAGTTAGCTGTTTCAGTCATCTTGCCGTCTGATGGCTTGTCGCCAGTAGCGTTGCGCTCCTATGTTCCATCATTCGGGAGCTGGCTGCGGTAGGCAGGGGGTTGTCATGGGTGGCTCATTGGGCAGGCGGTTGGCCAGTCTGAGTACGGCCAGCAAGTTGATGCTGGGTTTCGCTCTGGTGTTGATGCTCACGGCGCTGGTGGCCGCTACCGGCCTGCTGGCGTTGCGCGAGGTCAGCGCCGGCGCCGAGTTGCAACAGCGCATGAGCGCCCTTGGGGATCAGGTGCTGCGCATGCGCCAGAGCGAGCAGGCGTTCGCCTTGAGTGGCGACAGGCAATACGCCGAGCGTCTGGCGGAGCAGGCTGAAGCCATTGTGCTGGCCGAGCAGGCCCTGCGGGCCGAACTCGATAGCGACACGGCCGCGATCATGGCGCAGGTCGAACCGGCGCTGGCCGACTATCGCAGCGCCTTTGCCCGCTATGTCGAGCTTACCGACAACATGCAACTGTCCCTGCAGGCTGCCGACTGGCTGGTGGTCAGCGCGGCAAACAGTCTGGATCTGCTGCAGGAAGGGCTGTCCGAGGATGGTGTCGATCTGCTCAAGAACTCTCAGGGTGAGCAGGGCGGCGATTCGGTGTTGCAGGCCGGCAAGGTCGGCAAGATCCATCAGTTGCTGCTGCAGTCGCTGGATCAGGCGCGCCAGCGTCTGGAGGCCAGCCGGCGCAACGAAACCAGTGAGCAGAGTGAAATCGCCCAGGCCGGTGAGGCTCAGACACTGGCCGCCGAGTTGCGCGATGAGCTGGATGATCCAGGCTATGCCGCAGTGCTCGGCGAGGTGGTGGTCAACGTCGACTCGTTCAACGAGCGCCTGAAGGAATACGCCACCCAGCTGCAGCAACAGAAACAGGTTTATCAGCAGCTGGTCACCCAGGTCGAGCAGCTGCTGCAGCGAGTCGATCTGGCCCTGGAAACCCAGCGTCAGAACATGCGGACCGAGCGTCAGGCCAGCAGCGGCCTGATCATCGTGGCCGCTGCCCTGGCCCTGCTGTTCGGCCTGGGTGCGGCGATCATGATCAGCCTGGCCATCGTGCGCCCGCTCAAGCGGGTGATCGGTCTGGCCGAGTCCATCGCTGGTGGCGACCTCAGTGTGCGTATCGAACAGGATCGTCGTGACGAGATCGGCCTGTTGCTCGCGGCCATGCAGCGCATGGCCGATAACCTGCGCGAGATGGTCGGGCGCCTGCAGGGCGGGGTGGCGCAGATATCCAGCTCGGCCCAGACGCTTTCGGCGACCGCCGAGCAGACGCGGCAGGGCGTCAACGGCCAGAAACTGGAAACCGATCAGGTCGCCACCGCGATGAGCGAGATGACTGCCACGGTGCACGAGGTGGCGCGCAACGCCGAAGCGGCCGCAGCTTCCACCGAACAGGCCGATCAGCGCGTCGGTGCAGGCAGCCAGGTGGTGCGCCAGACCCTGCAGCGCATCGCGCAGTTGGCCGAGGCCATGGACGCCACCACGCAGAGCATCCAGCGCCTCAGCCAGGACACCCAGCGTATCGATGCGGTGCTCGATGTGATCAAGAGCGTCGCCGAGCAGACCAACCTGCTGGCGCTCAACGCGGCAATCGAGGCGGCGCGTGCCGGCGAACAGGGACGCGGCTTCGCGGTGGTCGCCGACGAGGTACGCGCCCTGGCCAAACGCACGCAGCAATCCACGGCAGAGATCGAATCGCTGATCGCCGCCCTGCGCGAAGGCAGCCGCCGTGCCGTGACCGATATGGAGCAGAGCGCCAGCCTGGTGAGCCTGACGGTAGGCGATGCCAACCAGACCGAGGGCGCACTGACGGCCATTGCCGAGGCGGTGAGCCTGATCTCGGAGATGAACCAGCAGATTGCCGCGGCGGCCGAGCAGCAGACGGCCGTGGCCGAGGAAATCAACCGCAGCGTCACCTCGATCCGCGATATTGCCGACCAGTCGGCCAGCGCGATGGACGAAACCGCGGCCTCGAGCATCGAGCTGGCCGAACTGGGCCGTGAGCTGCAGGGCATGGCCGGGCAGTTTCGACTGGCATAGCGGCTGGCCTCACAGATTCGTCAGCAAAGTTTGCGCAGCGCTATGCCTCATGCCGGCGCCCCAGTAGCATCGACGTTCTGCATAAGGAGCGAACGATGCGAAGCAAACTCGATGCCTGTCTCGACTCGGTCAATCAGGTGTTGTTGGGGAAAGAGGCGCAGGTGCGCCTGGCACTGACCTGCCTGCTGGCTCGTGGTCATCTGCTGATCGAAGACCTGCCGGGCATGGGCAAGACCACTCTCAGCCATGCTCTGGCGCGCGTGCTGGGGCTGAGCTTCCAGCGTATCCAGTTCACCTCCGACCTGCTGCCTGGCGACATTCTCGGCACCTCGGTGTTCGACAAGGACACCGGGCAGTTCGTCTTTCATCCGGGGCCGATCTTCGCCGAGCTGGTGCTGGCGGACGAGATCAACCGCGCCACCCCCAAGAGCCAGAGTGCGCTGCTCGAAGCCATGGAAGAAGGTCAGGTGACCATCGAGGGCGCGACCCGGCCGCTGCCCGATCCGTTCTTCGTCATCGCCACGCAGAACCCGGTCAGCAGCGGTGGTACCTTCGCTCTGCCCGAATCCCAGCTCGACCGTTTTCTCATGCGGCTGTCCCTGGGGTATCCGGCGCAGGCAGCCGAGCGCGCCCTGTTGCTGGGCGATGCCCGACGCGATCTGTTGCCGCGTATCGAACCGATTCTCGACCATGCCGAACTGGCGCGCCTGCAGGCGGAGGTGCCCAAGGTGCGTGCCAGCGATGCCCTGGTCGACTATGTGCTGCGTCTGGTCGAGGCGACGCGCAGCCAGCCGCAGTTCGCCTGGGGCCTGTCGCCGCGCGCCAGCCTGGCGCTGCTGGCTGCGGCAAGGGCCTGGGCACTGCTGGCCGAACGGGATTACGTGATTCCCGAGGATGTGCAGGCGGTGTTGCCATCGGTAGTCGGCCATCGCTTGCGCGAGCGTGCCGATCCCACCGGCCATGGTGGTGGCAGCCTGGTGCAATGGCTGCTGCGCGAAGTGCCGGCGCTCTGATGCTCGCAGCGTTGAAACCACTCTGGCGGCGCTGGCTGGCCCGGCGCATTCCGCCGGCAGCCAGCGTGCGCCTGAACCAGCGGCGCATCTTCATTCTGCCCAGTCGCGTGGGCGGTGCGTTTGCCGTGGTGTTGCTGCTGATGCTGCTGGTTGGTATCAACTACCAGAACAGCCTGGCCTATGGGCTGACCTTCCTGCTGATGTCGGTATTTATCGTCACCATCCTGCATACCTACCGCAACCTCGCCGGCCTGGTGCTCAAGGCGGGAGGTGGCGGGGCGGTGTTCGCCAGCGAGCAGGCGCGTTTTCGCGTGCGCCTGGAAAGTCGCGAGCGCGAGCACCAGGCCATCGCACTGGGCTGGCCGCCAGCCGAGCTGGTGGTGCGCGATGTCCCGCTCGAAGGGCAGACCGAAGTGGACCTGGATCTTCCCGCCATGCGACGAGGCTGGCTGCGCCCCGAGCGCCTGCGGGTGGAAAGTCGTTTCCCACTGGGTTTGCTGGTGGCCTGGAGCTGGGTCGATCTGGATCAGGCAGTACTGGTCTATCCGCGGCCGCTGGAAGGTGATCTGCCGCTGTCTGCGGGGCTGGGCGACGAGGCGGAAGAGGGCATGCGTGCCCGTGGCCAAGGTGCCGACGATTTCCAGGGGCTGCGCGATTATCAGCCGGGTGACTCGAGGCGTCGTCTGGACTGGAAGGCCTATTCGCGTGGTCAGGGTCTGCTGGTCAAGGACTTCGCCATGCTCAGCGGACGCGATGTATGGCTGCACTTCGACAGCCTGGCTGGTGACAGCGAAATGCGTCTGTCGCTGCTCTGCTACTGGGTGCTGCAGTTTTCCGAGCGGCAGCAGGCATTCGGTCTGCAACTGCCGGGGCAGGTGATCGCCCCGGATTACGGCGATGGCCACCGCGACGCCTGTCTGCGTGCCCTGGCGCTATTCGGAGCACAGCCATGAGCCGTCTGCCAGGGATTCCGCGGGTCGCCCTGATCTGGCTGCTGGTGGCTCAGGTGCTGGTGATCGTGCCGCACCTGGTGCACCTGCCGATGTGGATGATTGCCCTGTGGCTCGCTGCCGCAGGTTGGCGCGTGCAGATCTTCCGCATGCGCGCGCGCTATCCCAATGGCTGGGCCAAGGGCGGGCTGGTGCTGCTGGTACTGGCCGGCATTCTGCTGTCGCGCGGCACGCTGGTAGGGCTGGACGCAGCAGCGGTGCTGCTGATCGCCACCTTTACCCTGAAACTATTGGAGATGCGCTCGCGGCGCGACGCGCTGGTGGTGATCTTCCTGGGGTTCTTCTGTGTGGTGACTGCCTACCTGTTCGAGGACGACATCCTGGCCGCGCTCTACAGCCTGCTGCCGGTCACCGCACTGCTGGCTGCGCTGGTCGGCCTGCAGCACAGTGGCTTTGCCGAGCGTCCCTGGCCGACCCTGCGTCTGGCTGGCAGTCTCATGCTGCAGGCGTTACCGCTGATGGTGCTGCTGTTCGTGTTCTTCCCGCGCATGGGACCGTTGTGGTCGTTGCCGTTACCCAGCGACAAGGGTGTCACCGGTTTGTCGGACAGCATGGAGCCGGCCGATATCGCCGAGCTTGGCCGGTCTTCGGCATTGGCCTTTCGTGCCAGTTTCGAGGGCGAGGTGCCGCCGCGAGCCGAGCTGTACTGGCGGGCCTTGACGCTGGAGCGCTTCGATGGCCGGCGCTGGTCGCAGTCCGCTTACGCCGATGTGCCGGTAGCGCCGCAATGGAGCAAGGCGGGAGAACCGCTGGATTACAGCATCATCATGCAGCCCAGTGGCAAGCGCTGGCTGTTCGCCCTGGATGTCGGCGAGATGGCCCAGGATAGCGGGCGAATGATGAGCGACTTCCGCTGGCAGCGTCTGCGCCCGGTGGATCGGCCAATGCTGTATCAGGTGCGCTCCTGGCCAAAGGCCGTGCGTGAAGGGCAGGCCAGGCCGCCTGGGTTGCGCCTGGCGCTACAGTTGCCCGAGCAGGGCGACCCCCGTAGTCGCGCCTGGGCGGCCGAGTTGCAGGCGCAGTACCCGCAGAGCGATGAGCTGGTGGCGGCATTGCTGCAGCATTTCAACCGTGAACCCTACGTCTATACCTTGCGCCCGCAGCCGCTGGGGGCTGACAGCATCGACGATTTCCTGTTCAACACCCGGCGCGGCTTCTGCGCGCACTACGCCGGCGCCATGACCTTCGTACTGCGCGCAGCGGGCATTCCTGCGCGGGTTGTCGCCGGTTACCAGGGCGGGGAGCTCAACCCCAACGGCAACTACATCCAGGTGCGCCAGTTCGATGCACACGCCTGGGTCGAGTACTGGCAGCCGGGACAGGGCTGGCGCAGTGTCGATCCCACCTTCCAGGTCGCCCCCGAACGTATCGAACGGGGTCTTGAAGAGGCCCTGTCGGAAGAGGACGGCTTTCTCGATGACCAGCCGTTCTCGCCGCTGCGTTACCGCGAACTGGCCTGGCTCAACCAGTTGCGCATGAGCTGGGAGAGCCTCAATTACGGTTGGCAGCGCTGGGTACTGGGCTATCAGGGCGAACAGCAAATGAAGCTGCTACAGAGCTGGCTCGGCAGCCTCGACTGGCAGCGCCTGGCTCTGGGCCTGGTGGGAACGGGGGCACTGTTGCTGGGGCTGCTGGCGTTGTGGTTGCTCAAACCCTGGCAGCAGCGCGCCGACCCGCAGCGCCAGGCATTCCGCAAATTCGAGCGTTTGCTGGCAAGTCATGCCGTGCGCCGGGAGCCTGGCGAGGGCGCGCGCTCCTTCGCGCTGCGTGCTGCCCGACAATTGCCTGAGCAGGCAGCGCAGATCGAAGCGTTCGCACGTTGCTTCGAGCAGCAGCGTTATGCCGGCGAGCCAGCTTCGCGTGCGGCGTTGCTGCATGCGTTGAGCGATTTGCGCCGGGCATTGCCCTGGCGCGCGTCGCGTTAGCGACCTTTGGTCACTTGTGCGAGTCGATGGCCGGGGCATTAGCTGGGAGCGATGATCGTTCGGGAGGAACGATCATGAACGATTTCGCCTGGCCCTGTGCAGACGATGCGTTGCTGGCACTGCATGGCGATTTTCCCCAGGCCGATAGGGCGACATTCTCGCCGGCAATATGACCGTTCAGGCCTTTTCTCGGGCTATCGTTCGGTTGGTGCCATCCCCTAAGATCGTCGCCATCCATGAGTCATGAGGTGCGTATGGTCTTTTCCGAGATGCTCGATGCGGTGCGTCGCAATCCCGAGGCGGTGATGATTCCACCCGAATGGGGTCAAGGGCGTGCGAGTTTCGGCGGGCTGGTTGCAGCGCTGGCTTTCGAGGCGATGCGCGCCAAGGTACCGGAGGGGCGACCTGTGCGCTCGCTGGCGATCACCTTCGTCGGCCCGGCGGCACCGGATGTGCCGGTCAGCTTCCAGGCCGAAGTGCTGCGTGAAGGCAAGGCCGTCAGCCAGATGCTTCTGCGCGCCGTTCAGGACGGTCAGGTGGTGACGGTGGTGCAGGGCAGTTTCGGCGCCTCCCGTCCGTCGGCAATCTCAGTGCAGGCGCTTGCCGCGCCGCAGATGCCGCCGGTAGAGCAGTGCCAGGAGCTGTCTTACGTGCGCAATGTCACACCGGAATTCACACGTTTTCTGGCCATGCGCTGGGGCGTCGGTGGCATGCCGTTCAGCAACAATCCGTCACGACAGATGGGTGGCTGGGTGCGCTTGCGCGAGGACGGCGAGCCGCAGGCGCTCAGCGAGGCTCACCTGCTGGCGCTGGTCGATGCCTGGCCGCCGGCGCTGCTGTCGCATCTGAAAAGCCCGGCCCCAGGCAGCTCGCTGACCTGGACCATCGAGTTCGTTCAGCCGTTGCAGAGTCTCACCAGTGACGACTGGTGCCTGTATCACGCGGACATCGAACATGCCCGCGATGGTTACGGTCATGTGGCTGCTGCGCTGTGGAGCTCGGCTGGTCAGTTGATCGCCCTTAGCCGGCAGACCGTCACGGTGTTTGGCTAATCAGATAAGGCGCGGTTGAGGCCGGCCCGACTACCTGCGTTTGCGCCAGGCGCGCCACCAGCCGCCAGTGAACACGAAGCGCGGAAAGGTGATGCACTGTTCCAGCAACAGGCGCTTGAATGCATCTCGCTTGCCAGTGAAAGGTTCCGGCTGATTCTGCTCCAGGCGATGACCATGCGCCTGCAGGGCCAGGGCGGCATAGAGGCCGATGGCGCCAAGAACCACGGGTATGAAGCCCATGTGCCAGAGCCCGATCGCCAGCAGTATCAGTGACAGCAGAAACAGCGGTACGGCGATCAGGTGCAGCAACAGATTGGTGGGGTGCCTGTGCTGGTCGGCATAGTGGCGCCATTGCCAGGACAGCAGATCGGTATGACGTTTGCTCATGATGCAACCCTCGACTAGATGGCGTGAGTCTAGGGTTGTCGCGAGTGCTCGACGAATTGCCGCTGGCTATGGCGCAGATAGGTTGATGCCTGATCACGCCATCTAGCCGGCGGGGATCTACAGCCGCAGTTGACTGATGGCCTTGCTCAGCTCGCCTGCGAGCTGGGCGAGCTGCTGGCTGATTGCGGCCGAATCGAGGGTCTGGCCGACCGTCTGCTCGGTGACGTCGCGGATGCCGACCACCGAGCGGCTCATTTCCTCGGCAACTTGGCTTTGCTGGGTTGCGGCCACGGCGATCTGCGTATTGCTGTCACGCATCAGAGTCACGGCGGCGGTGATCGCTGCCAGCGATTCGCCGGCCTCCTGCGCCAGCTGTACGCAGTGGTTGGCGTTTTCCGAGCTTTCGCGCATGAACTCCACAGCGTCACGGGTGCCGTCCTGCAGATTACCGATCATCTGGGTGATCTCGTCGGTGGATTCCTGCACGCGTTTGGCGAGGTTGCGTACCTCGTCGGCGACCACGGCGAAGCCTCGGCCCATTTCACCGGCGCGGGCAGCTTCGATGGCGGCGTTGAGGGCCAGCAGGTTGGTCTGCTCGGCGATACCATGGATCACCCCGACCACGCGGCTGATGTGCTGGCTGTCTTCGGCCAGACGCTCGATGCTGCCGGCACTTTGCTGCACACCCTGAGACAGCGCCGCGATGGACTGCTCGACGCGTTCGACCACCTGCTGGCCGGCGCGGGCCAGTTGATCGGCGTTCAGCGACTGATCGCGGGTGGTGCCGGCGTGCTCGGCGATGTGCTGCACGGTTGCCGACATCTCGTTGATCGCGGTGGCAGCCTGATCGGTTTCGCTCTGCTGGCTGAGCATGCCCTGGCGCACTGCATCCATGCGCTCGGCCATGTCACGGGTGCCACTGTTCAGTTCGTTGGCGACCTGGCCGACCGTGCCGACCACGCGCTGGTAACCGGCCTGCATGGCATTGAATGCTGCAGCCATCTGGCCGACCTCATCGCGGCTTTCCAGTGGCACGCGCAACGACAGGTCGCCACTGCGCTCGGCCTGCAGCATTACGTCCTTGAGGGTGTTGAGGTGGCTGAGCAGGAAGCGGATCAGCAACTGCGAAGCGGCCAGCAGCAGGAGCATCAGCACTGCGACCGCAAGGGCGTAGGTGAGGGCGTGCTGGGCAAACAGGTCAAGCAGACTGGGTGCGCGGGCCGTGACCGCCAGGTTGCGTCCGTCGCTGAGGGTGACCCGCTGCGCGCCGATCACAGGCGAATCACCAAACCAGGCATCGTGCTGGATTGTCTGCCAACCGCTGGCGTCAGCTGCGCCCTGAGCGCCCGGCAGGCTGTTGCCCTGCAGCACCTGAATGTTGGTCGTGCCGGGCAATGGCGCCTGCTGTGGCCACTGTTGCAGCAGGCGCGCCTGCTCGGCGGCGGCCAGCCTGGCATCGCTGCTGCGGGCTTGCTGCTCGATATGCAGGGCGAACAGCACCAGCATCAGACTGATAACGAAGGCAACGGCATTGACCGCCCAGAACTTGTACTTGAGAGAGAGATTGCTGATCCAGGCGCCCATGCTGTGGTTATCCGTCTCGCTACGTTCACTGTTGGCTATTTGCCACCAGTATGCCTTGGAAAAAAGTCGGAGTCTTGACGTCAATCAAAACTCCGGTGCAGGTCTCTCTAGTATGGCGGGCATCCCGAAGAATGCCCGGGCGCAGGCCGTGGTTTGCGTGGCCAGCGCCTGTTCGCTCTGGCCGCGATGCAGGGCTACCTCGCGCAGTACCTCGCCGAGAAAGGCCGGCTCGTTGCGCCCGCTCCTTGGTTTGGGGCGCAAACTGCGGGGTAACAGGAAGGGCGCGTCGGTCTCCAGCATCAGACGCTCGCCGGGAATGTCCTTGAGCAAGGGGTGCAGATGCGTGCCACGGCGCTCGTCGCAGACCCAGCCGGTGATGCCGATGTGCAGGTCGAGATCGAGATAGGCATAGAGTGCACGGCGCTCGCCGGTGAAGCAGTGCACCACGGCGGCGGGCAACTGATCGCGATAGTTGCGCAGGATTTCCAGCATGCGCTGGCTGGCTTCACGCTCGTGGAGAAATGCCGGTATCTGCAACTCGACAGCCAGGGCCAGCTGTTCCTCCAGCGCTTTCTCCTGGGCTGGGCGCGGGGAAAAATCACGGTCGAAATCCAGCCCGCATTCACCCACGGCGCGCGTTTGCGGCTGCGCCAACAGTGACTTGAGCGCGGTGCTGCTGGCACTGTCCCACGAGCTGGCGTCGTGCGGATGAACCCCGGCGGTGCAGAACAGACGCTCGCCGCTGGCATCCAGCTGTCGGCAAAGTGCTAGGCTGGCCTCGCTTTCGTTCAGACTGGTGCCGGTCAGCACCATCTGGCACACGCCGGCTGCGTAAGCGCGCTCGAGCAGGGCTTCGGCCTGCACGGCAAGGCTGGGGTGGGTGAGATTGACGGCAATATCGATGAGCTGCATGGTGCCACCTGTTGAACGCGAACGGGCAGAATAGCAGAAGCCCTCCGTTCGTCAGGAAGTCGATTTAAAACAACCACTTGTTTGCCGTTTTAAAGGTTGATGCGAGGTTGTGGGGTGGCGCCGTGGCACTTGGGTGTGCCAATCTCCGCGCCCCCGCCAGCCTTGGGAAACTGTTTGGCGGATTCAGGGTCTGCAACCGTCTGTCGCGCATCGGCGAGCAGCAGGCCAGCAAAGGCTTGGGCGACCACCCATTTTCCGGAGAGTCGATGTCGCGATTGCTGCTGATTCTGTGCCTGTTGGCCATGCTGCCGCTGCCGGTCAGCGCGCGTCTGGCCGGCCCGTCCGAGGTCGGCAGCCAGACGCTCGGCAGTCGCGATCTGCCGGCGATCCGCAGCAGCGGCGAGTTGCGCGTACTGGTCAATCAGAGTCGCAACAGTTCAGGTTCGGTCAAGGGGCAGAGTATTGGCGTCGAATACCACCGCCTGCGCGCTTTCGAGCAATACCTCAACCGCAATGCCCGTGATGGCCGCAGCCTCACACTGAAGATCATTCCCAAGGCCAAGGATCAATTGCTTGGTGCATTGCAGCGTGGTGAGGGGGATCTGGTGGCGCCTGGCGAGTTGCTCGATGTGCGCACCGGGCATGATGTCAGTGCCAGTACGGCGATTCGTCGCGAAGTGCCGCTGGTGCTGGTTTCCAAGCAGGGCAACCGGCATTACAGCAAACTCGAGCAGTTGGCCGGCCGCAGCCTGTCGTTGCCGGCGGGCAGCGCCGTGGGCGAGGCATTGCACCGTATCAACCAGCTACTGGCCGAGCGCAAGCTGCCACCGATAGTGGTCGAGTGGGTCGATCCCTCTCTGGCGGTCGAAGACGTCTTGGAGATGGTCCAGGCCGGCATATTCGAGCGAACTGCGGTGGAACTGCCGATCGCCGAGCGCTGGGCCAAGGTGATGCCCAAGCTGCGCGTCGACCGGCATCTGGTGCTGGCGCGTGATGGCGACATGAAATGGTTCGTGCGCCCCGATGCGCCGATGCTGCGCGCCAGCATCGACCGTTTCTTCAGCAGCTATCAGGCTCCGGCTGACCAGGACGCTACATTCCAGCGGGTTTATCGCCGCCTGTACAAGGTGCATTCGCCACTGGGGCGTGCCGAAAGGCAGCGTCTGGAAAAGGTGCGCCCGGTGCTGCAACAGCATGCCGAACAGCAGGGGTTCGACTGGCTGATGCTGGCTGCTCTGGCGTTCAAGGAATCGACTCTGAATCCGTCGGCGCGCGGTGCGAGTGGTGCGACGGGGCTGATGCAGATCACGCCGGCGGCGGCGCGCAGCGTGGGGGTGAGCAATATCCAGAACATCAACGGCAACGTTCAGGCCAGCAGCAAGTACCTGGCGATGATCCGACGCAATTTCTTCAACAGTCCGCAGCTCAACGAGCGTGAGCGCATGGCCTTCGTACTGGCGGGCTACAACCTGGGCCCGCAACGGGTGCAGAGTCTGCGCGCCGAGGCACGCAGGCGGGGGCTCAATCCCAATCAATGGTTCTTCCAGGTCGAGCGTGTGGCCATGGAGCAGATGGGGATGGGTGTGGTGAGCTATGTGAATGCGGTTAACAAGTACTACCTTGCTTATGACCGTGAGCGCTATTTGCTCGAACCGCAGGGACGGCGTCTGACGGCCAATTAAATATCTATCTATTCGATCTATTTAAACGGCTATTTGCTATTTTATTATCGAATAAATTGGATATTCTGTGCGCCATCTAACCAACACCTCAAAGGAAGCCTTGCATGAACAACCTGATCAAAAGCATCACCGCCAGCCAGGCCGGTTTCGGTATCACCATCCTGCGCATCATCGCCGGCATTACCTTCGCCGCTCACGGCGCGCAGAAGCTGTTCGGATGGTTTGGCGGTTACGGTCTGGCGGGCGTCGCCCAATGGATGGAAAGCATTGGCCTGGCTCCGGGCTACCTGATGGCGCTGATGGCGGGCAGCGCCGAGTTCTTCGGTGGCGTGGCACTGATCATCGGCCTGCTGGTGCGTCCGGCAGCTGCGGTGCTGGCGGTGACCATGCTGGTGGCGATCTTCACCGTGCATCTGGCCAACGGTTTCTTCATGAGCAACAACGGCTACGAGTTCGCTCTGGCGCTGCTGGCCATCAGCGTGGCGCTGGTGTTCGAAGGTGCCGGCAAGCTGTCGGTCGACAGCAAGCTCGCTCACTGATCCCTCCGGCAACAACGAGAAGGCCCGCAAATGCGGGCCTTCTTGCGTCTGGCTTCGAGCGATCAGGCTGTCGCGGCTTGCTCGGCCTTCTTCTCCTGCGCGGTGACCTGCTGTGCCAGTTCGATCATCTGTTCGCGCATCCAGCGGTTGGCCGGGTCCTGATCGGTGCTTTCATGCCAGTACAGGTGGGTCTCCAGGGCCGGAACGTCACCGACCGGCAGCGTCACGTGATGCATGTTGTGGCGACGGGCGAAGCGCTCCGGCACGGTCATCACCATGTCGGTCTGCTGCATCACGCTGCTGGCCATCAGATAGTGTTGCGAGCGCAGGGCGATCTTGCGCTGGATACCCATCTTGCCCAGTGCCAGATCAACGTAGCCGAGGCCGCTGCGGCGGCTGGAGATGTGGATATGGGTCAGCGACAGGTATTCGTCGAGGCTGATCTTTTCCTTGGCCATCGGGTGGCCCTGGCGCATGGCGCAGACGTAACGATCATCCAGCAGCTTGACATGCCGAACCTGAGGATCGGTATTGAGCGGCGCGTCGACGGCAAAGTCGAGGCGGCCGGCGGCCAGCTCCTTGGTGGTTTCCCGGCGTTTGGCCAGGAAGCTCTCGATGCACACGTTGGGTGCCAGGCGACGCAGGCGCTGAAACAGCGGCGGCAGGAGAATCTGCTCGGACAGGTCGGTCATGCTGATGCGGTAGGTCTTGCCGGCCTGCTGCGGATTGAAGGTGCGGCTTTCCTGTACGGACACGCGCAACAGCTGCAGGGCGTTGCGCACCGGGCCGATGATGTTCTGCGCCATGGGGGTGGGCACCATGCCCTGTGCAGTGCGCACGAACAGCGGGTCGTTGAAGGTTTCGCGCAGGCGGGCCAGGGCGTTGGACACCGCTGGCTGGGTGATGCCGACGATCTGTCCGGCACGGGTCAGATTGGCCTCGGTGTAGATGGCGTCAAAGACGATGAAGAGGTTGAGATCCACCTTGGTCAGGTTCATGCCGGTAGTGCTCCAGAGGCGTCGATATCAGTCGATCATATATCGGTTATGAATGTTCATACACGCTGAAAATAGGTTAGATAAATCTTAAGCGCTGTTCTAGCATCATTTCCACAACCTCTCACCCCTTGTCACAAAACAGGTAACCCCATGGATTTTGCCTATTCCCCTAAGGTTCAAGAGCTGCGTGAGCGCGTCAGCGCATTCATGGAGGCGCACGTCTACCCGGCCGAAGCGGTATTCGAGCAGCAGGTGGCAGAGGGTGATCGCTGGCAACCGACCGCAATCATGGAAGAGCTCAAGAGCAAGGCCAAGGCCGAAGGGCTGTGGAACCTGTTCCTGCCCGAGTCGGACTACGGCGCGGGCCTGACCAATACCGAATATGCGCCGCTGGCGGAAATCATGGGCCGCTCGCTGATCGGTCCGGAGCCGTTCAACTGCGCCGCGCCGGATACCGGCAACATGGAGGTGCTGGTGCGTTACGGCAACGAGGCGCAGAAGCAGCAATGGCTGGAGCCGCTGCTCTCCGGCGAGATTCGTTCGGCCTTCGCTATGACCGAACCGGGCGTGGCTTCCAGCGACGCGACCAACATGCAGGCCAATGCCCGCCGCGAGGGTGACGAGTGGGTCATCAATGGCCGCAAGTGGTGGACCTCCGGTGCTTGCGATCCGCGTTGCAAGGTCATGATCTTCATGGGCCTGACCAATCCGGATGCGCCGCGCCACCAGCAGCATTCGATGATTCTGGTGCCGATGGATGCGCCCGGTGTCACCGTGTTGCGTCCGCTGCCGGTATTCGGCTACGACGACGCTCCGCATGGCCATGCCGAAGTGCTGTTCGAGAACGTGCGCGTGCCGTACGAAAACGTGCTGCTCGGTGAGGGACGGGGTTTCGAGATTGCCCAGGGCCGTCTCGGGCCAGGGCGCATCCACCACTGCATGCGGTCGATCGGCATGGCCGAGCGTGCGCTGGAACTGATGTGCAAGCGCGCCATCAGCCGCACCGCCTTCGGCAAGCCGCTGGCACGCCTGGGCGGCAATATCGATCACATCGCCGATTCGCGCATGGAGATCAACCAGGCGCGTCTGCTGACGCTGAATGCGGCCTACATGATGGATACCGTCGGCAACAAGATTGCCGCCAGTGAAATCGCGCAGATCAAGGTGGTGGCGCCGAACGTGGCGCTCAAGGTGATCGACCGGGCGATCCAGATGCACGGCGGTGCGGGGGTCTCCAATGACTTCCCGCTGGCCTACTGGTATGCCATGCAGCGCACCCTGCGTCTGGCCGATGGCCCGGACGAGGTGCACCGTGCGGCTGTCGGCAAGTACGAGATCGGCAAGTACGTACCGCGCGAGATGATGAAGGCCAGCCGCTGAATTCAGATACTGGCAAAAAGAAAAGGCCCGCTCATGCGGGCCTTTTCTTTTTATGTCTGTCAGAGCTATCTGTCGTCCGAGCGCTTCAACTGGCCCAACCAGCCGAGGCGCGTATGCAACTGCGCGGCAAAGGTACGTGCCGCCAGTTCTTCCTGAAAGGTCAGCATGCGCCGCCCGAACCGCACCTGCCAGAATCGCTGGCCGTGGCGCTCGATGAGCTCAATGCGGACTTCGGGCATCGCTGGTCCTCAGGTGGTGCTGGTTTTGTCCCGCGTCTTCAGCAGCGACAGGATGACACCGCCGGCCAGCAGGCCCAAGGTTACGCCAAGCGAGAGCAGGGCGGGTACCTTGATCAGATCATGCAGGAAAATCTTGCCACCGATGTACATCAGCACCAGCGCCAGGGCGTACTTCAGATAGATGAAGCGGTGCATCAGCGCAGCCAGGGCGAAGTAAAGCGCACGCAGACCGAGAATGGCGAAGATGTTCGAGGTGTAGACGATGAACGGATCCTGCGAAATGGCCAGCACGGCCGGCACGCTGTCCACAGCGAAGACCAGATCGGCCAGCTCGATGAGCACCAGTGCCAGCAGCAGTGGGGTGGCGTACAGCAGCGGCTTGCCGCTGACCTTGTCCTGCAGGCGTACCAGAAACCTGCCTTCGTGCAGATCGTCGGTGACGCGAACGTGCCTGCGCACGAAGCGGATCACCGGGTTCTGCGCCAGGTCCGGATGCGACTCTTCCTCGTTACCGCTGCGCAGCATCTTGATGCCACTGAACAGCAGGAAGGCGCCGAAGAGGTAGAGGATCCAGTCGAACTGCTGCACCAGGGCCGTGCCCAGACCGATCATGATCGCGCGCAGCACGATTACCCCGAGGATGCCCCAGAACAGCACGCGATGCTGGTACTTACGCGGGATGTTGAAGTAGCCGAGGATCATCGCCATGACGAAGACGTTGTCCATCGACAGAGATTGTTCCACCAGAAAGCCGGTGTAGTACTCCATCGCCTTGGTGCCGCCCAGCTGCCACCAGATCCAGCCGCCGAAGGCGACACCGACGCTGAAGTAGCCGGAATAGAGCAACAGGCTTTCGCGCATCCCGATTTCATGCTGATCGCGATGCAGTACGCCGAGGTCGAGTACCAGAAGGACGAGGATCAGTAGCAGGAAGGCCAGCCAGAACCAGCCAGGTGTACCGAAGATGGGGGATGTCAAAAAGGCAAGTAGAGCGTCCATGAGCCCTCCCTTATGTCTGCCTGAGTTGAAAGAAAATCCACTCAGTGACTCCGACATCACGGTGAGAAGACTCACCGCCAGAGGGGCCCGGCGTCACGCGGTGCAAAGGCTAACGCCGAGTTGACAGTCTGCCAAGCCCCCTGAAGAGGAATATTTTTCTGGTGTCAATAAACCCAGACTTCAACGCGGCGATTGCGGATGCGGCCGTTGTCCTGGTCATTCGACGCCA
Organism: Pseudomonas sp. Z8(2022); assembly: GCF_025837155.1. Lineage (NCBI taxonomy): Bacteria > Pseudomonadati > Pseudomonadota > Gammaproteobacteria > Pseudomonadales > Pseudomonadaceae > Pseudomonas > Pseudomonas sp. Z8(2022). Next base: position 2,380,148 of record NZ_CP107549.1, on the reverse strand, counting down.
CCGGCAACTCACTGCCCAGGCCGGTGATTTCGCGAAACAGCACACCCTCTCTGGCCAGCTCGCGGCGCACGGCCATCGCCCGCAGTTTCGACAGCAGTTCGGCACGTTCGGGATCGCTCTTCGGATCACCGAAGCCGACCAGCACCACCTTGTTCTGCAGCTTGTCGTGTTGCCTGAGGTAGTCAAGCACCCGTTGCAGGTCGCGGTGGGCCTTGTTGTCCAGCGTTGCGCTGCCTTCCTGGAAACGGAAGTTCACCGAAAGCCGCTGCGCCTGCTGCGCAAGTTGCCGGTAATCCGCCGGCATCTGTGCATCTGCCGCGACCTTGATCGCCTGGACGGTCTGGGCGATGAAGCCGCTGTCGGCGACGATAGCCTGGCCACGCGGGCTGTGGGCGAAGTAGACCAGCGCGCGCGCCCAGGGATTGCTTAACTGCGGAGCGTTGTAGAGAAACAGGCGCCGCGCCAGCGGGTAATCCTCGGTGGCGATCAGTGTGGTAGTCGGCAGCATGGGATAAGAATCGCCGGCGGCGACGGCGACTGCCTTGGCCTGCCGAATGTACGGCAGGCCGATGAAGCCGATGCCATTCGGGTCCTGGCTGACCGAGTCGGACAACTGATTGCTGGACTCGTAGCGTTGCGTGTTGGCTGCGAGGCTGCGTTCTGCCGGAGCCAGCACCAGTTCCCTGAAGGTGTCATAGGTGCCGGAATTGTCGTCGCGAGCATAGGGGCGGACCTTGCCTGGTTTGCCACCCAGCGCCGCCCAGTCGTCGATTTCGCCAGAGAAGAGTTTTGCGATCTGCTCCACGCTCAGTGCAGAGACAGGGTTGGACGGGTGAACGATGATCGCCAGACCGTCGATGGCGATGACCTGTTCGGCCTGTGGACTACGCAGGTCGCCCAGTGACGCCAGGCTGGCGGATTCGTTGTCTTTGACCGGCCGTGACGAGGCGGCCAGGTCGGCGCTGCCGTCCTTGAGCGCAGTGAAGCCCGTGCCGGATCCGTGAGCGGCCACTTCGACTACTACCAGACGGCCATCGTCCTGGCGCGCCAGCACACGCTGCTCGTTTTCGCGGGCGCCGTCCTCGCTGCGGATATCGTGGAGCCCCTGAGCTGCGAACAGCCCCTTTACCAGCTCCGGGGCCAGCTTCGCGCCAATGGTATTGGAGCCCTGAATGCGCAGCACCGGGCGGTTGTTCTCGGATGCGGGCAGGGCGGCAGCGAAGACGGAAAGGGGCAGGGCGTAGCAGATGAAACCGATCACCAGCAGGGACAGGGTACGGCCCCAGATGTCACGGTCAGCGGGCTGGACACGCGGCATGCGTCAGGCACCTTCTTAAGGATGGAAGAACGTGCCGCGCAGATTAAGTCAGTCAGGTTGCAGTCTTGTGACGGCGCGCGTCATGCACATGCGCCCGCGTGTCAGTTCAGCTCAAGCCAGATCGGCGCATGATCGGACGGCTTGTCCATGCCGCGCAGATCGTAGTCGATGCCGGCGTCCTTGAAGCGCGTCTGCAGCGGCTGGCTGGCGAGGATCACGTCGATGCGCAGGCCGCGCTTGGGATCGTCCTCGAACCCACGGCTGCGATAGTCGAACCAGCTGAAGCGGTCATTCACTTCGGGGTTGAGGTGGCGGAAGCTGTCTACCAACCCCCAGTTCTTCAGGGTGGCCAGCCATTCGCGTTCTTCCGGCAGGAAGCTGCACTTGCCGGTTTTCAGCCAGCGCAGGCGATTGGGCTCGCCGATGCCGATGTCGCAATCCTCGGGGCTGATGTTGATATCGCCCATCACCACCAGAGCCTGCTGCGGGTCGAAACGCTCCACCAGCAACTGCTGCAGATCGGCATAGAAGCGCTGCTTGGCCGGGAATTTCACCGGATGGTCGCGACTCTCGCCCTGGGGGAAGTAGCCGTTCATCACGGTGATGGGGTTGCCACTGGCATCGGCAAAGGTGCCGTAGATGAAGCGCCGCTGAGCGTCCTCGCCATCACCGGGAAAGCCCTTGTGCAGGCTCAGCGGCTCCTGGCGCGAGAGCAGGGCGACGCCGTAGTGGCCTTTCTGGCCGTGGTAATGCACGTGATAGCCAAGCTGGCGGATCTCCGCTTCGGGAAACTGGTCATCGGCCACCTTGGTTTCCTGCAGACCGATCACATCCGGCTGATGTTTCTCTATCAGGGCCTGCAATTGATGAGGGCGCGCACGCAGGCCGTTGATATTGAAGGAGACGATTTTCATGGGCAGCGGGTCCTGGGCAAAAGGCGATGCTAGCCGATCCTCGGCGCTCACGGCCAGCGCCTGGCAGGGGGCGTGCGGCAGTGCTAGGGTCTGTAGTGCATCTGACCCACAACCTATAACAACAGAGGTCCGCCATGCCCCATAACAGTCCGGCAGAAGTGCGCATGCTCGATGGTGGTTACGCCCGGGAGGTCCGCTCGCTGCTCTATCATGCCTATCGCCACGAGCCGACCTTCGCCTATCTGTTCGAGGCCGAACGCCCAGGTTTCGACCAGCGCGTGCGCGCGACGATTCGCGAGCTGGTGCAGCAGCATTTCGCCGAGGATCTGCCGGCCATCGGCCTGTTGATCGACGAGCGACTTATCGGCGCGGCGCTGATCGCCCCACCGCAGCGACGGCTGGACATCACCGAAAGCTGGAGTTGGCGCCTGCGCATGCTGTTGAGTACCGGGTTCGGCTGTACCAGACGCTATCTGGAGTACCACGATGCCGTACTCGCCTGCCTGCCACCTGGCCCTTATCACGTGCTGCCGCTGCTGGGCATTCACCCCGAGTTCCAGGGGCAGCATCGTGGCGAGCAGTTGCTCGAGGCACTCCACGACTGGTGCGCGCAGGACAGCGGTTCGCAAGGTGTGGTGCTGGATACCGGCAATGCCCGTTATCTGGAGTTCTATCGGCGGCATGGCTATGAGGAGGTCGGCGAGCTGGCCATCGGCCCGGTGGTCGAGCACGTGTTCTTCCATCCCAACCCGCAACCTGTGGTGCGCGCCAGCGCCTGAACCCCGGCTGTCTGGGGCGAGCGCAACGGCTCTGGTGTGGGCTCTGCTCCGTGATAGCATCCTTCGCCATGAGCGTATATGGACATCTTCAACGCAGCCTGACACTGCTGCTGATCAGTACCGGGGCCTTCGCAGCGAGCGAACTCGACGTGCGAATTACTCCGAGCAATTCGGCTCTCAAGGCCAATATCGAAGGTTATGTCGGCAGCCTCGACGGACGCGACGCTCAGTCATTGCGGCGTTTGCGGCGCATTGCCGAGGCCGAGGCCGACAAGGCGGCGCAGGCCCTGGGTTATTACCAGGCGCGTATTCGCAGCCGTATCGAGGAAGGCGAAACGCCGCTTCTGATACTCGAAGTCGAACCGGGTGAGCGCGTTCGCCTGCGCAATGTCGACATTCGCATAGAAGGGCCGGCCAGCGAGCTGTCGGCCTTTCGCGTTCCCGACTCCAGCCGGCTCCAGCCGGGCTCCGTGCTCAACCACGGGCGCTACGAGGATGCCAAGCGACTGATTCAGAATCAGGCCTCGCGCTATGGCTTTTTCGAGGGGCGATTCACCCGTCAGAGCCTGCAGATCGATCCGGAGGCCGGCGTGGCCGACATCGAGCTGGTGTTCAGCAGTGGCCCGCGCTACAGCCTGGGCGATATCGCCTTCAGCGGTGATTTCCCGTTCGATGACGAATTACTGCTGCGCATGGTGCCGTTCGAGCCGGACACGCCCTATGACTCCGAGCTGATTGCCGAGTTGTACCAAGCGCTGCAGTCCAGCGGATATTTCGAGTCGGTGCGGGTCGATGCCATTCCCACTCAGGCCGATCAACTGCGGATTCCGGTCGCAGTGGCGCTGCAGGTGCGCGAGCCCCGCACCCTGGGGCTGGGCCTGGGCTTTTCCACTGACGTCGGGCCGCGTTTGCGTGCCAACTGGACGCGTCACTGGCGCAACCCGCAGGGGCACAGTTACGGGGTGGAAGCCGAACTGTCCGCGCCCAGACAGAACGTCGGTTTGTGGTACGACATTCCCCGTGACCCTCCGCTGACCGACAAGCTGAGAATGGCTGGCGGCTATCAATATGAAGAGCTGGCCAGCAAGGACAGCCTGAGCCGTCTGTTCACCCTCGGGCCAGAGTGGCACAGCCAGCGCTCCGGCGGCTGGCAGCGCGTGCTGTCGGTGAAGTGGCAGCGCGAAGAATACCGTCTGGGCGATGATTCCGGGCTGAGCACCTTGCTGATGCCGGGGGCCAGTTACTCGTTGCTGCGCAGCGACAATCGTCTCGATCCGAATCAGGGTTACCGCGTGCAGTTCGATCTGCGTGGCGCCGTCGACGGGGTCTTGTCCGACGCCAACGTGTTGCATGGCAACGTCATGCTAAAGGGCCTTGCCACGGTATTCGACAACCACCGACTGCTCGGTCGCGTGCAGTTCGGCGGCACTGAAACCAATGGCTTTTCGGCGGTGCCGCCGTCGCTGCGCTTTTTCGCCGGCGGCGATCAGAGCGTGCGCGGCTACGACTACCAGAGCCTGTCGCCGGAGAACAATCGCGGCGACAAGATCGGCGGCCGCTACCTGTTCACCGCCAGCGCCGAGTACCAGTACAGCCTCACCGACAAGTGGCGCGTGGCGACCTTCATCGACCAGGGCAACTCGTTCAACTCGCTGGATATTCCCACCCTCAAGACCGGGGTCGGCTTTGGTGTGCGCTGGGTTTCACCGGTCGGCCCGCTGCGCCTGGACCTCGCCCATGCCCTGGACGGCGACGGTGGTGTGCGCCTGCATTTCTCCATGGGGCCAGAGCTATGATCCGCCGCGTGCTGAAAGGGCTCGCCATCGGCGTGCTCAGCCTGGTTCTGCTGCTGGCTGTCACCCTGTCGCTGCTGCTCGGTACCCCGGTCGGAAGCCGCTGGCTGCTGGCGCAGGTACCGGGTCTGCAGGCTGAGAATTTCCGCGGGCGGCTGGGCGGCGTCTGGCAGGCCGATGCGCTGGTCTGGCAGCAGGAGCAGAAGCGCGTGGAACTGCAGCAACCGGACATGGCCTGGTCGCCGTCCTGCCTGCTGCGCCTGACGCTGTGTCTCGATCGTCTGCATGTGCAGCAGGTGGCGCTGGATCTGCCGCCAAGCACAGAGTCGAGCAGCGAGCCGTTCAGCCTGCCCGGGCTGAATCTGCCGCTGCGCCTGCAACTGGGCGACATCCAGCTGGGCGAGCTGCGTGTGGATGGTCAGGCGCAACTGAGCGACCTGCAACTGATCGCCAGCTGGAACGAGCAGGGCGTCGAGTTGCAGCGTCTTGCCCTGCAACGTGATGACCTGCGCCTGGATGTCAGCGGCCGTCTGACCCCGCAGGGCGACTGGCCGCTGGCATTGAGTGGGCGCCTGCAGCTGCCGCAAGTCGATGGCCGGCCATGGCAGGTGGCGCTGCAGATAGGTGGTGAGTTGCAGCGCAGCCTGGAGCTGGAGGCGGACAGCAGCGGTTACCTCGAGGCGCGTCTGCAGGGCAGGGTGCAGGCTCTGGCGGCAAATCTGCCTGCCGAGCTGCGCCTGACCAGTCGCGAATTCCTGCCTGCCGGCGGCTTGCCGCCAACCCTGCGCCTGCAGGACGTGCAACTGCAGGCGAGGGGTGATCTGGCCAGCGGCTATCGCGTCGAAGGCACTGCCAGCCTGCCCGCCGAGCAGGCGCCGATGCCGTTGCAACTGAGCAGCCGGGTCGACGCCGCCGGGGCGGATGTCGAACTGCTGCGTATCCAGGCCGACGAGCAGCATGTCCAGATCGAGGGCAAGCTGGCCTGGAGCGAAGCGTTCAGCGTCGATGCCAGACTGGACTGGCTGGACTTCCCCTGGCAGCGGCTCTATCCGATGGACGAGCCGCCAGCGGTGGCGCTGCATACCTTGCAGGCCGAAGGCAGCTATAGCGAAGGCAACTACCTGGGTAACTTTGCCGCGCAACTGCAGGGGCCAGCGGGTGATTTCAGCCTGAGCGGCCCGGTCAGTGGCGATCTTGGCCAGGTCAGCCTGCCGCAATTGCAGCTGGTGGCCGGCCAGGGCCGGGCTGAAGGTGTACTCAAAGTGGGGTTCGCTGAGGGCATCGACTGGCAGGCCATGTTGCAGCTCAGCGCGCTCGACCCCGGTTACTGGCTGGCGGAAATGCCGGGCAGCCTGGCCGGCCCGCTGAATACCTCTGGTAGCTTCAGCGCCGGAACGCTGCAGGCCAACGCCGATATCGACCTCAATGGCCGCCTGCGTGGTCAGCCGGCGCAACTGCAGGTGCAGGGGAGCGGTCGCGCAGAACAGTGGCAGTTGCAGCGTTTGCTGCTGCGCCTGGGCGACAACCGGATCAGTGGCCAGGGTGCACTGGATCAGAGCCTGCGTGGCCAGCTGGAACTGGCCTTGCCGCGTCTGGGACAGCTCTGGCCCGGTTTGCAGGGGCAGATGCAGGGGCAACTGGCCCTGGCTGGCACCTTGCAAGCGCCGCAAGGCCAGCTGGCCCTGACCGGCGAGCGTCTGGCGCTCGGTGACCCCAGCCTGCGTCAGCTGCAACTGGACGCGACGCTGGATGCTCGCCAGCAGGCGCGCATCGATCTCAATCTGCGCGGCATTCGCGTCGGCGATACCTATCTCGGGCGCCTGCAGGCCGAGGGGCGCGGCGATCAGCGTCGCCAGGCGCTGGATATCGATCTGCAGGGGCCGCTGCTGCAGCTGGCGCTGGCACTGGATGGCAACTTGAATGAGCAGGGTGATTGGCGTGGGCGCATCGCCAGTGGCCTCTTGCAGAGTGGCGGTCAGGACTGGCAGTTGCAGCAGGCGGCGAGCCTGGAACGTCTGGCCAGCGGCCGGATGAATCTGGGGGCGCATTGCTGGCGTTCCGGCGACGCCAGCCTCTGTGGCGGGCAGCAGCGCCTGATGCCGCAGCCCAGCCTGGACTGGCGCCTGGAGAACTTCCCGTTGGCCAGCCTGCAACCCTGGCTACCCGAGGATTTCGCCTGGCAGGGGCACCTCAATGGTCAGCTCAAGGTCGAGCTGCCCGACAGCGGCCCCAACGGTCAGATCACGCTTGATGCCGGCGCCGGCAACCTGCGCATTCGTCAACCTGATGAGGAGCAGTGGCTGGATTTCCCCTATGACAGCCTGCGCCTGGACAGCACGCTGCGCCCGCGGCGGGTGGATAGCGAGCTGCGCTTGGCCAGTAGTCGTCTGGGCGAGCTGGTGCTGCAGGCGCAGATCGATCCGCATCCGCTGAACAAACCGGTCAATGGCGAATTTCGTCTGAGCGGCTTCGACCTCGCCGTGCTGCGCCCCTTCGTGCCGATGGCGGAAACGCTCGAGGGCAGGCTGCAGGGCAACGGAACCATCAGTGGTCACCTTTTGGCACCGCAGATCAACGGGCAGTTGCGTCTGGATAACGGCGAGCTCTCCGGCAGCGAGTTGCCAGTCAGCCTGGAAGGCTTGCAGTTGCACGCGCTGATCGCTGGTGAGCAGGTTCAGTTGTCCGGCGACTGGCGCAGTGGCGAGCAGGGGCGGGGCAGCCTGCGCGGCGAGATCGTCTGGGCCGAGGGCCTGGCCGGCGATCTGTCATTGCTCGGGCAGCGCCTGCCGGTGAAGGTAGAGCCCTATGCCGAGCTGGAGGTCGAGCCCGATTTGCGTCTGCAGCTGCGTGATCAGCGTCTCGCCGTCAGTGGCAAGGTCGGTGTGCCGCGCGGCCAGATCAGCGTGCGCGAGCTGCCGCCATCGACGGTGAAGGTTTCCGCTGATGCGCGGGTGGTCGGCCGGGAAGAACCGGAAGTGGAGCAGGGGCTGGGCATCGCCATGGATGTCGATGTCGAAGTCGGTCAGGACAAGCTGGCCTTCAGCGGCTTTGGCCTGACTGCCGACCTGCGCGGACGCGTGCATATCGGTGACAACCTCGATACCCGCGGTGAGCTGGATCTGGCCAATGGGCGCTATCGTGCCTACGGCCAGCGCCTGACCATTCGCCGCGCGCGCCTGCTGTTCACCGGGCCGATCGATCAGCCCTTCCTCGATGTCGAGGCCATACGCCGGGTCGATAACGTTGTCGCCGGCATTCGCCTTTCCGGCAATGCCGAGCAACCCGCTACCACGGTGTTCGCCGAACCGGCGATGAGCCAGGAGCAGGCATTGTCCTACCTGGTGCTGGGCCGGCCACTGGGGCAGAGCAGCGGCGACAACAACATGCTGGGCCAGGCGGCGCTGGCCCTCGGCCTGGCCGGCAGCAGTTCGCTTACCACCAGCCTGGCCAACAGCCTGGGCATCAAGGATTTTCAGCTCGATACCGAAGGCAGCGGCGTGACCACCAGTGTGGTGGCCAGCGGCAATATCACCGAGCGTCTCAGCCTGCGTTATGGCGTGGGGGTGTTCGAGCCGGCCAATACCATCGCGCTGCGCTACATGCTCGGCCGGCGGCTGTTTCTGGAGGCGGCCAGTGGCCTGGCCAGTTCGCTCGATCTGTTCTACCGGCGGGATTTCTGAGGCCAGCGTGATCTTTTGCTATATCCCTACTTGGCCTCGGGTGTATCGGCGGCGCTTCTGCGCTAGGCTGGACGCTTGGTCGGGCCGTGACCTGCCATTCGATGGGCGATTCGCTGCGGCGATGCCCATGTCACACATCTGCCCTTCAACTCCCTGAACGATAAGGAAACTCCCCATGGCGCAAGTCACTCTCAAAGGCAATCCGGTGCAGGTCGACGGCCAACTGCCGCAGGCTGGCCAACAGGCGCCGGCTTTCAGCCTGGTCGCTGGTGATCTGAGCGACGTCACCCTGGCCAGCCTGGCCGGCAAGCGCAAGGTGCTGAACATCTTCCCGAGCGTCGATACCCCGACCTGCGCCACCTCCGTGCGCAAGTTCAACGCCGAAGCCAGCCAGCTGAACAACACCGTGGTGCTGTGCATCTCCGCCGACCTGCCGTTCGCCCAGGCGCGTTTCTGCGGCGCCGAAGGTCTGGAGAACGTGGTCAACCTGTCCACTCTGCGTGGTGCCGAGTTCCTCAAGAATTACGGCGTGGCCATCGCCAGCGGCCCGCTGACCGGTCTGGCGGCGCGTGCCGTAGTGGTGCTGGACGAGCAGGACAAGGTGCTGCACAGCGAACTGGTTGGCGAAATCGCCCACGAACCGAACTACGCGGCTGCCCTGGCAGCGCTGAAGTAATACGCTGCCGGAGCGGCACAACGGCCTGCCTAGCAGGCCGTTTTTATTTGTGCCTCAAACAGTTAGTAACGTAAGTGGAGCGTAAAAAGCGGGTAAATGGGCTTTGCTTGACGCGGGCCAGTGCTTATCGTTCCGACACCCCACAAAAGTGATCGCGCGCCTGCCATGTCGAATGCTTCCTCGTCCTCCCCGAACAACTCCCGCCAATGGCTGATTGGCCTGACACTGCTCGCAGTCCTGGCTTTGCTGCTGTGGTGGTTCTGGCCGAGCCAGCCGCAGTCCCAGCAGATGGGCCGCGGCCGCTTTGGGGACATGGGCCCTGTGCCGGTACGCGTGGCCGAGGTGGAGCAGGGCGAGTTCGTCATCGAGCTCAAGGCGCTCGGCACGGTGACCGCCTACAACACGGTCAACGTGCGCTCGCGGGTCGACGGCGAGCTGGTCAAGGTCCTGTTCGAAGAAGGTCAACAGGTCAAGGCCGGTGACCTGCTGGCAGTGATTGATCCGCGTCCATATCAGGTCGCCCTGCAGCAGGCCCAGGGCTCCCTGCAGGAAAATCAGGCGCAGTTGAAGAACGCCGAGCTGGATCTGCAACGCTACAAGGACCTGTATGCCGAAGACAGCATCGCCAAGCAGACCCTCGATACCCAGCAGGCGCTGGTCAATCAGTACCGCGGCAGCCTGCAGAGCAATCAGGCGGATGTCGCCACGGCCAAGCTCAACCTCGACTTCACCCAGATTCGCGCCCCCATTGCCGGTCGTCTCGGCCTGCGCCAGCTGGACGTTGGCAACCTGGTCAGCGGCGGCGATACCACACCGTTGGTGGTGATCACCCAGGCCGATCCGATTGCGGTGATCTTCACCATTCCCGAGGGCGACCTGCCCGCCGTATTGCAGCGCAGGCGCGATGGCGCGACGCTGGTCGTCGAGGCCTGGGACCGTGGCGAGCGCGTGAAGCTGGCCGAGGGCGTGCTGGAAAGCCTGGACAACCAGATCGACACCACTACCGGCACGGTCAAGCTCAAGGCACGCTTCGACAACGCCGAGCAGATGCTCTTTCCCAATCAGTTCGTCAACGTGCGGCTGCGTGTGGAAACCCGTGAAGCCGCCACCATCATCCCGTCCGCTGCGGTGCAGTTCGGTACCCGCGGTACCTTCGTCTACGTGGTGGGCAGTGATAGCAAGGTGAGCGTCCGTCCGGTCACGGTCGCTGCCAGCGATGCCGAGCGCAGCATGGTTGCCGACGGCGTGCAGCAGGGCGAACGGCTGGTGCTGGAAGGCACCGACCGCCTGCGGGATGGCAGCGAGGTTGAAGTGGTCGACCCGCAGGCCCTGCAAAAAGCAGACGAGCAGGGCGATCAGGCCACGGCGCGGACTGACGCATGAACATCTCCCGCCCGTTCATTCTGCGGCCGGTCGCCACCACGCTGCTGATGGTGGCGATCTTCCTCAGTGGTCTGATCGCCTACCGCCTGCTGCCGGTATCGGCACTGCCGGAGGTGGATTACCCGACCATCCGTGTGCTGACTCTCTATCCCGGTGCCAGCCCGGATGTGATGACCAGTGCGGTGACGGCGCCGCTGGAGCGCCAGTTCGGGCAGATGGCCGGGCTCAAGCAGATGTCCTCGACCAGCTCCGGGGGCGCCTCGGTGATTACCCTGCGCTTCAATCTGGACGTGTCCCTGGCGGTGGCCGAGCAGGAGGTGCAGGCAGCGATCAACGCGGCGAGCAACCTGCTGCCGGGCGATCTGCCGGCGCCGCCGGTGTACAACAAGGTCAACCCGGCCGATACGCCTGTACTGACGCTGGCGGTGAGTTCAAAGACGATGCCGCTGCCGCAGGTCAACGACCTGGTCGATACCCGCCTGGCGCAGAAGCTCGCGCAAACCAGCGGCGTCGGCCTGGTGACACTGGCCGGCGGGCAGCGTCCGGCAGTGCGCATTCGCGTCAATCCCGAGGCTCTGGCGTCCTACGGCCTGAGCCTGGCCGATGTGCGCAGCCTGATCACCTCCAGCAACGTCAACCAGCCCAAGGGCAACTTCGACGGCCCCACAAGGGTTTCTCAGCTCGATGCCAACGATCAGCTGCGTTCGGTCGACGAGTACCGCGAGCTGATCCTCAGCTATGAGAACGGCGCCGCGCTGCGTCTGCAGGACGTCGCCGAGATCATCGATGGCGCCGAGAACGAGCGCCTGGCGGCCTGGGCCAACCGCAACCAGGCGGTGCTGGTCAACGTGCAGCGCCAGCCTGGCGCCAACGTCATCGAGGTGGTCGACCGCATTCAGACCCTGCTGCCGCATCTGACCGATAGCCTGCCGGGCAGCATCGAGGTCACGGTGCTGACCGACCGTACCCAGACCATTCGCGCTGCCGTGCGCGACGTACAGCACGAGCTGCTGCTGGCCATCGCCCTGGTGGTGATGGTGACCTTCCTGTTCCTGCGCAAGCTGTCGGCGACCATCATTCCCTCGGTGGTGGTGCCGCTGTCGCTGATCGGCACCTTCGCGGTGATGTACCTGGCCGGCTTCACCATCAACAACCTGACGCTGATGGCGCTGACCATCGCCACCGGTTTCGTGGTCGACGATGCCATCGTCATGCTGGAGAACATTGCCCGTCATCTGGAGGAGGGTGAGACACCGCTCAACGCCGCGCTCAAGGGCGCCCGGCAGATCGGTTTCACCCTGATCTCGCTGACCCTGTCGCTGATCGCCGTGCTGATCCCGCTGCTGTTCATGGCCGATGTGGTGGGCCGTCTGTTCCGCGAGTTCGCCATCACCTTGGCAGTGGCCATCCTGATTTCCCTGGTGGTGTCGCTGACCCTGACACCGATGATGTGCGCGCGCCTGCTCAAGGTGGAGAAGCCGGAGAACGAAGGGCGCTTCTACCACGCTGCCGGCGGTTTCATCGACACCATGATCGAGCGCTACGGCGTCTGGCTGCAGTGGGTGCTCAGGCATCAGCCGCTGACCTTGCTGGTGGCCGTGGCCACGCTGGGGCTGACCGTGCTGCTGTATCTGGCCGTGCCCAAGGGCTTTTTCCCAGTGCAGGATACCGGGGTGATCCAGGGCATTTCCGAGGCGCCGCAGTCGATTTCCTTTGCCGCCATGAGCGAACGCCAGCAGCGTCTGGCCGACGTGATCCTGCGTGATCCTGCGGTGGCAAGCCTGTCGTCGTCGATCGGCGTGGATGGCGACAACCCGACGCTTAACAGCGGCCGCCTGCTGATCAACCTGAAGACCCACGCCGAGCGCGACGTCACCGCCAGTGAGGTGATCGAACGGTTGCGCCCGGAGCTGGCGAAGATTCCCGGTATCGAGCTGTACATGCAGCCGGTGCAGGACCTGACCATCGAGGATCGCATCAGCCGCACCCAGTTTCAGTTCACCCTGGAATCGCCCGACAGCCAACTGCTGGAAACCTGGACGCCGCGTCTGGTCGAAGCGCTGCGCGAGCAGCCGGAGCTGACCGATGTGGCCAGCGACCTGCAGAACCGTGGCTTGCAGGTGTACCTGGATATCGACCGTGATGCGGCAGCACGCCTGGGCATCAACGTCGGCAACATCGACGATGCGCTGTACGATGCCTTCGGCCAGCGCCAGATCAGCACCATCTACACCCAGGCCAGCCAGTACCGCGTGGTGCTGGAAAGCCGCGATGGCGGGCACATCGGCCTGGCTGCGTTGCGTCAGATCCATGTCGCTACCGGCGACGGTCAGCAGGTGCCGCTGTCATCCCTCGCGCAGATCGAGGAGCGTCCGGCCAGCCTGCTGATCAACCATATCGGCCAGTTCCCGGCGGTGACCCTGTCGTTCAACCTGGCGCCGGGCGTATCGCTGGGTGAGGCGGTCGAGGTCATCGAGCGGGTCGAGCAGGAAATCGGTCTGCCGCTGTCCATCAACACCCAGTTCCAGGGCGCCGCCGAAGCCTTCCGCGCCTCGCTGTCGTCCACCCTGCTGCTGATCCTGGCAGCCATTGTCACCATGTACATCGTGCTCGGCGTGCTCTACGAGAGCTATATCCACCCGATCACCATCCTTTCCACCTTGCCCTCGGCAGGTGTCGGCGCGTTGCTGGCGCTGCTGCTGACGGGTAACGACCTGGGCCTGATCGCCATCATCGGCATCATTCTGCTGATCGGCATCGTCAAGAAGAACGCGATCATGATGATCGACTTCGCCCTGGAGGCCGAGCGCCATCAGGGCATGGCGCCGGAGGCGGCGATCTATCAGGCGGCGCTACTGCGTTTCCGGCCGATTCTGATGACCACCCTGGCGGCGCTGTTCGGCGCCATCCCGCTGATGCTCGCTTCGGGCTCCGGTGCCGAGCTGCGCCAACCTCTGGGGCTGGTGATGGTCGGCGGGCTGCTGGTCAGCCAGGTGCTGACGCTGTTCACCACGCCGGTGATCTATCTGTACTTCGATCGCCTGTCCAAGCGCTTTACCGGTCGCAGCGCGGCCGGCGTCGAGGCGTGACGCCGCCATGAACCTGTCCGCGCCTTTCATCCGCCGTCCGGTGGCCACGCTGCTGCTGAGTCTGGCGATCATGCTGCTCGGCGGCGTCAGCTTCGGTCTGCTGCCGGTGGCGCCGCTGCCGAACATGGATTTCCCGGTGATCACCGTGCAGGCCAGCCTGCCGGGTGCCAGCCCGCAGATCATGGCCTCGACGGTGGCTACGCCGCTGGAGCGCGCGCTGGGCAGCATCGCCGGCGTCAACCAGATGAACAGCAACAGCAGCCAGGGCAGCACGCGGATCATGGTCGAGTTCGAGCTCGACAAGGACATCAACACTGCCGCCCGTGAAGTGCAGGCGGCGATCAACGCCGCACGCGAGCTGCTGCCCAGCGGCATGCGCACCATGCCCAGCTACCGCAAGATCAACCCTTCGCAAGCGCCGATCATGGTCATTTCCCTGACCAGCGATACCCTGAACAAGGGCCAGCTGTATGACGTGGCCTCGACCATCCTGGCGCAGAAGCTGTCGCAGGTCACCGGGGTGGGCGAGGTGCAGGTCGGCGGCAGCTCGCTGCCAGCCGTGCGGGTGGCGCTGGAGCCGCGCCTGCTCGATCAGTACGGCATCGCTCTGGATGAAGTGCGCCAGGCCATCTCCGCCAGCAATGCGCTGAAACCCAAGGGCGCCCTGGAAGACCCGGAAAGGCGCTGGCAGGTTCAGGCCAGTGACCAGTTGGCCAAGGCCGCCGATTACATACCGATGATCATTCGCTACCAGAATGATGCAGCCGTTCGCCTGGGCGATGTGGCGACCGTCACCGATGGCGTCGAGGACCGCTACAACAGCGGCTTCTACAACGACAGTGAAGCGGTGCTGCTGGTGATCAACCGGCAGAGCGGGGCGAATATCCTGCAGACCATCAGCGACATCCGCGCCGAGCTGCCGGCCTTGCGCGAGGTGATGCCGGCCAGCGTCAAGCTGGAGGTGGCCATGGACCGTTCGCCGGTGATCCGCGCCACCCTGCACGAAGCCGAGCAGACCCTGCTGATCGCCGTGGGTCTTGTGATTCTGGTGGTACTGGCCTTCCTCGGGCGCTGGCGGGCGGCGCTGATTCCGGCACTGGCGGTGCCGGTGTCGCTGATCGGCAGCTTCGCCGCCATGTATCTGCTGGGCTTCTCGCTGAACAACCTGTCGCTGATGGCGCTGATCATCGCCACCGGCCTGGTGGTGGACGATGCCATCGTGGTGCTGGAGAACATTTCCCGGCACATCCACAATGGCGAGAATCCGCTGGACGCGGCGCTCAAGGGCACGCGCGAGGTGGGTTTCACCCTGCTGTCGATGAACCTGTCGCTGGTCGCGGTGTTCATCTCCATCCTGTTCATGGGCGGCATCATCGAGCGCCTGTTCCGCGAATTCTCGCTGACCCTGGCGGTTGCGGTGGTGATTTCCCTGCTGGTGTCGCTGACCCTGACGCCGATGCTCTGCGCGCGTTGGCTCAAGGCTGAGGACGAGCAATCCAGCAGCCGCCTGCAGCAGTGGGGTGATCGCGTTCAGGAGCGCGTGCTGGCCTTCTATGCGCGTAGCCTGGACTGGGCGCTGCGGCACTCGCTGCTGATGCTTTTGAGCTTCCTCGCCACCATCGCGCTGAACGTCTACCTGTTCGTCAGCGTGCCGAAAACCTTCATGCCGCAGCAGGACACCGGCCAGCTGATCGGCTTCATCCGCGGTGACGACGGCCTGTCATTCCAGGTCATGCAGCCGAAGATGGAGATCTTCCGCAAGGCGGTACTGGCCGATCCGGCAGTCGAGAGCGTGGCGGGTTTCATCGGCGGCAGCGGGGGCATCAACAACGCCTTCATGATCGTACGGCTGAAACCCATCACCCAGCGCAGCGACTCGGCGCAGGATGTGATCAACCGCCTGCGCAATACGGCGCCCAAGGTACCTGGCGGGCGCATGTTCCTCATGCCGGACCAGGATCTGCAGATTGGCGGGCGCCAGGGACGCAGTTCGGAAAACGAGTACATGCTGCTGTCCGATGACCTCGATGCGCTGCGCACCTGGCTGCCGAGGGTGCGCGAAGCGTTGCGTGCACTGCCGGAGCTGACCGGCATCGACGCGCGCGAAACCGACGGCGCGCAGCAGATCCGTCTGGTGGTGGACCGCGAGACTGCGCGTCGCCTGGGCGTGGACATGGACATGATCACCGCGGTGCTGAACAACGCCTTCAGCCAGCGCCAGGTGTCGACCATCTACCAGGCGCTGAACCAGTACAGCGTGGTGATGGAGATCAATCCCAAGTACGCCCAGCACCCCGAGGCGCTCAATCAGATCCAGGTGATCACCGACGAAGGCGCACGTGTGCCGCTGGCGGCCTTCGCTCACTGGGAGCGCAGCCTGGAGAACGACCGGGTCAGCCACCAGGGCCAGTTCGCGGTAGAGAATATCGGCTTCTCGCTGGCCGAAGGCGTGAGCCTGGATCAGGCGACCCGCGCCATCGATAGGGCGATCTCACAGCTTAATCTGCCGACCGAGGTGCAGGGCACGCTGGGCGGCACCGGCGCAGCCTTTCAGAAAACGCAGGGTAATCAGCCGCTGATGATCCTCCTGGCGCTGGTGGTGGTGTACCTGGTGCTGGGCGTGCTCTACGAGAGCTACGTGCACCCGCTGACCATTCTTTCGACCTTGCCGTCCGCCGGGGTTGGTGCCTTGCTCGCGCTGCAGCTGGTGGGCATGGAGTTCAGCCTGATCTCGCTGTTGGGGCTGTTCCTGCTGATCGGTATCGTCAAGAAGAACGCCATCCTCATGGTCGATCTGGCCCTGCAACTGGAACGCGGCGAGCGCCTGAGTCCGCAGGAATCCATCCTCCAGGCCTGCCTACTGCGTTTTCGCCCGATCATGATGACCACCCTGGCCGCGCTTCTCGGTGCCTTGCCGCTGGTGCTGGGCAGCGCCGAGGGCTCGGAAATGCGTCAGCCGCTGGGTATCACCATCGTCGGCGGCCTGGTGTTGAGCCAGATGCTGACCCTCTATACCACTCCGGTGGTCTACCTCTACTTCGACCGCCTGCGCCACCGCATCAACCGCTGGCGCGGCGTGCGCACCGATGCTTCACTGGAAAATCCGCTATGAACCGAGCACCTTTCGCGCGAACACTGGTTTCACTGCTGCTGGCCGGCGTACTGGGCGGCTGCGCCCTGGGGCCTGATTATCAGCGTCCCGAACTGGCGGCGCCTGCGCAGTTCAAGCAGGTCGATGGCTGGAAGAGTGCCGCTCCGGCCGATGTCCTGGAGCGGGGTAACTGGTGGTCACTGTATGGCGACGCCGAGCTCGATGCGCTGGTCGAGCGCCTGCAGATTTCCAACCAGAACCTCGCGGCCGCCGAGGCCCAGTATCGCCAGGCCCGCGCACTGGTGCGCGGCGCAAGGGCGAGCTTCTATCCGACCCTGTCCGGCAGTGCCGGGGTGACGCGCGCCGGGCAGGGCGGTGGTGACAGCACCATCCGTACCGTCGACGGCGTTACGGTGAACGGTTCGGGGGCTTCGCGGATATCCAAGAGTTACGACCTGAGCCTGAATGCGGCCTGGGAGCTGGATATCTGGGGCAAGTTGCGCCGCGGCCTGGAAGCCAGTCGCGCGGAATTCGACGCCAGCGCTGCCGATCTGGCTGCGGCGCGCCTGAGCCTGCAGAGCGAGCTGGTGCAGAACTACCTGCAACTGCGCATTCTCGATGAGCAGAAGCGCCTGCTGGATGCCACGGTGGCCGCATATGAGCGCTCATTGCGTCTGACCGAGAACCAGTACCGCGCCGGCATCGTGCCCAAGTCCGACGTGTCTCAGGCCATCACGCAGCTCAAGAGTACCCAGGCCCAGGCCATCGATCTGCAATGGCAACGCGCCCAGCTCGAGCACGCCATCGCCGTGCTCGTTGGCGTCAGCCCGGCGGAACTGTCCATCGCCCCGCGCGAGAGCCTGCCGGCGCTGCCCGAGGTACCCGTGGCGCTACCTTCTCAGTTGCTTGAGCGTCGCCCTGATGTAGCTGCCGCCGAGCGTCGGGTGATGGCTGCCAATGCGCAGATCGGTGTGGCTGAGGCCGCCTGGTTCCCCGACCTGACGATCTCGGCCAGTGGTGGCTACCGCGGTAGCAGCTTTGCTGACTGGATCGAGGTGCCCAATCGCTTCTGGTCGCTGGGGCCACAGCTGGCCCTGAGCCTGTTCGACGGCGGCGCGCGGCGGGCCGAGCTGGAGCGTAGCGAAGCCGCCTACGACCAGACGGTGGCGCAGTACCGCCAGGCCGTGCTGGACAGCTTCCGCGAAGTGGAGGACTACATGGTGCAGTTGCGCGTGCTGGAGCAGGAGAGCGACGTGCAGCAGGAGGCGCTGGATGCGGCGCGCGAGGCACTGCGTCTGATCGAGAACCAGTACCGCGCCGGTACTGTCGATTTCAACAGTGTGGTCAACGTACAGGCTACCGCGTTGAACAATGAGCGCAGCAACCTCACCTTGCTGGGCAGTCGCCTGACTGCCAGCGTGCAACTGATCGCTGCACTGGGTGGCGGTTGGCAGCTGGAACAGTTGCACCCACAGCAAGAGCAGGGGAAGGAGTGAAACGCTCGGCATGGCGGATTTCCGCCATGCCGAATTCCGGTCAGTGGCGCTGCTTGCGATTGACCGTCTGTGCTGCCTTGATCACGTCGCTGCCGATCACCGACTCGAACTGTTGCCACACCGGGCGCATGGCATCGCGCCAGGCCTCGCGCTCTTCGCTGCTGAGGGTGATGACCTGGCTGCGGCCCGAATCGATGATGCGCTGGCGATCGGCCTGGTTGGCGGCTTCGGCTTGCTTGTTCACCGCGTAGGTGACTTCATCGATGATGGCTTCCAGTTCCACCCGGACCTGGTGCGGAATGCCGTACCAGAAGCGTGAGTTGCTCACCAGCATGTAATCCAGCACGCCATGGTTGGTTTCGCTGATAAAGGGTTGTACTTCGTGCAGTTTCTGGCTGTAGATGTTCGACCAGGGGTTCTCCGCACCTTGTACCTGGCCGCTCTGCAGGGCCTTGAACACTTCCGCGAACGGCAGCTTCTGAGTGCTGGCGCCAACCTGGCCGAATTGTGCTTCCAGTACCGCCGAGGGCTGAATGCGGAAGCTCAGGCCATTGGCATCACCGGGCGTATGCAGTGCGCGAGTCGCCGAGAGCTGCTTCATGCCGTTGTGCCAGTAGCCCAGCCCGACGATGTTGTGGCTTTCCATCGAACGCAGCAGCTGGCGACCCTTGGAGCGTTTCTGAAAGCGATTGACCGCCTCGATGTCATCGAACAGGAAGGGCAGGTCGAACACCTGCAACTGCTTGGTGAATTGCTCGAACTTGGCCAGCGACGGGGCCAGCATCTGCACCTCGTTGTCGCGCAACGCCTGCAGCTCATTGGCGTCACCGTAGAGGCTGGAGTTCGGATAGACCTCGACCTTCACTTTGCCTTCCAGACGTTCCTCCACCAGCTGCTTGAACAGCAGTGCGCCCTGGCCCTTGGGGGTGCCATCGGCGACGACGTGGGAGAATTTGATCAGGATAGGTTCATCGGCCAGTGCCGTGGCGGCACCGAGAGAGGCTAGCGCCAAGGCGCAGGCGGCCAGAGCGCGGACTGGATTGAACATACTGCTTCCTTTTTTTCTTGTCGGTTGCGGAGCCTTGCAGGCGCCTTGTGTTGGTCGCTCCACTGTTCTGCTGTGAGGGTGGGTAGGCAGCACCCCAGACAGTTCAGAGCTGGTCTTGCAGGGCAAGGGTTATGCCATTGTGGCGAATTTCCGCCAGCCAGCCTGATGCGGATAAAAGCATGTGATGTGTAGCACAGTGAGTGGCGGATTATCGCCATGTGCTTGCATTTTGGCGGCGGAAAATTGCCTGTTTGCGTGAGTGATACGTGTCGGCTGTTATTCTGAGGCGGTCGTCTGAAGCAGGAGCGCCCCTGATGAGTTGGTCCGCCCAGCAATATTCCCTTTTCGAACGCCAGCGTACCCGCCCGGTACATGACCTGCTCGCAGCCGTGCCACGGGGCGGCATCGAACTGGCCGTGGACCTGGGCTGCGGCCCCGGCAATTCCACCGCGGTACTGCAGGCGCATGCGCCACACGCGCAAGTGATCGGTATCGACAGCAGCGATGACATGCTGCGCGCGGCGCGTGAGCGGCTGCCTCAGGTCTGTTTCCAGCTCGCGGATATCCAGTCCTGGGGGCTGAGGTCGCGCCACAACTGATCCTGGCCAACGCCTCGCTGCAATGGCTGCCGGATCACGCCCGGCTTTATCCGAGACTACTGGCGCAACTGGCGCCCGGTGGCTGGTTGGCGATCCAGACGCCCGACAACCTGCAGGAACCGGCCCACCGACTGGCCCGCGAGGTAGCGGCTGACGGGCCCTGGGCGGCACAAATCGGTGAGGTGCGTCATGCCGAGCGGCACAGCGTGCAGGCCTACTACGACATCCTCGGTGCCCACGCCAGCGAACTGGATATCTGGCGCACCACCTATTTCCACATACTCGATAGCGCCGCTGCGATAGTGGAGTGGTTCAAGTCCACGGCATTGCTGCCGTTCCTGCAACCGCTGCAGGCCGAGCAGCAGTCGGCTTTCCTCGAGCGGTACAAGGAGGCTATCGCCGAGGCCTATCCGGCACAGGCCGACGGGCGGGTGCTGCTGCCTTTTCCGCGGCTGTTTCTGGTGGCTCGGCGCTAGGCGCGGCCCGCAAAGAAAAAGCCCCGCATCTGCGGGGCTTTTCCGTTTACTGCGCCAGTGCGACCAGGCCGGCCTGCTGCACCAGCTCCAGCAGCGGTTGCGGGTAGACGCCGAGGATGAAGGCGAGCAGGGCGACCACCAGCAGCATGATGCCGCCAGCGCGCTGGCCCCAGTCGAAGGGGGCATCGTGGTGATGCATGTTGGGTTCGCGCATGAACAGGGTGACCATCACCCGCAGGTAATAGAACACGCCGATGGCGCTGCCCAGCACCATCGCACCGAGCAGCCACCACAGCTGCGCCTCGACACCGGCTGCGATCACGTAAAATTTGCCGATAAAGCCGGCGGTCAGCGGAATGCCGGCCAGCGACAGCATCATCACCGTGAGTACCGCAGTCAGGTACGGACGGCGCCAGAACAGACCCCGGTACTCGTACAGTGCATCGGCATCACGGCCGCTGTAGGGCGTGGACATCAGGGTGATCACGCCGAACGCGCCAAGGCTGGTCAATACGTAGGTGGCCAGGTACACGCCAACCGCCTCCACGGCCAACCCCTTGCTGGCGATCAGCGCCACCAGCAGGTAACCGAAGTGAGCGATGGAGGAGTAGCCCAGCAGGCGCTTGAGATTGTTCTGCAGCAGCGCCAGCAGGTTGCCGAACAGGATCGAAGCGATGGCGATCAGGGTCAGCAGCTCGCTCAGCCAGCCGCCGCTCATGGCTGGAGATATCTGGTACAGGCGCAGCAGCACGGCAAACACCGCCACCTTGCTGGCGGTGGCGAGGAAGGCTGCCACCGGCGCCGGGGCGCCTTCGTAGACATCCGGCGTCCACAGGTGGAAGGGCACCAGCGACAGTTTGAAAGCCAGGCCGATCAGCATCATGCCGATGCCGATCTGCACCAATTGGCTGCTCTCGCGCATCAGAGTGGCACCGATATCGGCGAAGCCCAGGTTGCCGGACTCGGCGTACAGCAGCGCCATGCCGAACAGTAGGAAGGCGCTGCCGGCAGCCGAAAGCACCATGTACTTGATGCCGGCCTCCAGCGAGCGCTTGTTGAAAAAGGCGTAGGCGATCATGCCGTAGGTCGGCACCGACAGCAGTTCCAGGCCGATGAACAGCCCGGCCAGGTGCTGGGCACTGACCAGTACCAGGCCGCCAGCGGCGGACAGCAACACCAGCAGGTACAGCTCCTCGCGGTTGCCCGGGTAACCCTTGCCGGATTCGCCGCCCAGATAGGCATGGATCAGGGTGATGCAGGCCAGGCTGGCGGCCAGTACCAGTGCCATGTAGTAGCAGGCGAAGTTGTCGATCAGCAGCAGCGGGGTAACCTGCAGCGGGGCCACCTCCAGGGTTGGAATGAGCGACAGCAGCGCCAGATTCAGACCGACCACCGAAAGCAAGAAGGTCAGGCCGTGATTGCGCCTGACGGCGATTGCCAGCATCACCACCACCACGGTAAGGCTGGTTACCAGCAATGGCAGCAGGGCGATCAGATGTTGCACGGTGAATTCTACAGCGTGATGTTCCATGAGTCTCTAATCCTTACCCTTACCGGCCCGAGGCGAGTTGATCGAGGGCGCCAGCCATCCACTGCTGCACGCCATGCATGCTGGCAGCGGAGGTGTCGAGCACCGGTTGCGGGTAAACGCCAAGCAGAATCAGCAGCACGCCGAGGCCGAGCACCATGGCCATCTCGCGAGCTTTCAGCCCCGGCAGCGGCGCTTCCTGCTGCACCGGGCCGAAGTAGGCGCGATGGATCATCGCCAGGGCGTATACCGAGCCGAGCACCAGGCCGCTGGCGGCGAGCACCACGACCCAGGGCGCGCTGGGGAAGCTACCGATCAGAATGAGGAATTCGCCGACGAAGTTGCCGGTACCCGGCAGGCCGAGCGCGGCGGCGGCGAAGAACAGGCTGATGGCCGGCAGCCAGGGCATGCGTGCCCAGATTCCGCCCATCTGGCGCAGGTCGCGGGTGTGCAGGCGCTCGTAGAGCTGGCCGCAGAGGATGAACAGCGCAGCGGCAGACAGACCGTGGGCGACCATTTGCACCACCGCACCCTGCAGGGCGATCTGGCTGCCCGAATAGATGGCGATCAGCACGAAGCCCATGTGCGAGACGCTGGAGTAGGCCACCAGGCGCTTGATGTCGGTCTGTGCGAACGACAGCAGGGCGCCGTAGATGATGGCGAACACACCGAGCCACTGGGCGATGGGCGCGAACTCCGCCGAGGCATTGGGGAACAGCGGCAGGGCGAAGCGCAACAGGCCGTAGGCGGCGGTCTTCAGCAGGATACCGGCCAGGTCCACGGAGCCTGCGGTCGGTGCCTGGGCGTGGGCGTCCGGCAGCCAGGAATGCACAGGCACCACCGGGAACTTCACCGCGAAGGCGACGAAGAAACCGAGCATCAGCAGGTATTCGGTGCCGGGCGCCAGTTCGGTCTTCAGCAGGTCGGCGTAATTGAAGGTCAGCACGCCGGTCTGGTTGAAGTGCACGAATACCAGGGCCAGGATCGCCAGCAGCATGATCAGGCCACTGGCCTGGGTAAAGATGAAGAACTTGGTCGCAGCGGTGATGCGGGTACGACCGTCGCTGCCGCTATGACCCCAGAGCGCGATGAGGAAGTACATCGGCACCAGCATCATTTCCCAGAAGAAGAAGAACAGGAACAGGTCCACGGCGAGGAACACGCCGACCACGCCGCCGAGAATCCACATCAGGTTGAGGTGGAAGAAACCGACGCGGTGCTGGATCTCGTTCCACGAGCACAGTACCGAGAGCACGCCGAGCAGGCCGGTGAGCACCACCATCAGTACCGACAGACCGTCCATCGCCAGGTGAATGGTGATGCCGAGCCGCGGGATCCAGTCGATGACGAACTCGTGGGCCCAGCGCGGGCCGCTGTCCGGGCTCGGCGCCAGGGTGAAGTCACCGCTGACCCACAGCCACAGGCTCAGGCCGAACAGCAGTGCCATGGTGATCAGGGCGATCCAGCGTGGCAGGAGATGGCCGAAGCGCTCGCCTTGCCAGCACAGCAGGCCGCCGATGAAGGGAATCAGGATTAGCCAGGGCAGAATCATGACAGGCTGTTTTCCTTAACTCAAAAATAGGATGGCGGCGAGCACCAGTACGGCGCCCCCGGCGATCGAAGCGGCGTACCAGCGCACCTGACCGTTCTCGCTGCGCACCAGCGCGGCGT
Source organism: Pseudomonas sp. Z8(2022) (assembly GCF_025837155.1). Taxonomy (NCBI): domain Bacteria; kingdom Pseudomonadati; phylum Pseudomonadota; class Gammaproteobacteria; order Pseudomonadales; family Pseudomonadaceae; genus Pseudomonas; species Pseudomonas sp. Z8(2022). The sequence continues at coordinate 2,356,607 of NZ_CP107549.1, read as the reverse complement.
TGCCTCCACGCGCAAACAGCGGAATCAGGCCGATGCTGCGGTCGATCGGGTCACGGCGCAGCAGATGGCAGAGCAGCAGGTAGGGGCGCACGAACAGCTTGTCGTAGAGCCAGTCGAAGCCCCAGGCGGCGAACCACAAGGCGCTCAGCAAACGACCCGGCGCGCTCTGCGCCACGGCGGAAGCGACGCGGCGCTGGCCGAGGAAGAGCAGGGCTGCGATGACGATGCCGGATACCGCGACCAGACCCGAGAGCAGCTCCAGGCTGTGCTTGGCCTCGCCACCGGCATGACCGATGCTCTGCGGCAGCACACCGGCCAGCGGCGGGGTGATCCAGGCGCCGACGAAGGTCGACAGCACGATCAGCACCACCAGCGGCAGGTTGTGGGCGATGCCATGGCCGGCGTGTGCCTCGGTCTTCTGCTCGCCGTGGAAGGCGATGAAGATCAGGCGGAAGGTGTAGATCGAGGTCAGGAAGGCGCCGAGCAGGCCCGCGTAGAGCAGCTCGCCATGGCCGCTGGCAAACGCTTCCCAGAGGATTTCATCCTTGGAGTAGAAACCAGCGGTCAGCAGTGGCAGGGCGGCCAGGGCGGCACCGCCGACGACGAAACTGGCGTAGGCCAGCGGCAGTTTCTTCCACAGTCCGCCCATCTTGAAGATGTTCTGCTCGTGGTGGCAGGCATGGATCACCGCACCAGAGGCGAGGAACAGCAGGGCCTTGAAGAAGGCGTGGGTCATCAGATGGAAGATCGCCGCATCCCAGGCGCCGACGCCCAGTGCCAGGAACATGTAGCCGATCTGGCTCATGGTCGAGTAGGCGAGGATGCGCTTGATGTCGGTTTGTACCAGCGCGGCGAAGCCGGCCAGCACCAGGGTCATGCCACCGACAATGCCGACCAGCTCGAGAATCTCCGGGGTCAGCAGGAACAGGCCGTGGGTACGGGCGATCAGGTAGACGCCGGCGGTGACCATGGTCGCCGCGTGGATCAGTGCCGATACCGGAGTCGGGCCGGCCATGGCGTCGGCCAGCCAGGTCTGCAGCGGCAGCTGGGCGGACTTGCCCACCGCACCACCGAGCAGCATCAGCGTGGCGACCCACAGCCAGGCGTCACCTGCAACGTAACGCTGCGGCGCCAGCTCCATCAGCTCCCGGACGTTCAGCGTGCCCAGGTTGATGAACAGCAGGAACATACCGATCATCAGGAACACGTCGCCGACGCGGGTGACGATGAAGGCCTTGAGCGCCGCATTACCGTTGGGCACGTGCTTGTAGTAGAAGCCGATCAGCAGGTACGAGCACAGGCCCACGCCTTCCCAGCCGAAGAACAGCACCAGCAGGTTGTCGCCCAATACCAGCAGCAGCATGCTGAAGATGAACAGGTTGGTGTAGGCGAAGAAGCGCGAATAGCCTTCCTCGCCGCGCATGTACCAGCTGGCGAACAGGTGGATCAGAAAACCCACGCCGGTGACCACGCCGAGCATGGTCACCGACAGGCCGTCCAGATACAGGGTGAAGCTCGGCGCCAGGCCTTCGACGCTCATCCATTGCCAGAGGGTCAGGCTGTAGGCGCCGCCGGCCGGTGGGTTGCCGAGAAATGCAGCAATGACCCAGCCAGCGCAGGCAGCAGCCAGGCCGATGGAGCCGACACCAATCAGCGCGCTGGTGTTTTCCGAGAGTCGTCCGCGGGAGAAGGCCAGCAGCAGCCAGCCGAGCAGCGGGAACAATAGAGTCAGGGCTAGAAAATTCATCCGCGCATCTCGCTGGCAGCGTCAATGTCGAGGGTGTTGAAGCGGCGATACAGCTGCAGCAGGATCGCCAGGCCGATACTGGCCTCGGCGGCTGCCAGGGTAATCACCAGAATGAACATCACCTGGCCGTCAGCTACGCCCCATCGGGCGCCAGCAACCACGAAGGCCAGCGCAGCGGCGTTCATCATCACTTCCAGGCTCATCAGGATGAACAGGATATTGCGCCGCACCATCAGGCCGACCAGGCCGATGCAGAACAGCACGCCGGCCAGGGCCAGGCCGTGCTCGAGTGGAATGCCGGTCATACAGTTGGCTCCTTGGCGTCGTGGCGGCCCAGGTGGTAGGCAGCAACCAGTGCGGCGAGCAGCAGCATGGAGGCCAGCTCCACGGCCAGCAGGTAGGGGCCGAACAGGCTGATGCCGACGGCTTTGGCTTCGACGCTGGCATGGCCGATATGGGCGCCGCTGTCGTGATTCAGCAGCACATAGAGCAACTGGCCGAGTAGCAGGGCGCTGAGAATCGCCGGGCCGACCCAGATGCCGGGCGTCAGCCACTTGCGCTCCTGCTCGGCAGCAGCCGGGCCAAGGTTGAGCATCATCACCACGAAGACGAACAGCACCATGATGGCGCCGGCGTAGACAATGATTTCCAGTGCGCCGGCAAAGGGCGCGCCAAGGGCGAAGAACACCATCGACACCGCCAAGAGCGAGACGATGAGGTAGAGCAGGGCATGCACCGGGTTGGTGTTGGTGACCACACCCACGGTCGATGCCACCGCCACACCGGCGGCGAAGTAGAACGCGAATTCCATCAGAAGCTCCTCATTGCACCCCTCTCCCGCTTGCGGGAGAGGGGCTGGGGGAGAGGGTAAGAACGAATCATGGCAACAAACTCTTCACGTTGATCGGCTCGGCCTCGTTCTGCGCGGCGCCCTTGGGCTTGCCGGCGATGGCCATACCGGCAACGCGGTAGAAGTTGTAATCCGGGTTCTTCCCGGGGCCGCTGATCAGCAGGTCTTCCTTCTCGTACACCAGATCCTGGCGCTTGAACTCGCCCATCTCGAAGTCGGGGGTGAGCTGGATCGCGGTGGTCGGGCAGGCTTCCTCGCACAGGCCGCAGAAGATGCAGCGCGAGAAATTGATGCGGAAGAACTCCGGGTACCAGCGCCCGTCATCGGTCTCGGCCTTCTGCAGCGAGATGCAACCCACCGGGCAGGCCACGGCGCACAGGTTGCAGGCCACGCAGCGTTCCTCGCCGTCGGGGTCGCGGGTCAGGACGATGCGGCCACGGTAGCGCGGCGGCAGGTAGACCGGCTCTTCTGGATATTGCAGGGTGTCGCGCTTGCGAAAGCCATGGCCGAACACCATGACCAGGCTGCGCAATTGGGTGCCGGTACCGACCAGCACGTCCCAGATGTACTTGAACATTGTCATATCTCCTTACTGGGCCGCGGCCAGCACGAATGCGCCGGTCACCAGCAGGTTGATCAGGGTCAGCGGCAGGCAGAACTTCCAGCTGAACGCCATGACCTGGTCATAGCGCGGACGAGGAATCGAGGCCCGCAGCAGAATGAAGATCATGATGAAGAAGCAGGTCTTGAGCGCGAACCAGAAGAACGGGATCTGCGGCAGGAGGCCGAACGGGCCGTGCCAGCCGCCGAAGAACAGCGTCACCAGCAGGGCGGACACGGTGACGATGGCGACGTACTCGCCAACGAAGAACATGCCCCATTTCATCCCGGCGTATTCGATGTGGTAACCGTCGGCGAGCTCCTGCTCGGCTTCCGGCTGGTCGAACGGGTGACGGTGGGTCACCGCGACGGCAGCGATGAAGAAGGTACAGAAGCCGAAGAACTGCGGAATGATGAACCACAGATTCTGCGCCTGGTAGTCGACGATGTCGCGCATGTTGAACGAGCCGACCTGCGCCACCACGCCCATCAGCGCCAGGGCCAGGAACACCTCGTAAGAGATGGTCTGCGCCGAGGCACGCAGGCTGCCGAGCAGGGCGAACTTGTTGTTGCTCGACCAGCCGGCGAACAGCACGGCATAGACCGACAAACCCGCCATGGCGAAGAAGAACAGGATGCCGATGTTCAGATCCGCCACGCCCCAGGTCGGGGTGATGGGGATGATGGCGAAGGCCATCAGCATCGCCGAGAAGGCGATCATCGGTGCCAGGATGAAGATGAACCTGTCGGCGAACGGCGGGGTCCAGTCCTCCTTGAAGAACATCTTGATCATGTCGGCGGCGATCTGAAACATGCCGAACGGCCCCACACGGTTGGGGCCGTAACGATCCTGCCACCAGCCGAGCAGGCGCCGCTCGATGAAGCTCAGCAGCGCGCCGCAGACCACCACCACCAGCAGGATGACGATGGCCTTGAGTACCGCGATGACGATCTCGATCAGTTCGGGCGTCAGCCAGCTCATTGCGCGGCCTCCTGCATCAGGGTCACGCTGGCCCCGGCGATCACCGCCGGGATACCCGGCAGGCCGACCGGCAGGCCGACCAGACCGATGGCCAGATCGTCACGCATCTGCAGCGGCAGGCGCAGCGCCTGGCCATTGACCCGCACCGCCAGCAGCGCACCGTCGTTCACGCCCAGGCGTGCCGCTTCATCGCGGGCCAGGGCCACGTAGGGCTCGGGCATGCGTTCCTGGATCGGTTTGGCGCGCGCGGAGTTTTCCTCGCTGCCGAACAGGTGATGCAGCGGCGCCACCTGCCAGGTGCCGGCTGCCGGGTTGAACGCCGCGTTGACGGCGAACCAGGGCAGAACGTTACCGGCGGCCTCCAGCAGACGCACGCCGGGGTCGCCGGCACGCAGATGACCACCGACCTCGTCCTGGAACTTGTTCCAGGCCTGCGGCGAGTTCCAGCCCGGCGACCAGGCGAACGGAATCTGCTGCCGGTCTTCCTTGCTGCCGGCGTAGCCTTCCATGGAGAAGGCGAAGGCGGAGTCCTGATCCTGCGGCTGACGCGGCTCGTGCACGCTGATGTTGGCGCGCATGGCGGTGCGGCCGCTGTAGCGGTGTGGCTCGCGGGCGAGCTTGAGGCCCTTGATGCGGAACGACGCGCTCGGTGCGGCGTCCTTGATCCCGGCCAGCAACGGATTGCTCGCGGCGCAGGCTGCGGTGACCTGATCCAGTTGCGTCCAGTCCACGGCCTTGCCCTGCAGGGTGCTGTGCAGTGCGTGCAGCCAGCGCCAGCCTTCACGGATCAGAATGCCCGCGTCGTAGTAGCTCGGTTCGAATACCTGGAAGAAGCGCTGGGCGCGACCTTCGAGGCTGACCAGGGTGCCGTCGCCTTCGGCGAAGCTCGCCACCGGCAGCAGCAGCTGGGCACGTTCGCTGGTGGCGGTGCGCTGGTGATCGGCGACGATCACCGTCTGAGCGGCGTTGAACGCGGCGTCGACCTTGGCCGCATCGGCGCGGCGGTACAGATCGTTCTCCAGCACGATCACGGCATCGGCCTGGCCGCCACTCAGGGCATCGAGTGCGGCATCGACAGACTCGCCACCGAGCAGGGCCAGGCCCAGGCTGTTGGCCTCGGGCACCACCAGGCTCAGCGAGCCGTTTTTCTCGCGGTTCTTCAGTGCGCTGGCGATATTGGCGGCAGCTTCGATCAGGGCTTTGTGGCCCAGCGAGGCGCCGGAAACGATCAGCGGGCGTTGGGCTGCCAGCAGGGCGTCGGCGATGCGCTGTACCAGTTCGCGTGCTTCGCTTTCCAGACCGTCGACGGCTGGAGCACTCGGGTCGATGGCGTGAGCCACGGCAAAACCGATACGGGCCAGATCGGCCGGAGCGGCATGCACGCTTTCGGCGGCCACGTCGTCAAGGCGGGTTTCAGCGACGCTGGCGATGAACAGCGGATGCAGGGCGTGCTGGGCAACGTTCTGCACGGCTGCCATGTGCCAGTCCTGAATACGCGCACCGGCGGCGATCTCGGTGGCCTTGCCCTTGACGGCCTGGCGCAGGGCCAGGGCCAGGCGGGCGGCAGTCTGGGTCAGGTCTTCGCCGAGGACGAAGATCGCATCGTGCAGCTCGATATCGCGCAAGGTCGGGGTCGGCAGCGGGCCGTTTTGCAGGATGTTGCGGATCAGGCGGATATTGGCCAGTTCGGCAGCGGCGATGCCGCTATAGAAGTTATTGGCACCGACCAGTTCGCGCAGGGCGAAGTTGGATTCGAGGCTGGCGCGCGGTGAGCCGATGCCGATCACACGCTTGCCCTTGAGCAACTCGGCAGCCTTGTCCAGCGCGGCATCGATGCTGATCGCCTGGCCCGCCAGCAGCGGTTGACGCGGACGGTCTTCGCGGTTGACGTAGCCATAGCCGAAGCGACCGCGGTCGCAGAGGAAATACTGGTTCACCGAGCCGTTGAAACGGTTCTCGATGCGCCGCAGCTCGCCGTAGCGCTCGCCGGGGCTGATGTTGCAGCCGCTGGAGCAGCCATGGCAGATGCTCGGAGCGAACTGCATGTCCCACTTGCGGTTGTAGCGCTCGGAGTGGGTCTTGTCGGTGAACACGCCGGTCGGGCAGACCTCGACCAGGTTGCCGGAGAACTCGCTTTCCAGCGTGCCGTCCTCGACGCGGCCGAAGTACACGTTGTCATGCGCGCCGTAGACGCCCAGGTCGGTGCCGCCAGCGTAGTCCTTGTAGTAGCGCACGCAGCGGTAGCAGGCGATGCAGCGGTTCATCTCGTGGGCGATGAACGGGCCGAGTTCCTGATTCTTGTGGGTGCGCTTGGTGAAGCGATAGCGGCGGGCGTTATGCCCGGTCATCACCGTCATGTCCTGCAGGTGGCAGTGGCCGCCTTCCTCGCACACCGGACAGTCGTGCGGGTGGTTGGTCATCAGCCATTCGACGACGCTGGCGCGGAACTGCTTGGCTTCCTCGTCGTCGATGGAAATCCAGGTGTTGTCGGTGGCAGGCGTCATGCAGGACATGACCAGACGACCGCGGGTGTCGTTCTCGTCGCTGTACTGCTTGACCGCGCACTGGCGGCAGGCGCCGACGCTGCCAAGCGCCGGGTGCCAGCAGAAGTAGGGGATGTCGAGTCCGAGGGACAGACAGGCCTGCAGCAGGTTGTCTGCACCATCGACTTCGAAATCTTTGCCGTCTACGTGGATAGTGGCCATTTCTTCAAGTCTTCGTTTACCCGCCTGTTAAGGCGGCTGGCTAAGGGAATTCGTCTGTTCAGTTCGTGGTCGCCGGTACGCGGGGCGTGGTCGCCATCTGGGCCACACCGGCTTCGAACTCTTCACGGAAATACTTGATGGCACTGCCCAAGGGCTCCACGGCACCTGGCGCGTGAGCGCAGAAGGTCTTGCCGGGGCCGAGGAAGTTGACCAGGCCGAGCAGGGTCTGGATATCTTCGGCAGTGCCTTGCTTGCGTTCCAGGGCTCGGAGAATCTTCACGCTCCAGGGCAATCCGTCGCGGCATGGTGTGCACCAGCCGCAGGACTCGCGGGCGAAGAACTCTTCCATGTTGCGCAGCAGGGAAACCATGTTGATCGAGTCGTCGACCGCCAGCGCCAGGCCGGTGCCCATACGCGTGCCGACCTTGCCGATGCCGCCGGCGTACATCTGCGCGTCCAGATGCTCGGGCAGCAGGAAGCCGGTACCGGCGCCGCCGGGTTGCCAGCATTTGAGTTTGTAACCATCACGCATGCCGCCGGCGTAGTCCTCGAACAGCTCGCGCGCGGTAATGCCGAACGGCAGTTCCCACAGGCCGGGGTTCTTCACCTTGCCGGAGAAGCCCATCAGCTTGGTGCCATGGTCTTCGCTTCCCGGGCGGGCGAGGCCCTTGTACCAGTCCACGCCCTGACCGACGATGGCCGGCACGTTGCACAGGGTCTCGACGTTATTGACGCAGGTGGGTTTGCCCCAGACGCCGACGGCCGCCGGGAAGGGCGGCTTGGCGCGCGGGTTGGCGCGGCGGCCTTCCAGCGAGTTGATCAGCGCGGTCTCTTCGCCGCAGATGTAGCGGCCGGCGCCGGTGTGCACGAACAGCTCGAAATCGAAGCCGCTGCCGAAAATGTTCTTGCCGAGCAGGCCGGCAGCCTTGGCTTCCTCAATGGCACGGTTGAGGTTGGCTGCAGCGTCGACGTACTCGCCGCGCAGGAAGATGTAGCCCCGATAGGCCTTGAGCGCGCGCGCGGAGATCAGCATGCCTTCCACCAGCAGGTGCGGCAGCTGCTCCATCAGCATGCGGTCTTTCCAGGTGTTGGGTTCCATTTCATCCGCATTGCACAGCAGATAGCGGATGTTCATGGATTCGTCGGCCGGCATCAGGCCCCACTTCACCCCGGTGGGGAAGCCTGCACCGCCACGGCCCTTGAGGCCAGATTCCTTGACGGTCTGCACGATGTCGGCCTGGGCCATCTCGGTCAGTGCCTTGCGTGCGGCCGCGTAGCCGTTCTTCTGCTTGTACTCATCCAGCCACACCGGCTGGGCATCGTCACGCAGGCGCCAGGTCAGCGGATGGGTTTCCTCACGGCGTTCGATGCGGTTGGCCGGGCCGATGGAGGTCAGGGTCTTCATTCGTAGTCCTCCAGCAGCTGGGCGATGCCCTGGGCATCGAGGTTGCCGTAGGTGTCGTCGTCGATCATCACGGCTGGGGCCTTGTCGCAGTTGCCCAGGCAGCACACCGGCAGCAGGGTGAAACGTCCGTCGGCGCTGGTCTGGCCAGGAGCGATGCCCAGCTTGTCCTTGATGCTGGCCAGCAGGCTCTCGTGGTCGCCGATGTAGCAGGTCATGCTGTCGCATACGCGGATCACGTGACGGCCGACTGGCTGACGGAAGATCTGGCTATAGAAGGTGGCCACACCCTCGACATCGCTGGCGGGGATGCCGAGCACCTCGCCGATGGCGTCAGCGGCGCCGTCCGGCACCCAGCCACGCTCCTTCTGCACGATCTTCAGCGCCTCAATGCTCGCGGCGCGCGGATCTTCGTAGTGATGCATCTCGTGCTCGATGGCCGAGCGCTCGGTTTCGCTGAGGACGAAACGGTCTGTCTGGATAAGCGTGTTCATGATCAGCGGTCCACGTCGGCCATGACGAAGTCGATACTGCCCAGGTAGGCGATCAGATCCGCCACCATGCTGCCGCGGATCACCGAGGGGATCTGCTGCAGGTGGGCGAAGCTGGGGGTGCGAATCCGGGTGCGGTAGCTCATGGTGCTGCCGTCGCTCGTCAGGTAGTAGCTGTTGATGCCCTTGGTCGCCTCGATCATCTGGAAGGCTTCGTTGGCCGGCATGACCGGGCCCCAGGAAACCTGCAGGAAGTGGGTGATCAGGGTTTCGATGTGCTGCAGCGTGCGCTCTTTCGGGGGCGGCGTGGTCAGCGGATGGTCGGCCTTGTACGGGCCTTCCGGCATGTTCTTCAGGCACTGGTCGATGATGCGGATGCTCTGGCGCATCTCTTCCACTCGCACCATGCAGCGATCGTAGGCGTCACCGTTGTGGGCCAGCGGTACCTCGAAATCGAAGTGCTCGTAGCCGGAGTAGGGGCGCGCCTTGCGCAGGTCGAAATCGCAGCCGGTGGCCCTCAGGCCGGCGCCGGTGGTGCCCCATTCGAGCGCTTCCTTGGTGTTGTACTGTGCCACGCCGATGGTACGGGCCTTGAGGATGCTGTTCTTCAGCGCCGCCTTCTCGTATTCGTCGAGGCGCTTGGGCAGCCAGTCGACGAATTCCTTGACCAGCTTGTCCCAGCCGCGCGGCAAGTCGTGAGCGACGCCGCCGATGCGATACCAGGCTGGGTGCAGGCGGAAGCCGGTGATGGCCTCGATCACCTTGTAGGCACGCTGGCGGTCGGTGAAGGTGAAGAACACCGGCGTCATGGCGCCAACGTCCTGGATGTAGGTACCGAGGAACAGCAGGTGGCTGGTGATGCGGAAAAACTCTGCCAGCATCACGCGGATGAAGTCGACGCGGGCCGGCACCTTGATGCCGGCGAGTTTCTCCACCGAGAGCACATAGGGCAGGTTGTTCATCACCCCGCCGAGGTAGTCGATGCGGTCGGTGTAGGGGATGAAACTGTGCCAGCTCTGCCGCTCGGCCATCTTCTCGGCACCACGATGGTGGTAGCCGATCTCCGGCACGCAGTCGACGATTTCTTCGCCATCGAGTTGCAGGATGATGCGGAACGCGCCGTGGGCGGACGGGTGGTTGGGGCCGAGGTTGAGGAACATGTAGTCCTCGTGCTCGCCGCCGCGTTTCATGCCCCAGTCTTCGGGACGGAAGCGCGCGGCTTCTTCTTCCAGTTGTTGCTTGGCCAGGGTCAGACTGAACGGATCGAATTCGGTGGCGCGCGCCGGGTAGTCCTTGCGCAGCGGGTGACCTTCCCACGTCGGCGGCATCATGATGCGGCTCAGGTGCGGGTGGCCGGTGAAGGTGATGCCGTACAGATCCCAGACTTCGCGCTCGTACCAGTTGGCGTTGGGCCAGATGCCGGTGGCGGTGGGCAGGTTGAGGTCACGCTCGGACAAGGCGACCTTGATCATCACGTCACTGTTACGCTCCAGCGACATCAGGTGATAGAAGACCGTGAAGTCGGCGTCCGGCAGACCGCGGCGCTGCGTGCGCAGGCGCTCGTCGACGCCGTGCAGGTCGTAGAGCATCACATAGGGACGCGGCAGGTTGCGCAGGCAGGTGAGCACTTCGATCAGGCGCTCACGGGCGACCCAGAGTACCGACATGCCGGTGCGGGTCGCTTGCAGGGTGAAGCTGTCTTCGCCAAAACGGGCACGCAGCTCTGCGACGACGTCCTGGTCGTCAGCCTTGTAAGGCGGTATGGACACAACGGTGTCTTGAGTCATGGTCTCGGTCGCTGTCGATCAACGTAGAAAGTAGGCGTGACGCTTGCGCAGGCAAGCATCGGCTCAGACTTCGTCGGGGCTACGCAGGTTGGTAACGGCGATTCGCTGCTCGCGTCGCTGTTCCTTCTGCGAAGGCATTTCGGCACGGTAGATGCCTTGATCGCCAACGACCCAGGATAGCGGGCGACGCTCCTGGCCGATGGATTCCTGCAGCAGCATAAGGCCTTGCAGGAACGCCTCGGGGCGGGGCGGGCAGCCGGGAATGTAGACGTCCACGGGGAGGAACTTGTCCACACCCTGAACGACCGAGTAGATGTCGTACATGCCGCCGGAATTGGCGCATGACCCCATGGAAATGACCCACTTGGGCTCCAGCATCTGCTCGTAGAGACGCTGGATGACCGGCGCCATCTTGATGAAGCAGGTGCCGGCGATGACCATGAAGTCTGCCTGGCGGGGTGATGCGCGAATGACTTCCGCGCCAAAACGCGCCACGTCGTGCGGGGCGGTGAAGGCAGTGGTCATTTCCACATAGCAGCAGGACAGGCCGAAGTTGTACGGCCACAAGGAGTTCTTGCGCCCCCAGTTGACCGCGCCGTTAAGCACGTCCGAGAGCTTGCCCATGTAGATGTTCTTGTGAACCTGATCCTCTAGCAGCGGGTCGGAGACGACCTCCCGCTGGCCGATCGGATACGCCTCATTGGGCGCATTCGGGTCGACCCGAGTAAGTTTGTATTGCATCGCCAAAGCCTCATTGTTTTAGCTTCGCCTGCCGTTCACGGCGTCCCTGAGGTGCCCAGTCGAGCGCCCCGATACGCCAAAGATAGGCAAGACCTGCCAACAGAATTGCTATGAAAACTGTAGCTTCGATCAGGCCCGCCCAGCCGCTTTCACGCACCGAGACTGCCCAAGCGAAGAGATAGAGGGCTTCAACGTCGAAGATCACGAAGAGCATCGCGACCAGATAGAATTTGGCCGACAGGCGCAGACGTGCGCTGCCGGTAGGAAGCATGCCGGATTCGAAGGGCTCGTTCTTGCTGCGTCCCCAGGCCTTGCTGCCAAGCAGGCTGGAAAGGCCGAGCATGAAGGCGATGAGTCCGCAGACACCCAGCAAGAAAACAGCGAAGGCCCAGTTGTGGGACATGGTCGTTACCGCATCAGGCATGCCGGTACTCCTTGAACTAAGGAACGGCTTTTATATTGGGTTGATCGCCAAGCTCCGCCAAGGGCGCTGACGCAAAGTGTGTACACAATACTATGTGCAGACTAGCTGTAAGTAAATTTTTCAGAGAAATATTCTTCCTGCACTTTGAACGATTCTGTCGAGCTTCTGATTGATTTGTCGCATCCATGCAAATTTGCAGCGAGCCACCTGGCACGGCGCTTACAGGGCTATAGTCGGCAGCCTTGGTCTGACTATTTCGCTGATCATTCATCCGCCTAATCTGCCTTATTTTCCGGTGTGATTGTCCGCGCCAAGATGAGCAATTCATTGCCACTTTGGTGTTAAGGCCAAAGCAGCGAAAGTGCCGCCTCAGGCATCTGTCACATCGCTGAGCGGGGGCTGGTTCTTGCTTCAGAGGCATCGCAATGTGCCGCCTGAATCTGCAATGGCAGGTTCTGCGAAAGCTCTGATGTGGCGGTTGCATGAAGAAGGCAAAAAAAGCCCCAGCAGAGCCGGGGCGGATTAGGCAATCGAACTGCTGCAGAAACGTGGTCTGCAGCAGTGGAACCGTTCTTAGTGGAACTGGTTCATGGTGTTGTCTTTACCGCTAGCTTTCAGAGCAGCTTCGCCAGCGAAGTACTCCTTGTGGTTGTCGCCGATGTCCGAGCCAGCCATGTTCTGGTGCTTGACGCAGGCGATACCCTGACGGATTTCCTCACGCTGTACGCCTTTCACGTAGGCCAGCATGCCCTGGTCGGCGAAATAGCCCTTGGCCAGGTTGTCGGTCGACAGAGCGGCAGTGTGGTAGGTCGGCAGAGTGATCAGGTGGTGGAAGATGCCGGCGTGAGCGGAACCGTCGCGCTGGAAGGTACGGATCTTCTCGTCAGCGATCTGGGCCAGTTCGGTGTTGTCGTACTCGACGCTCATCAGTTTGGCGCGGTCGTAGGCGGAAACGTCTTTGCCTTCGGCAACGAACGCGTCGAACACCTGCTGGCGGAAGTTCAGGGTCCAGTTGAAGGACGGACTGTTGTTGTACACCAGCTTGGCGTTCGGGATGACTTCGCGGATGCGGTCAACCATGCCTTTGATCTGGCCAACGTGCGGCTTCTCGGTTTCGATCCACAGCAGGTCGGCGCCGTTCTGCAGGCTGGTGATGCAGTCCAGTACGCAGCGGTCTTCGCCGGTGCCGGCGCGGAACTGGAACAGGTTGGACGGCAGGCGCTTCGGACGCAGCAGTTTGCCTTCGCGCTTGATCACGACGTCGCCGTTGCCCAGTTCAGCTTCGGAGATTTCTTCGCAGTCCAGGAAGCTGTTGTACAGGTCGCCCAGGTCGCCCGGTTTGTTGGTCACGGCGATCTGCTTGGTCAGGCCGGCACCCAGGGAGTCGGTACGAGCAACGATTACACCGTTGTCGATACCCAGTTCCAGGAAGGCGTAGCGAACGGCAGCGATCTTGGCGAGGAAGTCGGCATGCGGAACGGTAACTTTGCCGTCCTGGTGGCCGCACTGCTTCTCGTCGGATACCTGGTTTTCGATCTGGATGCAGCAGGCACCCGCTTCGATCATGCGCTTGGCCAGCAGGTAGGTGGCTTCCGGGTTACCGAAACCGGCATCGATGTCGGCAATGATCGGCACGATGTGGGTTTCGAAGTTGTCAATCTGGTTCTGGATCTCGGCAGCCTTGGCATGGTCGCCAGCGTCACGGGCAGCGTCCAGAGCGGTGAACAGCAGGTCCAGTTCGCGGCTGTCAGCCTGACGCAGGAAGGTGTAGAGCTCTTCGATCAGGTCGGAGACGGCGGTCTTCTCGTGCATCGACTGATCCGGCAGCGGGCCGAAGTCGGAACGCAGGGCAGCGACCATCCAGCCGGACAGGTAGAGGTAGCGCTTGTTGGTGGTCTTCAGGTGCTTCTTGATCGAAATCAGCTTCTGCTGACCGATGAAGCCGTGCCAGCAGCCCAGGGACTGGGTGTAGAGGGAGGAGTCGGCGTCGTACTCTTCCATGTCCTTGCGCATGATGTCAGCAGTGTACTGAGCGATTTCCAGACCGGTCTTGAAGCGGTTCTGAGCGCGCATACGGGCGACGGACTCGGGGTTGATAGCGCTCCAGCTGCTGCCGAACTTCTCTTTCAGAGCGGCTACAGCCTTGATGTCGTTTTGATATGCGGACATGGTCAATCCTTCAAAAAAATGTGTTGGTTGAGCACCGACTACCCTCGCAATGCGTGCACGGATGCAGTGGCTGCGGGAGGCTTCCGCATGACGGCGAGAAAACGGCTGGAGGCGAGGATTGACCGCAAGGAGGGGGGTGTGGCGAACAGTTCGAGTGTTTTGCGTGGGCCAGTCGGCTCGTGGAAACCTAGGGCAACCTGCAAGGCTGTCGATCTGTGTGACGCTAAACGCTTCCCCGTCCCTCAGGACAACTTCGTTCCAGTCGCAACCTCGTCGTACGGCCTTGTGGGCTGTTGGGATACGGACCGTTACGAAGTGCTTCGTGAACGATCTGGAGATCCTTTTCAGGACCCCTGGCTAGCGGGAGCGAGGCCATCATGCCTCTGGGAAAATGCTTCGTCAAACGTTTTGTAGTGGTTTTTTGAAGCTACTACATATTCATTCGGCGACCGAGTGGTCATGCGCGACAGCCCATGAGTCGGGCATTTCAGGCGTTCCGCGGGTTGCGCGGCCTGTCCATGGTTCTTGTGGCGCAGGAGGCATTCGACTTTGGTCGGGGGCGTCAGTCGAGGGCTTCGACCTTGAGACGCAAGGACATGTCTTCGCGTCCCAGGGTGGTCTGCCGACGCAACACGTCGCGGCCGCTGGAGCTGGTTTCCTCACTGACGCCGCCCAGGGTTATCCATTCGCCGAGGCGGCCGCTGACGCGTGTGTCGGTGGTCTGCACGTCGACAACGCCAGGGCGGTGATCATTCATCCGGTCGCGTTGGCTGCTGATGGAGACATGCACCAGCTCGCCGCTGAGGCTCGCCGTCACGTAGAAGCCGCGAGTCACGTCGCGATACTGGGTGTCCCGGTAAACCTGGCCGTAAGGGCCGGTACTGGTGGTGGTCAGCGGTACGCTCTGGCCGACCTGGATCAGCGCCGGGTAGCCCTCGGTGGCCTGTACCTGCTGGGTTCCGCCGCCACGGCTGTCGGTGCTGCGGCGGATGATGCGTACCTGGTCGCGTCCGTTGACTTCGCCACGGCCGACCTGCACCTCGGCATTGCCGGCGCCGAGGGTGCCATCGACGCGATAGCCGCGGTCGTTCCGGTAGTTGCTGTCGGTGCTTTCCACTGTGATCAGCAAACGGCGCGGGCGGGTGTCCAGCTGCTGCAATAGCGCGCGAACTTCACCGATCCTGGCAGGCGAAGCACTGACGATCAGCTGGTTGCCATAGGCGCTGACCTTGCCCTCGCTGCCGAGCATTGACTGCACCACACCAAGCACATCGTCTGCCGTACGGTAGTTCAGCGGGATTACCTCGGTGGCTGCTTGCAGCGGCAGGCACAGGCCGAGAAGCAGGGCGGCGAACAGCGTGCGCAGGGTCATAGCAGGAAGCTCCGCAGGTCGGGGTCGGTGATGCTGGTATCCCAGGCCTGATCGAACTGGGTCTGGCGCTGACGCACGCGGGCCGGGTCATTGTAGAGGGTGTAGCCGGATTGTTGGTCGAGTTCCGGGCGCAACAACAGTCCTCTGTCGTCGGCAATCAGGAAGGCCAGTTCATCGCCGGGATAATCCGGGTTGAGTTTGCGGATATGCAGGTTGGAGGACAGCCGGCGGGAAAGGGTAAGCAGGCGATGGCCTTCCTTCACTGCGCGAGTCGGATCACGCAGCAGGATGCGCAGGCGTGCTCGCGGGCTGCTCAGCAGAAAGCGGGTGCAGGCCTGCTGCACGCTGCTGTGATGGTAGAGCCAGGGCTCCAGGTCGTCGCTGTATAGGCACAGGCTGCGCTGGGCCTGCTGGATCAATGCCAGCACATGGGCGCGAGCCTCCTGCGGCTGGGTGAAACGTTCCAGACGCTCGTGCTGGCCGAGGACGAATGGAGCTGGCTCCCATTGGCCGGCATCGGGCGACGCAGGTTCCGGATTATGCACGGCAAAACGCCCCGGCGATTCGAATTCGATGGCGGCCAGTTCAGCAGGCTCTGGCGTATCGGTCGGTTCGAGCGGGGCGTCTTTGTCGTTCATGCGGTTCTCTATTGGCTGGTACGCACCATATCCACGTGAGGAATGCCGGCGTCGAGATACTCCTCGCTGACAATCCTGAAGCCTAGCCTTTCATAGAACGGCGTGGCGTGCACCTGGGCGGTCAGCATTTGCTGATGCAGGCCGCGTTTTTCCGCTTCGGCGATCACCGCCTGCATCAGTTTTTCGCCCACCTTGAGGCCGCGCCAGTCCCTGAGTACCGAGACGCGACCGATATGGCCGTCCGGCAACAGGCGGGCGGTACCCACCGGGTAATCGCCTTCCTCGGCGAGAAAGTGCACGGCCTCGGCGTCTTCGGCATCCCATTCCAGCTCCGGCGGTACCGATTGCTCGGCGACGAACACGCTGTCGCGGATACGGCGTAGCTCGGCGTTGTCCTTGTGCCAGTCCGCGACACGGACAGTGATCTCACTCATCGGCGAATCCCAGGCTGCCTTGTTTGACCAGTTCCCACAGAAGGGTACGCCCCTCGTCATTGGCCAGCCAGACGCCGAGGTTTTCCACATGTAACGCATCGGCGCTGCAGATCAGTTTCAGCAATTCGCGCAGGCTGGCGGAAACCAGGCGGCTCTGGCCGCTGGCGAACAGTACCAGGTCTTCGCCGACTTCCGACCAGGCCATGCGTGCGCTGGGATTGCGGATGATGATCGCGCCATCTTCCAGGGCGCCGAGGAACTCTTCTTCCTCGATTTCGATGCCGGCCACCAGTTCCGGGTATTTGGGCTCGGTCATGAACTGACCAAACCAGGTCATCAGCAGGCGCTCGTCGCTCATGTGCTCGTTGAGCAGGGCCTTGAGACGCTCCAGGGCGTCGCGCTGAATCTGGTTGGGATCCTCGCTTGGCTGGATGTCGGCGTCGCTGTAACGCTCTTCATCGGGCAGGAACTGGCCGAGGAAATCAGTGAAATGGGTCAGTACTTCAGCGGCGCTCGGCGCGCGGAAGCCCACGGAATAGGTCATGCAATCATCCTCAGCGGTGCCACAGTGGGCGAGGCAGGGCGGCAGGTAGAGCATGTCGCCGGGTGCCAGCACCCATTCATCGGTTGGTTCGAATTGAGCCAGGATCTTCAGATCGGCGTGGGGAAGCAGCGGGCTGTCGGCATCGCACATCTGGCCAATCTGCCAGCGGCGATGGCCGTGAGCCTGCAGCAGGAATACGTCGTAATTGTCGAAATGCGGACCGACGCCGCCACCGGGGGCGGCGAAACTGATCATCAGGTCGTCGATGCGCCATTTGGGCAGGAACTTGAAGTCTTCCAGCAGTTCGGCCACTTCCGGGACGAACTGGTCGACGGCCTGCACCAGCAGGGTCCAGTCGCGCTCGGGCAGCGCCTGGAAGGTGTCTTCGTTGAACGGGCCGCGCTGCAGTTCCCAGGGACGCTCGCCATGCTCGATCACCAGGCGCGATTCGACTTCCTCTTCCAGGGCCAGACCGGCCAGTTCGTCGGGGCTGATCGGGCTTTCGAAATCAGGAATGGCCTGGCGCACCAGCAGCGGCTTCTTCTGCCAGTAGTCGCGCAGGAATTCACGGGCTGTGAGGCCGCCCAGCAATTGCAGCGGAGTATCAGGATTCATCAGTAAGCCCTTGAAATAGATAAAAACCTTAAAACAAAAACGCCCGGCTCAGCCGGGCGTCCTTGCGGCTGTTGTCGCTCAGATGCGCTTGGCCTGGGCCACGGCGTTGCCGATGTAGCGCGCCGGGGTCAGTTGCTTGAGCTCTTCCTTGGCGGCGGCCGGCATGTCCAGGCCGTCGATGAAGGCCAGCAGGGCCTCGGGGCTGATGCCCTTGCCGCGGGTCAGCTCCTTGAGCTTCTCGTACGGGTTCTCGATGGCGTAGCGACGCATGACGGTCTGGATCGGCTCTGCGAGCACTTCCCAGCAGGCGTCCAGGTCTTCAGCAATACGTTGAGCATTAAGCTCCAACTTGCTGATTCCCTTGAGGCTTGCCTCGTATGCGATGACGCTGTGGGCGAAACCGACGCCCAGGTTGCGCAGCACGGTGGAGTCGGTCAAGTCGCGCTGCCAGCGGGAGATCGGCAGTTTGCTGGCCAGGTGCTGGAAGATGGCGTTGGCGATGCCCAGGTTGCCTTCGGAGTTCTCGAAGTCGATCGGGTTGACCTTGTGCGGCATGGTCGAGGAGCCGATTTCGCCGGCCACGGTCTTCTGCTTGAAGTAACCGAGGGAGATGTAGCCCCAGACGTCGCGGTCGAAATCGATCAGGATGGTGTTGAAGCGGGCGATGGCATCGAACAGTTCGGCGATGTAGTCGTGCGGCTCGATCTGGGTGGTGTAGGGGTTCCAGGTCAGGCCCAGGTCGTTCTCGATGAACTGGCGGGCATTGGCTTCCCAGTCGATGCTCGGGTAGGCCGACAGGTGGGCGTTGTAGTTGCCCACGGCGCCGTTGATCTTGCCCAGCAGCGGCACGGCAGCTACCTGAGCGATCTGGCGCTCCAGGCGGTAGACGACGTTGGCCAGCTCCTTGCCCAGGGTGGTTGGCGAGGCCGGTTGACCGTGGGTGCGCGACAGCATCGGCACGTCGGCGAACTTCACCGCGAGTTCGCGGATGGCGTCGGCCAGTTGCTTCATCAGCGGCAGCAGCACGCTGTCACGGCCTTCGCGCAGCATCAGGGCATGGGACAGGTTGTTGATGTCCTCGCTGGTGCAGGCGAAGTGGATGAACTCGCTGACCTTGTCCAGTTCCGGCAGCTTGGCAGCCTGCTCCTTGAGCAGGTACTCGACGGCCTTGACGTCATGGTTGGTGGTGCGTTCGATTTCCTTGACGCGCTCGGCGTGCTCGACGGCGAAGTTCTCTGCCAGCTCGTTGAGCAGGGCATTGGCTTCGGCGGAGAAGGGCGCTACTTCCGGGATGCCTTCGTGCGCTGCGAGGCGCTGCAGCCAGCGTACTTCGACCAGTACACGGCTACGGATCAGGCCGTATTCGCTGAAGATGGGGCGCAGAGCGCTGGTTTTGCCGGCGTAGCGGCCGTCGACGGGGGAAACCGCGGTGAGCGAGGAAAGCTGCATGTAGGCGTTCTCGAGCTGTCGGGCTGAAAAGCCGTTCGGGTCTCTGTGCATCGCGCCGGCTCCGATGAAGCCGGCAGTTGCTCAGGTGCCTGGACGGCCTCTGACGAAAAGGGCGCATATCATACATGAAAACTGGCGCTTGGCCGCCTATGCCCTGCGTCTTGCGACCGATAACAGACTGGCGGCAAAGATCAGCGTCGCGCCGAGCAGCGAGAGCCTGTCCGGCGTCTCGCTCCAGAGCAGCCAGGCGATGATGCCGGCGAAGACGATGGCCAGGTAGGCCACCGGGCCAATGATCCCAGGCGGAGCCAGCCCGTAGGCGCGAGACATGATCACCTGGCTGGCGGTGGCCAGCAGCCCGATAACCAGCAACCAGCTCAACTGCGTGCCATCGAGCGGTTGCCAGCTCCAGGCTAGTGGTATCGCGGAGAACAGGGCGCTGAACAGCGAGAAATAGAAAACGATGCGGGTGGCCGGCTCGGTGTCGCTCATCTCGCGGATCGAGACGAAGGCGAAGGCAGCCATCAGGCTGGCGGCCAGGCCGATCAGGGCGGGGCCTTCGAATAGCGCTGAGCTGGGTTTGGCCACCAGCAGTACACCGCACAGGCCGATCAGGCTGCTGATCAGCATGCGTCGAGTCAGTGGTTCCTTGAGCCAGAAGTGCGCGATAAGTGGCGTGAACACCGGCGCCGAGTAGGTGAACAGCATGGCGTCGGCCAGCGGCAGGTGGGCGATGGCGTAGAAGAAGCAGTACATCGCCGCCAGGCCATAGGTGGTGCGCCACAGATGGGATTTCAGTCGTGTCGTGCGCAGAGGGCGGACCCCGCGCACCAGCAGCAGCGGCAGGAAGAACAGCACGCCGACCAGGTTGCGAAAGAACACCACCGATTCGTTGTTGACGCTGACGGATATCTCGCGGATGCCGACCCCGGTGAAGGCGAACAGCAGCGCCGAGAGTGCCAGCAGCAGGGCACCCTGAAGGGGTTTGACACTGCGGCTGGCGGGTTCCATGGTCAGTTTCGCGTCAGTTCGTAGAGCTCTTTGAGCAGCTTGCCGCGGCTGAACACCAGTTGCCAGCGGTGGCCGCCGAGCTGGCGCCAGAGGCGCGCCGAGCGAATGCCAGCGAGCAACAGCGCGCGAATTTTCGCCGCGTTGTTGGGTTGCTGCAGAAAGCGCATGTCGCCATGCACCTGGATACGCTGGCGGAAGGTGCTGATGGTGTCCTGGTACAGGCCGCCGCAGGCGGCAATGACATTGTCATGAACCAGGCCGAAATGCTCGACCTGCTGCTGTATCTGGTCCAGGCGACTGCCCATCACCTGCAGCATGTCGCTGCGTTTATCCAGCTGGCGTTCCAGGCCGATCATCGCCAGGGAATAACGCAACGGCTCACGCTGCAGGGCGGAAGGATTGCGCTCCAGCGAGCTGATCAGCGCGCGATAGCCATCACGCAGGTTGAGGTCGTCACCGCCGTACACATCCAGCGTGGTCTCCGGATCGCGCACCAGCAGGCTGCCGAGCATGCAGCTCATCGACGCTTCACTGACCTGACCGGTGCGGGCGATCTTGTCCGCCAGCACGGCTGCTTCGAATACCGCGCCGAGCGCGACCAGCTGTTCCTGCACCGGGCTCATCGCGCGCCCTCGTACCAGGCTTCGGCTGTTTCGATCACGCCGCCGCCGAGGCACACCTCGCCGTCATAGAAGACCACGGACTGGCCCGGGGTCACGGCGCGTTGTGGTTCGTCGAATACGGCGCGATAGCCGGTCTCGGTCTTCTCCAGGGTGCAATGCTGATCACTTTGGCGGTAGCGCACCTTGGCCGTGAGGCGACGCGGAGCGCTGAAGTCCACCGGATTGACCCAGTAGATCTCCGAGGCGAGCAGGGCGCGGGAGAACAGCCAGGGGTGTTCGTTGCCCTGGCCAACGATCAGTACATTGCGCGACAGGTCCTTGCGCAGCACGTACCAGGGATCGTCGCTGGCGTCCTTGAGGCCGCCGATGCCAAGGCCCTGGCGCTGACCGATGGTGTGGTACATCAGGCCATGATGGCGGCCGATGACCTGGCCTTCGGTAGTTTCGATATCCCCGGGTTGAGCCGGCAGGTACTGCTTGAGGAAATCGCTGAAGCGGCGCTCGCCGATAAAGCAGATCCCGGTCGAGTCCTTCTTCTTCGCGGTGGCCAGCTCGTATTTCTCGGCGATGGCGCGTACCTGCGGTTTTTCCAGTTCGCCGACCGGGAACAGGGTCTTGGCGATCTGCTCACCGCCTACTGCGTGCAGGAAGTAGCTCTGATCCTTGTTCGGATCCAGGCCCTTGAGTAGTTCGGTGCGGCCATCAATATCGCGGCGACGCACGTAGTGACCGGTGGCGATCAGGTCGGCACCGAGGCTCAGGGCATAGTCGAGGAAGGCTTTGAACTTGATTTCGCGGTTGCACAGGATGTCCGGGTTCGGTGTGCGTCCGGCCTTGTACTCGGCCAGGAAATGCTCGAACACGTTGTCCCAGTATTCAGCCGCGAAGTTGGCGGTGTGCAACTTGATGCCGATGCGGTCGCATACGGCCTGGGCGTCGGCCAGGTCGTCCATGGCGGTGCAGTATTCGGTGCCGTCGTCTTCGTCCCAGTTCTTCATGAACAGGCCTTCGACCTGATAGCCCTGTTCCAGCAGCAGCAGGGCGGAAACGGACGAGTCGACGCCGCCGGACATGCCGACGATCACGCGTTGGGTGCTAGGTGCTTGCATGGGAGTCTGCGAGTGAAGCCTGAAAAACTGCCGAGTCTACCAGAAAGCCTCGGCGAGCCCCACAGGATGGCGGCTGGCGAGGGCTGCCACGGAGGCTCACGTACGGCTTTCGCTGGAGCGCGCCGCCGCTATTCAGCCTGCGCGGCGGTGCTGGAGAACGCGCTCAGAGCGTTCTGGACGACGACTGGTGCGTGCCATCAATCGCGCAGCAGGTCCAGCGGCCCACTGACGCCGGCGAGGTAGTCGTCCACGCAGCGCAGGACCAGTTCGCTGCGCCAGCGCTCGGGCTGTGCGGCCAGCTCGTCGCGGGTCAGCCAGGTAATGCCGCTGATATCACTGTCCAGTGCCCGTTCGGGGTTGTGCTGCACGGGGCGAGCACTGAAGCACACGCGCTGATAGGTCACGCCATTGCTGGGTGCGGTATACAGATAGATGCCAAGCAGGGCGGTCAGCTCCACATCCCAGCCGGTTTCCTCGAGCGTTTCACGCAGCGCGGCGTCGCGCAGCGACTCGTTGGCTTCCAGGTGTCCGGCCGGCTGGTTGAGCACCATGCGGCCAGCCTTGAATTCCTCGACAAAGAGAAAGCGATCATCATCTTCGATCACCGTGGCCACGGTGATATGGGGTTGCCAGTCCATTTCGGTGCTCCGGAGAAGATCAATGAGCAGGATTGTGCAGGGGCGAGTACTGCTCGTGAAAGTTCTGCGCTAAAAAAAGAACCCCGGCGCCAGGCCGGGGTTCTTTGGGCACTCAAGCCTTATCAGGCATTCAGTGCAGCCAGAGCGGCGTTGAAGGTGGCGCTTGGGCGCATCACCTTGCTGGTCAGCTCAGGGTTGGAGCGGTAGTAGCCGCCGATGTCGGCCGGCTTGCCCTGTACGGCAGCCAGTTCGGCAACGATGGTCGCTTCCTGCTCGGTCAGCTGCTTGGCCAGCGGAGCGAAGTGGGCCTTCAGCTCGGCGTCGTCGTTCTGCTCGGCCAGGGCTTGTGCCCAGTACAGCGCCAGGTAGAAGTGGCTGCCGCGGTTGTCGATTTCACCAACCTTGCGCGCCGGGGACTTGTTGTTGTCCAGCAGCTTGCCGGTAGCCTGGTCCAGGGTCTTGCCCAGTACCTTGGCCTTGGCGTTGTCGGTCTTGATGCCGGTTTCTTCCAGCGACACGGCCAGGGCCAGGAACTCGCCCAGGGAATCCCAGCGCAGGTAGTTCTCTTCGACCAGCTGTTGCACATGCTTGGGCGCCGAACCGCCTGCGCCGGTTTCGTACATGCCGCCGCCAGCCATCAGCGGAACGATGGACAGCATCTTGGCCGAGGTGCCCAGTTCCATGATCGGGAACAGATCGGTCAGGTAGTCACGCAGTACGTTGCCGGTCACCGAGATGGTGTCCTGGCCGCGGATCATGCGCTCCATAGATACGCGGATGGCTTCGTTGTAGCCCATCATGCGGATGTCCAGACCGCTCAGGTCGTGATCTTTCAGATACAGCTCGACCTTCTTCTGCAGTTCACGATCGTGAGCGCGCTCCGGGTCCAGCCAGAAGATGGCCGGGGTGTTGGACTGACGGGCACGGGTAACGGCCAGCTTGACCCAGTCGCGGATCGGGGCGTCCTTGGTCTGGCAGGCACGCCAGATGTCACCAGCCTCGACTTCGTGCTGCATCAGCACGGTGCCGTCGGCCGCTACGACGCGCATGGTGCCGTCGGCGGTCATTTCGAAGGTCTTGTCGTGGGAGCCGTATTCCTCGGCCTTTTGCGCCATCAGGCCGACGTTCGGCACGCTGCCCATGGTGGTCGGGTCGAATGCACCGTTGGTTTTGCAGAAGTTGATCATTTCCTGATAGATGCGAGCGTAGGTGCTCTCAGGCATGACGGCCTTGGTGTCTTTCTGCTTGCCGTCCTTGCCCCACATCTGACCGGAGTTGCGGATCATCGCCGGCATCGAGGCGTCGACGATCACGTCGCTCGGAATGTGCAGGTTGGTGATGCCCTTGACCGAGTCGACCATGGCCATTTCCGGGCGATGAGCGTAGACCTCGTGGATGTCATGGAGGATCTCTTCCTGCTGCGAGGCAGGCAGCACCTTGATCTTGTCGTAGACGCTGCTGATGCCGTTGTTCGGGTTGACGCCCAGCTCTTCGAACAGCTTGCCGTACTTGTCGAACACGTCCTTGTAGTAGACGGTGACGGCGTGGCCGAAGACGATCGGGTGGGAAACCTTCATCATGGTCGCCTTGACGTGCAGGGACCACATTACGCCGGTTTCCTTGCAGTCTTGCAGGGTCTTCTCGAAGAAGTCGCGCAGCTTGCGGCAGCTCATGAACATGCTGTCGAACACTTCGCCTTCCTGCAGGGCCAGCTGTTTCTTGAGCTCGACCTTGCCGTCCTTGCCGACGAATTCGATGCGAACGTCACCGGCCTTGGCCATGGTGATCGACTGTTCGCTGGAGAAGAAGTCGCCACCGCGCATGTAGTCGGCGTGGGACTGCGAAGCCATGCTCCACTTGCCCATGCTGTGCGGGTGCTTGCGGGCGTAGGCCTTGACCGCGGCCGGAGCGCGACGGTCGGAGTTGCCTTCGCGCAGAACCGGGTTCACCGCGCTGCCGAGGATCTTGGCGTAACGCGCACGAACTTCCTTCTCTTCGTCGGTCTGCGGGTCTTCCGGGAAGTTCGGGATGTTGTAGCCCTGCGCCTGCAGCTCGGCAATGGCAGCCTTGAGCTGGGGTACCGAGGCACTGATGTTCGGCAGCTTGATGATGTTTGCATCGGGCTGCAGGGTCAGTTCGGCCAGTTTGGCCAGGTCGTCTTCGACGCGTTTGTCAGCATCCAGGCGGTCGGCAAAGCTTGCCAGGATCCGTCCAGCAAGAGAGATGTCGCGGGTTTCAACGGAGATGTCAGCCGAGGCGGCAAAGGCTTCCACGATGGGCAGAAGCGAATAGGTTGCAAGGGCTGGAGCTTCGTCGGTGAAGGTGTAGATGATCTTCGAAGGGGTGGACATTTAGCGTTAACTCTCTTGTTTGCTGAGCGCGCATAGAAACTCGACCTGCACTGGTAGGCGTCTGAGCCCCATGGTGGCGGGGCCGGGTCGAGGACTCGCCGCGGTGATGTTGGATGCACCCGTAGAGTGTCGAGCATTTCGATCCGGCAGACAGCGGTGGCCGTGTACCGGTTTCAAGAGGTTGCTGTCTGGTTCCAGACAGGTGGCCCCTTATGACTCGTTAGTCACCTAACCAGTATACCACTGCGGCACCTCGCCACAGAATGCCCAGTTGAATAAGACCTTTGCACATGTGTCTCTGCGAGCGGTTTGCGCTACTCTCGGGGATGCACACTGTCTAACCACAAGATGGAGTCCAGCATGGGATACCAAAAGATCCAGGTGCCAGCCAGCGGTGACAAAATCACCGTCAATGCCGATATGTCGCTGAATGTTCCGGACAATCCGATCATTCCGTTCATTGAGGGTGATGGTATCGGTGCCGATATCTCGCCGGTGATGATCAAGGTGGTCGACGCAGCCGTCGAAAAAGCCTACGGCGGCGCCCGCAAGATTTCTTGGATGGAAGTTTATGCCGGTGAGAAGGCCACTCAGGTTTACGATCGGGACACCTGGCTGCCGAAAGAAACCCTGGAGGCCGTGCGTGATTACGTGGTCTCCATCAAGGGGCCGCTGACCACGCCTGTGGGTGGTGGTATCCGCTCACTGAACGTGGCGCTGCGCCAGGAACTCGACCTCTATGTCTGCCTGCGTCCGGTGCGCTGGTTCGAAGGTGTACCCAGCCCGGTGAAGAAGCCGGGTGACGTGGATATGGTGATCTTTCGCGAAAACTCGGAAGACATCTACGCCGGCGTCGAGTGGAAGGCTGGCAGCCCCGAGGCCGAAAAGGTCATCAAGTTCCTCACCGAGGAAATGGGCGTCAAGAAGATCCGTTTCACCGACATGTGCGGCATCGGTATCAAGCCGGTTTCCGAGGCCGGTACCAAGCGCCTGGTGCGCAAGGCGCTGCAGTACGCCGTCGACAACGACCGCAGCTCGGTGACCCTGGTGCACAAGGGCAACATCATGAAGTTCACCGAAGGTGCCTTCAAGGAATGGGGCTACGAGATCGCCCGCGACGAGTTCGGCGCTGAGTTGCTCGATGGTGGCCCGTGGATGCAGTTCAAGAATCCGCGCACCGGCAAGAACATTGTGGTCAAGGATGTGATTGCCGACGCCATGCTGCAGCAGATCCTGCTGCGTCCGGCCGAATATGATGTGATCGCCACGCTCAACCTCAATGGTGACTATCTGTCGGACGCCCTGGCGGCCGAGGTGGGCGGCATTGGCATCGCACCCGGCGCCAACCTGTCCGATTCGGTCGCCATGTTCGAGGCCACTCACGGTACGGCGCCCAAGTATGCCGGCCAGGACAAGGTCAACCCCGGCTCGGTCATTCTCTCTGCCGAGATGATGCTGCGTCACATGGGCTGGGCCGAAGCCGCCGATCTGATTATCAAGGGCACCAATGGCGCCATTGCGGCCAAGACGGTGACCTATGACTTCGAACGCCTGATGGACGGAGCAAAACTGCTGTCCTGCTCGGAGTTCGGCGATGCGATGATCAGCCATATGTAAGCTGATTTTGGCGTAATAAAAAGGCCGGTCACCAGACCGGCCTTTTCGTATCGGCACCTTCCATGTGCCTTACGAGTCAATGAGAGTTTGGATCTGAATACTCAGACTTCGACAGTGCTCGCGATGTTCTGAGTCTGGGTGGCCGGTGCAGGGGGCTCCTGAGTGACGCTGGCCGTACTGATGTTGACCGCATGCAGTCCTTTGGGGCCTTGCACGATCTCGAAACGGACCGACTGACCGGCCTTGAGCGTTTTGTAACCGTCCATCTGGATGGCCGAGTAGTGGGCGAACAGGTCCTCATCTCGGCCGTCGGCCAGGATGAATCCATAGCCTTTAGCGTTGTTGAACCACTTGACCTTACCGCTGAGCATGCTGATATCCCTCTGCAAAGGACTCCATCTCTGGAGTATCATCCACTTCGATTCCACGCGATAACCAACCAGGCTGGGCGAAGACGTGGAATCCCTGATACCCGCGAATGGGTATTCTTTTGTTGTAACACCCTTTTGCCGTTAGTCAAGGCTATACGGCGGATGGCTGAGAAGTCAGTCAAAATCCCTCTAGCATCCCCGTTCGCCCGGCCTCGAACCTCTGATTTCAGCATGCATGCAAGTAGCCAGATTCGACTAACATTCAATCAGGATCACCCGGCAGAGCATGAGGATGACTCCTCTGGCATTGCTGTTCAGGAATCCAAGCCAGCATTGCAGGCACCACCGATGTACAAGGTGGTCTTATTCAATGACGACTACACCCCGATGGATTTCGTCGTCGAAGTGCTTGAAACGTTTTTCGGCATGAACCGGGAGCTGGCGACCAAGATCATGTTGGCCGTTCATACAGAGGGACGTGCGGTGTGCGGTGTGTACACCCGTGATATTGCGGAGACCAAGGCAATGCAGGTCAACCAGTACGCGCGTGAGAGCCAACATCCGCTACTCTGTGAAATAGAGAAGGACGGTTAACGCCGGCCACTTGGGTATGAGGTGAAGCTATGTTGAATCGAGAGCTCGAAGTCACCCTCAATCTGGCTTTCAAGGAGGCCCGCGCCAAGCGTCATGAATTCATGACGGTTGAACATTTGCTGCTTGCCTTGCTGGATAATGAAGCAGCAGCCAGTGTGCTGCGGGCCTGCGGGGCCAATCTCGACAAGCTGCGCCATGATCTGCAGGAATTCATCGACTCCACCACGCCCCTGATTCCTCAGCACGATGAGGACCGCGAGACTCAGCCGACGCTGGGCTTCCAGCGTGTACTGCAGCGTGCCGTCTTCCATGTGCAGAGCTCCGGCAAGCGAGAAGTGACCGGCGCCAATGTGCTGGTGGCAATTTTCAGCGAGCAGGAAAGTCAGGCGGTATTCCTGCTCAAGCAGCAGAGCGTCGCCCGCATCGATGTGGTCAACTACATCGCCCATGGTATTTCCAAGGTGCCGGGGCATGGCGAGCATCACGAAAGTGATCAGGATATGCAGGATGAGGAGGGCGGCGAATCGTCCACCTCCGGCAATCCGCTGGATGCCTACGCCAGCAACCTCAACGAACTGGCCCGCCAGGGTCGAATCGACCCGCTGGTAGGGCGCGAGCACGAGGTCGAGCGCGTCGCCCAGATCCTGGCTCGGCGGCGCAAGAACAATCCGCTGCTGGTTGGCGAGGCCGGTGTCGGCAAGACCGCTATCGCCGAAGGTCTGGCCAAGCGCATCGTCGATGAGCAGGTGCCTGATCTGCTGGCCGACAGCGTGGTCTATTCCCTCGACCTGGGCGCACTGCTGGCCGGTACCAAGTACCGCGGCGATTTCGAGAAACGCCTCAAGGCACTGCTCAACGAGCTGCGCAAACGCCCGCATGCCATCCTCTTCATCGATGAGATTCACACCATCATTGGTGCCGGCGCGGCGTCGGGCGGGGTCATGGATGCATCCAATCTGCTCAAGCCGATGCTGTCATCGGGCGAGATTCGCTGCATCGGTTCCACTACCTTCCAGGAGTTTCGCGGCATCTTCGAGAAGGACCGTGCTCTGGCGCGCCGCTTCCAGAAGGTCGACGTGGTCGAGCCATCGGTGGACGACACCTACGGCATCCTCAAGGGCCTGAAGGCACGTTTCGAGCAGCACCATCATATCGAGTACAGCGACGAAGCTCTGCGCGCGGCGGCCGAACTGGCTGCGCGCTATATCAATGACCGGCACATGCCGGACAAGGCCATCGACGTGATCGACGAGGCAGGTGCCTATCAGCGTCTGCAGCCGGAAGACAAGCGCGTGGCGCGTATCGATGTGGCGCAGGTCGAGGACATCGTTGCGAAGATCGCACGCATTCCACCGAAGCATGTGTCCAGCTCCGACAAGGAGTTGCTGCGTAACCTGGAGCGTGACCTGAAACTTACCGTATTCGGTCAGGACGCCGCCATCGACTCGCTGGCAACCGCGATCAAACTGTCGCGTGCTGGTCTCAAGGCACCGGACAAGCCGGTCGGTTCCTTCCTCTTTGCCGGTCCTACCGGCGTGGGCAAGACCGAGGCCGCTCGGCAGCTGGCCAAGGCCATGGGCATCGAGCTGGTGCGTTTCGACATGTCCGAGTACATGGAGCGCCATACCGTCTCGCGTCTGATCGGTGCGCCGCCCGGTTATGTCGGTTTCGACCAGGGCGGTCTGCTGACCGAAGCGATCACCAAGCAACCGCACTGTGTGCTGCTGCTCGATGAGATCGAGAAGGCGCACCCGGAAGTCTTCAACCTGCTGCTGCAGGTGATGGACCACGGTACGCTGACCGACAACAACGGGCGCAAGGCGGACTTCCGCAACGTGATCCTGATCATGACTACCAACGCCGGCGCGGAAACTGCGTCGCGTGCATCGATCGGGTTCACCCAGCAGGATCACTCCACCGATGCCATGGAAGTCATCAAGAAAAGCTTCACGCCGGAGTTCCGCAACCGCCTGGATACCATCATCCAGTTCGGCCGCCTGAGTCACGAGACCATCAAGAGTATCGTCGACAAGTTCCTCACCGAACTGCAGGCGCAGCTGGAGGACAAGCGCGTCACGCTGGAAGTCAGCGACGCGGCGCGCAGCTGGCTGGCCGAACGTGGCTACGATGTGGCCATGGGCGCGCGACCGATGGCGCGTCTGATCCAGGACAAGATCAAGCGTCCGCTGGCGGAGGAGATCCTGTTCGGCGAACTGGCCGAGCATGGCGGCGTGGTGCACGTCGACATCAAGGATGGCGAACCCAGCTTCGAGTTCGAGACGGCGGCGGAGGTTGCCTGATCGAACGGTTGCTTGGCGAAAGCCAGCGGCTTTCGCCAAGCCAACGAAAACGCCCGGCAGATGCCGGGCGTTTTCTTTTGGTGCTTGGCTTAACGGGCGCGGTAGGTAATGCGGCCCTTGCTCAAGTCATAAGGCGTCAGCTCAACGCGCACCTTGTCACCAGTGAGAATGCGGATGTAGTTCTTGCGCATCTTGCCGGAGATGTGCGCGGTAACGACGTGCCCGTTTTCCAACTCCACGCGGAACATGGTGTTGGGCAGGGTGTCGACGACAGTGCCTTCCATTTCGAAGCTGTCTTCTTTCGACATGCAGTAAAGCCCTCGGTATCCAGGAAATGGCCCGGTGCAACTGGCGCCAGGCAAAAGCGGCGTGCATTGTGCCCGAAAACAGGGGGCTGCGCCAAGGGGCTTGGATTGTCGAGCTGGATGGATGGTCATCGTGGTTGCTAGGTCAGCAGCGTCCAGCGCTGATTGACGAAGAGCTCGATCGGGCGGTACTGGGTCTTGTAGTTCATCTTGCGGCAGTTCTTGATCCAGTAGCCGAGATAGACGGCATCCAGCCCTTGGCGCTCGGTCTCGGCGATCTGCCAGAGAATGGCGAAGCGGCCCAGGCTGCGGCGTTCCTCGTCCGGATCGTAGAAGGTGTAAACCGCCGATAGGCCGTTGGGCAGAAGATCTGTCACGGCAATGGCGACCAGTCGGCCCTGCAGACGAAATTCATAGAAGCGCGAGAAAGGCAGGTCGCGCACCAGGAAGGTGGAAAACTGCTCGCGGCTGGGGGGGTACATGTCGCCGTCTGCATGTCGCTGCTCGATATAGCGTACATAGAGGTCGTAGTACTCCTCGGTGAATGCCGGGCGTACGCAGCGAACGACGATGTCTTCATTGCGTTTGAGGATGCGGCGCTGTTGCCGGTTGGGTGTGAAGCGTGCAGCCGGTATGCGTGCCGGAATGCAGGCGGTGCACTGCTGACAGTGGGGGCGATAGAGGTGATCGCCACTGCGGCGAAAGCCCAGTTCCGACAGTTCGGCATAGACCAGCACGTCCATGGGCTGACTGGGGTCGAGAAACAGGGTGGTGGCCTGCTCTTCCGGCAGATAGCTGCATGGATGGGGTTGAGTGGCGTAGAACTTCAGGCGGGCCAGCTCGGTCATGGCGAAATCTCGAAAAAGCCTGACTAAGAGTGTAAGCCAGGCTCGCCTGTGCGACTAGGCGAGCCAGTCGGCTTGGCTCGGGATGTCGAGATGCTGTTGCAGATAGCCGGCGAAGCGGGCGCGCGGTATGGCCCTGGCGCCAAAGCTGTGTAGGTGCTGGGTGGGCATCTGGCAGTCAATGAGTACGAAGCCCCATTGCCGTAGTTTGCCGACGAGGGTGGCAAAGCCGACCTTGGAGGCGTTGTCGGCGCGGCTGAACATGGATTCGCCGAAGAACAGCTGGCCCATGGCCAGGCCGTAAAGACCGCCGACAAGTTCTCCGTCCTGCCAGACCTCGACCGAATGAGCGACACCGCGTTGATGCAGCTGCAGATAGGCTTCCTGCATGCCGCGGGTGATCCAGGTACCGTCGGCGTATGAGCGCGGTGCTGCGCAGGCGGCTATGACGGCCGCGAAGTCCTGATCGAAGGTGACGCGATAGCGTTGTTGGCGCAGGAGCTTGGCCAGGCTGCGGGATACGTGGAGCTCTTCAGGGAAGAGCACAGTGCGCGGGTCTGGTGACCACCAGAGAATCGGCTGGCCATCCTGGAACCAAGGAAAGCAGCCATGCCGATAGGCGCTGATCAGGCGGTCGACGCTCAGATCGCCGCCAGCAGCCAGGAGGCCGTTTGGCTCGCGCATGGCCTTGGTCAGTGGCGGGAACTCCAGGGAGTCACGTTGCAGCCAGGTGAGCATGTGCACTTGTCCGGCGGGGCAGGGGAGGGCAAGCGCAGCGGCTCGCCCTGATCCATCAGTTGCTGTCGAGGAACTTCTCGACGTCCAGGGCAGCCATGCAGCCGGCGCCGGCCGAGGTGATGGCCTGGCGATAGACATGATCGGCCACGTCGCCAGCGGCGAATACGCCCTCGATACTGGTGGCAGTGGCGTTGCCTTCGCTGCCACCTTTGATCTTCAGATAGCCGTCATGCATGTCCAGCTGGCCGACGAACAGCTCGGTGTTGGGTTTGTGACCAATGGCAATGAACACGCCGGCCAAGACCAGCTCCTTGGTGCTGCCGTCGACGGTGCTCTTCAGACGTACGCCGGTCACGCCGCTCTGGTCGCCGAGCACTTCGTCTAGTGTGTGGTTCCAGTGCAGGCGCATGTTGCCGTTTTCGACCTTGTCGAACAGCTTGTCCTGCAGAATCTTCTCCGAGCGCAGCTTGTCGCGGCGGTGTACCAGGTGCACTTCCTTGGCGATGTTCGACAGGTACAGCGCTTCTTCGACAGCGGTGTTGCCGCCGCCGATCACGGCGACCACCTGGTTGCGATAGAAGAAACCGTCGCAGGTGGCGCAGGCCGAAACACCCTTGCCGGAGAAGGCTTCTTCCGACGGCAGGCCGAGATACTGGGCGCTTGCGCCGGTGGCGATGATCAGTGCGTCACAGCTGTAGGTGCCGCTATCACCCTTGAGTACGAAGGGGCGACTCTGCAACTCGGCGGTATGGATGTGGTCGTAGATGATCTCGGTGTCGAAGCGCTCGGCGTGCTTCTGCATGCGCTCCATCAGTGCCGGGCCGGTAAGGCCTTCGACGTCACCCGGCCAGTTGTCCACTTCGGTGGTGGTGGTGAGCTGGCCGCCAGGCTGGATGCCGGTGATCACGACGGGTTTGAGATTGGCGCGGGCGGCGTAAACCGCTGCGCTGTAACCGGCAGGGCCGGAACCCAGGATGATCAGGCGGGAATGCTTGACTTCGCTCATAAAAAAACCCCATAAGCCTTTGTCACAAAAGAGAATGCGTGCTCCAATTGAGCCGCATGGAAGCTGCTGGCGGCTATGCTACACCGAAGCAGGGCAGGTGCGGGAGCGCGCTGATTGGCCTACTTGTCAGGCTGGCCCTACAATAGGCCGCTTCTGCGGTTAACCATCAGATGGACGCGCCAGAGGCGCAGGAAATGGCTGTTTTGAAGAATTCCACCACCCAGATCACCGATTGGCGCCAGAAACTTCAGTATCGACTGAAGGAAGGCGCATTGATCGCCCTGGGGGCGATGTGTCTCTACGTGCTGATGGCGCTGTTGACCTATAACGTTGCCGATCCGGCATGGGACAACAGTGTGCAGGTCGAACGCATCATCAATGCCGGCGGCAGCATTGGTGCCTGGCTTTCCAGTGCGCTGTTCGGTGCTCTGGGTTATTTCGCCTATATCTTTCCTCTCCTGTTGGCTGCCAAGACCTGGCAGGTCTTCCGCACCCGCAATCAACCCTGGCACTGGAACGGCTGGCTGTTTTCCTGGCACAGCATTGGCCTGGTTTTCCTGATTCTTTCCGGTTCCGCGCTGGGTGACATTCATTTCACGGCTGCCCCTGGCATGCAGGGATCTGGTGGTGGCATGCTCGGTGCCAGCCTGGGCGACCTGGCAGTGCACGCGCTGAACGTGCAGGGCAGCACGCTGCTGTTCCTGGCGCTGTTCCTGTTCGGGCTGACGGTATTCACCGATCTGTCCTGGTTCCGCGTAATGGATCTGACGGGCAAGATCACGCTGGATCTGATCGAGCTGATCCACGGCGCCATCACCAGTTGGTGGAATGCCCGCAACGAACGCAAACAGATGAAGACTCAACTGCGCGAACTGGACGAGCGGGTCACCGAGGTGGCTGCGCCGGTGGTTTCGGATCGTCGCGAGCAGGCCAAGGTCAAGGAGCGCCTGCTCGAACGCGAAGAATCGCTGAGCAAGCACATGAGCGAGCGTGAGAAGCGTCCGGCACCTGTCATTACCCCGCCAGCCCCGCCCAAGGCAGCCGAGCCGAGCAAGCGTGTACTCAAGGAAAAACAGGCGCCACTGTTCGTTGATACCGCCATCGAAGGCAGCCTGCCGCCGATTTCTATCCTCGACGTCGCCGAGAAGAAACAGAAGCAGTTCTCTCCCGAGTCGCTGGAGGCCATGTCGCGTCTGCTGGAGATCAAGCTCAAGGAGTTCGGCGTCGATGTGGTGGTCGAGTCCGTACATCCCGGCCCGGTGATTACCCGTTTCGAAATCCAGCCCGCTGCCGGGGTGAAAGTCAGCCGCATTTCCAATCTGGCCAAGGATCTGGCGCGTTCGATGGCCATGGTCAGCGTGCGTGTGGTCGAGGTGATTCCCGGCAAGACCACCGTGGGTATCGAGGTGCCCAACGAAGACCGGCAGATCGTGCGCTTCTCCGAGGTGCTGTCGTCGAGCGAGTACGACGACGCCAAGTCGCCAGTCACCCTGGCGCTGGGCCATGACATTGGCGGGCGCCCGGTCATTGCGGATCTGGCCAAGATGCCGCACCTGCTGGTAGCCGGTACCACCGGTTCCGGTAAGTCGGTGGGCGTCAACGCGATGATTCTGTCGATCCTGTTCAAGTCCACGCCGGAAGAGGCGCGGATGATCATGATCGACCCGAAGATGCTCGAGTTGTCGATCTACGAGGGCATTCCGCACCTGCTTTGCCCGGTAGTCACCGACATGAAGGAAGCCGCCAATGCGCTGCGCTGGTCGGTTGCCGAGATGGAGCGCCGCTACAAGCTGATGGCTGCCATGGGCGTGCGTAACCTGGCCGGCTTCAACCGCAAGGTGAAGGACGCCATCGAAGCCGGCACGCCGCTGCATGACCCGCTGTACAAGCGCGAGTCGATGGAAGACGAACCGCCTCACCTGAAGACGCTGCCGACCATTGTCGTGGTGGTCGACGAATTCGCCGACATGATGATGATAGTCGGCAAGAAGGTCGAAGAGCTGATCGCGCGTATCGCGCAGAAGGCCCGTGCGGCCGGTATCCACCTGATCCTCGCCACCCAGCGTCCGTCGGTGGACGTGATCACCGGCCTGATCAAGGCCAACATCCCGACTCGCATGGCCTTCCAGGTATCGAGCAAGATCGACTCGCGCACCATCCTCGATCAGGGTGGCGCCGAACAGCTGCTTGGCCATGGTGACATGCTCTACCTGCCACCCGGTACCGGTCTGCCGATTCGCGTGCATGGTGCCTTCGTCTCTGACGACGAAGTACATCGCGTGGTCGAGGCCTGGAAACAGCGCGGCGCTCCGGACTACATCGAGGACATCCTCGCGGGCGTCGAAGAGAGTGGCAGCGGCTTCGAAGGCGGTGGCGGCGAAGGCGGTGAGGGCAGCGAGGAGGACCCGCTGTACGACGAAGCCGTCAATTTCGTGCTGGAAAGCCGCCGCGCCTCCATTTCCGCCGTGCAGCGCAAGCTGAAGATCGGCTACAACCGCGCCGCGCGCATGATCGAGGCGATGGAGATGGCCGGTGTGGTCAGCTCGATGAATACCAATGGCTCGCGCGAGGTTCTGGCGCCGGGCTCATCGCGTGACTGAGTGTTGCGCGCCGCGGATAAAGCACTGAATCCGCGGTCTACAGGGTTCTCGGCAGCTCAGATGCTGCCGGGCAGCACGGGGTGCGGAGTCGCCCCGTCATTCTCATACGGAATCAAGGGGTTTATATGCGTGTTATTCGCCTGCTGATGCTGGCTGCTCTGAGCTTTACCCTGCTAACCGCCCAGGCTGACGAAGAGGCGGCTACCAAGCGCCTGACCGAACTGCTCAATCAGGCGCAAACCATCAATGCCCGTTTTTCCCAACTGACCCTGGATGCCAGCGGCACGCAGCTGCAGGAAACTGCCGGTGAACTGGTGCTCAAGCGCCCAGGCCTGTTCCGCTGGCATACCGACCAGCCGATGGAGCAGTTGCTGGTGTCCAACGGCGAAAAGGTCTGGCTGTACGACCCCGATCTGGAGCAGGTGACCATCCAGACCCTCGATCAGCGCCTGACGCATACCCCGGCCCTGCTGCTGTCCGGCGACGTATCGCAGATTCGCGAGAACTTCGAGATCGATTACAAGGAAGGCGGTAGCGTGGTCGACTTCATCCTCAAGCCGAAGGCCAAGGACAGCCTGTTCGACAGCCTGCGTCTGTCGTTCCGCAACCGCGTGCTCAACGACATGCAACTGATCGACAGCATCGGTCAACGCACCAACATTCTGTTCCTCAATGTGAAGATGAACGAGCCGGTCAATGACAGCCAGTTCACCTTCGACATTCCGGAAGGTGCGGACGTCATCCAGGAGTAAGCCGTGGACCTGTTCGGCCGCCAACCTGTCGCGCAGCCTCTGGCTGCGCGTTTGCGTGCCACCAGCCTGGACGAATACGTCGGGCAGGAGCATGTGCTGGGGCCGGGCAAGCCGCTGCGCGAGGCGCTGGAGCAGGGCGCGCTGCACTCGATGATCTTCTGGGGGCCGCCCGGGGTTGGCAAGACCACTCTGGCGCGCCTGCTGGCCAAGGTCACCGATGCGCATTTCGAGACGATTTCCGCCGTATTGTCCGGCGTGAAGGAGATTCGTCAGGCGGTCGAAGTCGCTCAACAGCACGCGGCGCAGTATGGCCGCCGCACCATTCTCTTCGTCGACGAGGTGCATCGTTTCAACAAGAGTCAGCAGGACGCCTTCCTGCCTTACGTTGAAGACGGCACCCTGATCTTCATCGGCGCCACCACCGAGAATCCGTCGTTCGAACTGAACAACGCACTGCTGTCGCGCGCACGCGTCTATGTGCTGAAAAGTCTGGACGAGGCGGCCATGCGCAAGCTGGTCAATCGTGCCCTGACCGACCCGAAGGGGCTGGGCGATCGGCGTCTGAGCCTGCCGGACGACGCTTTCCAGATTCTTCTGGCTGCCGCCGATGGCGATGGTCGCCGGCTGCTCAACTTCCTCGAGAACGCCGCGGACCTGGCAGAGGACGATGGCGAGATCGGCGTCGAGCTGCTGCAGAATCTGCTGGGCGACAGCCGTCGCCGTTTCGACAAGGGCGGCGAGGCCTTCTACGACCAGATATCCGCGCTGCACAAGTCGGTGCGCGGCTCCAGTCCGGACGGCGCTCTGTACTGGTATGCACGCATGCTCGACGGCGGTTGCGATCCGCTGTACATCGCCCGGCGTGTGGTGCGCATGGCCAGCGAGGACATCGGCAATGCCGATCCGCGGGCGTTGACCCTGTGTCTCAATGCCTGGGACGTGCAGGAGCGCCTGGGCAGTCCGGAGGGCGAGCTGGCGGTGGCACAGGCCATCGTCTATCTGGCCTGTGCGCCGAAGAGCAATGCGGTGTACACGGCCTTCAAGGCTGCCATGCGCGATGCCGCCGAGCAGGGCTCGCAGGAGGTTCCGCTGCACCTGCGCAACGCGCCGACCAAGCTGATGAAGCAACTAGGTTATGGCGATGAATACCGCTACGCCCATGACGAGCCGGATGCCTACGCAGCGGGTGAAGATTACTTCCCCGAGCACCTGCAGCCGCGCCAGTATTACCAACCGGTGCCGCGTGGCCTGGAGCTGAAGATTCGCGACAAACTGCAGCATTTGCGCAAGCTGGACGCTGCGAGCCCGAGGCAAAGGAGAACCCCATGATACGTGTGGTGCTTGCCGTGGCCGCTGGCGGCGCGGCCGGTTCGGTGCTGCGGTTTCTGGTGTCCGGTTGGGTCGCCGGGAACTGGCCCCGGCACTTTTATCTGGGCACCTTTGCCGTCAATGTCATTGGCTGCCTGTTGATCGGCGTGCTTTCCGGGCTGTTTCTCACGCGTTCCGACATACCGCTGGAGCTGCGCAGCGGATTGATTACCGGCGTGTTGGGGGGCTTTACCACCTTTTCCTCCTTCAGTCTGGAAATCATGAACCTGATCGAGGGGGGGCGCGCTGCCGAAGCCCTCGGTTACCTGGCGTTCAGCATCATCGGCGGTCTGCTGGCGGCCTGGGCTGGCTTGAGCCTGGCTCGTTTGGCTGCCTGAACTGTCTGCAGGGCGCTGAAAACAACGCAGGTGGTTTTTCAACCGCCTGTTAAGGCTTTACACTCCACAACCCGCGCCACAGTGCTGGCCTTCACCATTACGCTGTTGTATTGAGACCCGAACATGCTCGATTCCAAACTCGTCCGCACGCAACTCTCCGAAATCGCCGAGCGTCTGGCTACTCGTGGCTTCGTCCTCGACGTCGCCCGCTTCGAGGCCCTGGAGAGTCAGCGCAAGTCGGTGCAGGTGCGCACCGAACAGCTGCAGGCCGAGCGCAACAGCCGTTCCAAGTCCATCGGCCAGGCCAAGGCGCGCGGCGAAGACATCGCGCCGCTGCTGGCGGAAGTCGATCAGATGGGCAGCGATCTGGAGGCCGGCAAGCGTGAGCTGGACGCCATCCAGAGCGAACTGGACAACCTGCTGCTGAACATCCCCAACCTGCCGCACGAGTCCGTGCCGGTCGGCGCCGACGAGGACGGCAACGTCGAGGTGGCACGCTGGGGTACGCCGCGCAGCTTCGATTTCGAAATCAAGGATCATGTCGCTCTCGGCGAGCAGCACGGCTGGCTGGACTTCGAGACCGCGGCCAAGCTGTCCGGTGCGCGCTTCGCTCTCCTGCGCGGCCCCATCGCGCGCCTGCATCGTGCCCTGGCGCAGTTCATGATCAACCTGCACACCGGCGAGCATGGCTACGAAGAGGCTTACACCCCTTATCTGGTGCAGGCTCCGGCACTGCAGGGTACCGGCCAGTTGCCGAAGTTCGAGGAAGACCTGTTCAAGATCCGCCGTGAGGACCAGGCCGACCTGTACCTGATCCCGACTGCCGAAGTCTCGCTGACCAATATCGTTGCTGGCGAAATTCTCGACGCCAAGCAGCTGCCACTGAAGTTCGTCGCCCACACGCCGTGCTTCCGTAGCGAAGCAGGCGCTTCCGGTCGTGATACCCGCGGCATGATTCGCCAGCACCAGTTCGACAAGGTCGAGATGGTGCAGATCGTCGAGCCGTCCAAATCCTTCGAAGCGCTGGAAGGCATGACCGCCAACGCCGAGCGTGTGCTGCAACTGCTGGAGCTGCCGTACCGCAAACTGGCGCTGTGCACCGGCGACATGGGCTTCTCTGCAGTGAAAACCTACGATCTTGAGGTCTGGGTGCCGAGCCAGGACAAGTACCGCGAGATTTCCTCCTGCTCCAACTGCGGCGACTTCCAGGCGCGCCGCATGCAGGCACGCTATCGCAATCCGGAAACCGGCAAGCCGGAGCTGGTGCACACCCTCAACGGTTCCGGCCTGGCGGTTGGCCGTACGCTGGTGGCGGTGCTGGAGAACTACCAGCAGGCCGACGGCAGCATTCGCGTCCCCGAGGTGCTGAAGTCATACATGGGCGGCATCGAGGTGATCGGCTGAGCGGCCATCCCCGATATACGAAGCGCGGCGGCAGCAGCTGCCTCGCTTCATGGTTAGGGTGCGCCAAGCGCACCCTACGCCGACCTCTATGAGGCTGATCTGATGCAATTCCTTCCGCTGTTCCACAAGCTGCAGGATCGTCCGGTGCTGGTGATCGGTGGCGGTGAGGTCGCGCTGCGCAAGGCGCGTCTGCTGAGCGATGCCGGTGCCCGGCTGCGGGTTGTCGCGCCGCAGATCCGTAGCGAACTGCAGGCGTTGGCAGGCCCCGAGAGTTTCGTCCTGCGCGGCTATGAAAGCGGCGACCTGCAGGGCGTCTCCCTGGTCATCGCCGCCACCGATGACGTGTCGCTCAATGCGCAGATTTCCGCTGACGCTCAGGCGCTGGGCATACCCGTCAACGTGGTGGATGCTCCAGCGCTATGCAGCGTGATCTTTCCGGCCATCGTCGATCGCTCTCCGCTGATCGTCGCGGTCAGCAGTGGGGGCGACGCGCCGGTTCTGGCCAGGCTGATTCGCGCCAAGATCGAAACCTGGATTCCGGCTACCTATGGCCAGCTGGCCAACCTGGGCAAGCGCTTCCGCGAGCGGGTCAAGCAGTTGTTTCCCGATGTGCAGCAGCGCCGGGTGTTCTGGGAGGATGTTTTTCAGGGGCAGATCGCCGAGAGCGTCTTTTCCGGTAAGCCACACGAAGCCGAACGACTGCTGGAAGAGCGTCTGGCAGATGCTGCACCGCGCGCTTTGGGTGAGGTGTACCTGGTCGGCGCCGGCCCGGGGGATCCGGACCTGCTGACCTTCCGGGCCCTGCGTCTGATGCAGCAGGCCGACGTGGTGCTCTACGATCGCCTGGTGGCGCCTGCGATCATCGAGCTGTGCCGGCGCGATGCCGAGCGTATTTATGTAGGCAAGCGCCGCGCCGATCACGCAGTGCCGCAGGAACAGATCAACCACCTGCTGATCGATCTGGCGCGCCAGGGCAAGCGTGTGCTGCGTCTGAAGGGCGGTGACCCGTTCATCTTCGGCCGCGGCGGCGAGGAGATCGAGCAGCTGGCGGTCGAAGGCATTCCGTTTCAGGTCGTGCCAGGCATCACCGCCGCGTCAGGCTGTGCAGCCTATGCGGGCATTCCGCTGACCCATCGCGACCACGCGCAATCGGTGCGTTTCGTTACCGGGCACCTCAAGGATGGCAGCAGCAACCTTCCCTGGAAGGATCTGGTGGCGCCCGGGCAGACGCTGGTGTTCTACATGGGCCTGGTGGGCTTGCCGGGTATCTGCGAACAGCTGATCGCTCACGGCCGTTCAGGCGCAACGCCGGCTGCGCTGGTGCAGCAGGGCACAACGCAGAATCAGCGGGTCTTCACCGGCACGCTGGAAACCCTGCCGGAACTGGTGGCCGAGCACGAAGTGCACGCGCCCACCCTGGTGATCGTCGGCGAGGTGGTCACCCTGCGCGACAAGCTGGCCTGGTTCGAAGGCGCTCAGGGCGGTATCTGAAAACAGAAGCCTCTTGGCGAGGCTTCTGTCATCTGTCAGCGTTTGAACACACCTTTTCCTGGCAGGCGCCGGCGATCATGCGCACGCATGACGTCCTGCTGCGGCCCCTTGGGAATCACACCGGTCGGATTGATGGTGGCGTGGCTGGCATAGTAGTGCGACTTGATGTGGGTGAAGTCCACCGTCTCGGCGATGCCCGGCCACTGATAAAGCTCGCGCAGCCAGTTGGACAGGCTCGGATAATCCTCGATACGCCGCAGGTTGCACTTGAAGTGCCCGTGATAGACGGCATCAAAGCGAATCAGCGTGGTGAACAGGCGAATGTCTGCCTCGGTCAGGTATTCGCCAGCCAGGTAACGGTTTTCGTCCAGTAGTGCTTCCAGCTCGTCAAGCATGGCGAACAGCTCGTCGAAGGCTTCTTCATACGCTTCCTGAGTGGTGGCGAAGCCGGCGCGGTAGACGCCGTTGTTCACCGCCGGGTAGATGAGTTCGTTGAGCTGGTCGATACGCTCGCGCAGCGGCTCGGGGTAGAAGTCCAGTTGGTTGCCGGTCAGACCATCGAATGCACTGTTGAACATGCGGATGATCTCGGCCGATTCATTGCTGACGATGCCACCGCTCTGCTTGTCCCACAGTGCGGGTACGGTGACACGGCCGCTGTAGTGCCGGTCATCTGCGGTGTAGCGCTGATGCATGTAGCTCAGACTGTCGAGCTGATCGCCGGTCGAGCCGGTGTCGCGATCGAAGGTCCAGCCTTGTTCGCGCATCAGCCAGCTGACAACCGACACGTCGATCAGGGAT
Organism: Pseudomonas sp. Z8(2022); assembly: GCF_025837155.1. NCBI lineage: Bacteria > Pseudomonadati > Pseudomonadota > Gammaproteobacteria > Pseudomonadales > Pseudomonadaceae > Pseudomonas > Pseudomonas sp. Z8(2022). Next base: position 2,315,395 of record NZ_CP107549.1, on the reverse strand, counting down.
TCCAGCCCCTTGAGCTTGCGCAGGATCAGGGTGCGATGTGCCCAGGGGCAGGCCAGCGAGACGTACAGGTGATAGCGCCCGGCCTCAGCCTTGAAGCCGTCTTCACCACTCGGGCCGGCGCTGCCATCCGCGGTCACCCAGCTACGCCGCTGTGCACTTTCGCGCTGGAAGCGGCCACTGTCGCCGGTGTCATACCACTGGTCATGCCAGCGTCCATCGATCAATAAGCCCATAACGCGTGCCTTCGTTCTGAATGAACCCGAAGTCTAGCGATATGAAGTCGATTGAAAGGTGGAAAAAGCTGGCTGAAAAGATCGGTCAGTTAGATTGAAGGCGTGCATCCCAGCGTTGTTGCGCCTGTTGGAAGGCCTCTTCGCGGGTCATGCCCAATCCGCGCAACGCGATGGCCATGGTGGCTATCACCGCCAGCCCGCCGTAGGCGTCTTCATGCTCGCCGTACCAGAACGCGCCCAGTACGTCCGGATCCAGTCGCTCGGGTTTGACGTGGCGCTGTGCCGACAGTGGCGGCCATTCCTCGTCCCAGGCTTCGCCGTTACGGGTACCGTACAGATGGCAGGCCACGTCCGGGTTGGCCTCGATCTCGCCGCCTTCGCCCTTGATCACGATGGCCTCATCGCCCAGCAGTCGGCTGGCCTCGCGGTGTACGGCCTGGTAGCCAGGATGAAAGATGCTCTGCAGTCCGCAGCGTGCGCTCAGCGGGTTGATCACGCGTGCCAGGGAGTGAATGGGCGAGCGCAGGCCAAGGGTGTTGCGCAAGTCGATCATGCGCTGCAGCGTCGGCATCCAGTCGCCCAGATAGCTGTAGGCGAGACCGTGCTGATCGAGCGCCGCTGCCGCACTCTGCCAGTCGCGGCAGTAGGGGATATCCAGTGTTGTCAGCAGTTGTTCGGTATACAGGCGGCCTGCGGTATGGGCGCCAGCGCCGTGCATGAAGATGCGCACACCACTGGCAGCCAGCGCCTTGGCGGCCAGCAGATACCAGGGAAGATGACGTTTCTTGCCGGCGTAGCTGGGCCAGTCCAGATCGACCTGGATGGCGGGCGCGGCCAGTCGCGGGCGAATGGCTTCGGTAAAGCCGGCGAGCTCCTCGGCGCTTTCCTCCTTGTGCCGCAGCAGCATCAGAAAGGCCCCAAGCTGGGCATCTTCGACCTTGCCGTCGAGCAGCATGCCCATGGCTTCGCGGGCTTCCTCGCGGGTCAGGCCGCGAGCGCCGCGTTTGCCCTTGCCGAGTACGCGCACGAACTGGGCAAAAGGGTGTTCTTCAGGCGTGATCAGTTTCATAGACAATTGGTCGGTTTCGGCAGGCCGGCGAGCTTGGCGGCGAGTTTGGCGGGCGTGCCCTTGAACAGGCGGTTGAGGTGCAGGCTGTTGCCCTTGTCTGGTCCCAGCTTCAGCGCCACGTACTTGATCAGCGGACGGTTGGCCGGTGACAGCTGGAACTCGTCATAGAAGGCGCGCAGCTGATCGAGAATTTCCCAGTGCTCGCCGCTCAGCTGCAGCTCTTCGGCAGCGGCAAGCGCCTCGGCAACCGGGCGCGACCAGTCCTGCAGGTCGATGAGGTAGCCATCCTTGTCCAGGGCGATATCGCGTCCGCCGACGTTCAAGGTGCTCATAGCCAGCTGTTGACCTTGGCGTAGCGGGTGCAGAGTTCGACGAATGTCGGGTAGTCCACGGCCTGAGCGCGCCCGGAAGCCTGCAGGCCGCGTGCGGCGAGGTCTTCTTCCAGTGCGTAGAGCATGATGTTGTCCGGCATCAGTTGCAGGGCCTGCAGATTGGCGGTGCCGGGTTGCAGGGCGTACACCGCGTCACCGGTGAGCAGCAGCGCGTCGTCGGCACCCAGCAGGCGCAGGCAGCTGGCCAGACGGCTGTCGGCGAAAGGCGAGTGGGAAAGGATATGCAGGGTGGCCATCAGAGGGTGATCACCTGGTCGTAACGATCGAGGAGGGCAGTCAGAGCGTTGTCATCGAGGCGCTCTACCGGCAGATTCAGTTCGCTGTCGCCAAGACCGCGTTCGGCCAGGCTGCGCTGGCTGGCGTACAGACTCTCTACACCGAACATCGGCAGGGCCTGCAGATTGGCGCCGAGGTCTTTCTGTTGCAGTTGGCCGGGTTGCTGCCCGGCGCAGAGCTGAAAGACGCCGTCATCGAGAAACAGCATGCCGATGGGTAGATCGAAGGCGCCGCCGGACAGGGCGATATCCAGCGCTTCGCGTGCGCCGGGGCCGCTCCAAGGGGCCTGGCGGCTGATGATCAACAGTGACTTGCTCATTCAGTGGCCTCCGAAGCAGATCAGTCGGTCAGCCTGCTGCGCCGCTTCATGCAGCTGGCCAAGGCCGGAAAGCGCCCAGGGTGCCTCCAGATTGGCTGCCGGGCGCGCATAGCGCTGCGCTTCCTCAGCATTCAGCACGCCACGACGCAATGCGGCGGCGATACACACCACGGCATCGAGCCGGTTGGCCGTGACGAATTCCCGCCACTCTCGCGGCAGGTCCAGCTCGTCCTGTGAGTTCACGACATTGCTGGCGGCGCTGTGCACGCCGTCCTGATAGAAGAACAGGCGAACGATCTCGTGACCGCCGGCCAATGCGGCCTGGGCAAAGCGCAGTGCACGGCGCGAGGTGGGTTGGTGAGGGGCGGCGAACAGGGCGATGGCAAACTTCATGGGATGTCCGGCGAGGCAAACTGAGGCAATGATAAGGCCAGGGGGAGTGGCAAACAAAGAATCACTACGCCTAGCTGTCAGGCGCGCAAGAAAAAGCCCGCCGAAGCGGGCTCCAAGGGGGACGAACCGTGATCAGTCGTCGCCGCCCATGATGCCGAAGATCTGCAGCAGGCTGACGAACAGGTTGTAGATCGAAACGTACAGGCTGATGGTCGCCATGATGTAGTTGCGCTCACCGCCATGGATGATGGCGCTGGTCTGGAACAGGATGCAGACCGAGGAGAACAGCACGAAACCGGCGCTGATTGCCAGTTGCAGACCGCTGATCTGGAAGAAGAAGCTGGCCAGGATGGCGGCGAGCAGGACGAAGAAGCCGGCGGTGATGAAGCCGCTGAGGAAGCTCATGTCCTTGCGGGTGGTCAGCACGTAGGCAGACAGGCCGAAGAACACCAGTGCGGTCATGGAGAATGCCGAGCTGATTACTTCGGCACCGTTGGCCATGCCCAGGTAACGGTTGAGGATCGGGCCGAGGGTGTAACCCATGAAACCGGTCAGGGCGAGGGTGGACACCAGACCCCAGGCGGAATCACGCAGCTTGTAGGTGAGGAAGAACAGGCCATAGAAGCCGATCAGCACCACGAAGAAGTTCGGGTAGGCCACGTTGGCGCGCTGGCTGAGGAATGCGACCAGGCCACTGAAGGCCAGAGTGATGGCCAGCAGGCCGTAGGTGTTGCGCAGAACCTTGCTGACTTCCAGCTGTTCGGCTTGCGAATGGTTTAGTACGTAGTCTCGCTCTTGCATGGCACGCTCCTGTAACACAAGAATTCCGTTATTCGAATGTCCCGGATCATAACAGAGCCTGGCGAGGTGCCAAGACAGAGAGTTTGACAGTGTGTTGCGTTCGGGTAAGATTGCCGCCCGCACTGCTGCGGAGGTCGAATTTCAGACTCCGCGCTCGAAGTTCGGAAGCGTGGCCGAGTGGTTTAAGGCAACGGTCTTGAAAACCGTCGATGGGCAACTATCCGTGAGTTCGAATCTCACCGCTTCCGCCAATTCCCCATATTGCCTTGTTGCGATTGCTGACCTTAATCTGGCGCTTGCTTTTTGACTGTTGTGCGCCAAGCTAGGTCAGGTTCTGGCTTTTTGTTAAGGTGTGGCCGGCAAGTTTCAATCCCACCGTCGTTACACGGTGGCTGACAAGATGCAACGAGGTGGCGATTGATTAGGGTCCTGGTGGTCGACGATCACGATCTGGTCCGTACGGGCATCACCCGCATGCTGGCCGACATCGATGGCCTGCAAGTCGTAGGTGAAGCCTGCACCGGCGAAGAAGCCCTGCTCAAGGTCCGAGAGCTCAAGCCCGATGTCGTCCTGATGGACGTCAAGATGCCCGGCATCGGCGGCCTGGAAGCCACCCGCAAGCTGATGCGCAGTCACCCCGATATCAAGGTCGTTGCAGTGACCGTATGTGAGGAAGACCCGTTCCCGACTCGTCTGCTGCAGGCCGGCGCCGCCGGTTATCTGACCAAGGGAGCCGCGCTGGAGGAAATGGTGCAGGCCATCCGCCTGGTGTTCGGCGGCCAACGCTACATCGACCCGCAGATTGCCCAGCAGCTGGCGCTGAAATCCTTCCAGCCGCAGACCAGTGGTTCACCTTTCGATCTTCTGTCCGAGCGTGAAATTCAGATCGCGCTGATGATCGCCAACTGTCACAAGGTGCAGAACATCTCCGACAAGCTGTGCCTGTCGCCAAAGACGGTCAACACCTACCGTTATCGCATCTTCGAGAAGCTCTCCATTACCAGCGACGTCGAGCTGGCCCTGCTTGCGGTACGCCACGGCATGGTCGACGCCGTCAGCTGAAGATGTCTGCTCCCTTCGATTCAAGTGCCTTCCTGGCGACCTGCAGTGGTCGCCCTGGCGTCTATCGCATGTTCGATGGCGAGGGCCGGCTGCTTTACGTCGGCAAGGCGAAGAACCTCAAGAAGCGTCTCTCCAGTTATTTCCGCAAGACCGGGCAGGCGCCCAAGACCGCCGCTCTGGTTGCCCGTATCGCGCAGATCGAAACTACCATTACCGCCAACGAAACCGAGGCGCTGCTGCTCGAGCAGACCCTGATCAAGGAATGGCGGCCGCCGTACAACATCCTGCTGCGCGACGATAAGTCCTACCCGTATGTATTTCTTTCCGACGGCGAATTCCCACGCCTTGGCATCCACCGCGGCGCGAAGAAGGCCAAGGGGCGCTATTTCGGTCCTTACCCCAGCGCTCTGGCGATTCGCGAGAGCCTGAGTCTGCTGCAGAAGACCTTTCTGGTTCGTCAGTGCGAGGACAGTTATTACAGGAACCGTACGCGACCTTGTCTGCAGTATCAGATCAAGCGCTGCAAGGGACCCTGTGTTGGGCTGGTCAGCCCGGAAGAATACGCCGAAGACGTCCGCCATTCGGTGATGTTTCTCGACGGTCGCAGCAATGCACTCAGCGAGGAGCTTTCCGCCAGCATGGAAAAGGCCTCCATGGCTCTGGAGTTCGAGCGCGCTGCCGAGCTGCGTGACCAGATCGCCATGCTGCGCCGTGTTCAGGATCAGCAGAGCATGGAGGGCGGCACCGGCGACGTCGACGTGGTCGCCGTAATGCTCTCGCCGGGCGGCGCGTGCGTGCACCTGATCAGCGTGCGTAGCGGGCGTGTGCTGGGCAGCAAGAACTTTTTCCCGCAGGTGGCGATCGAGGAGGAGGGCGGTGATGTACTGATGGCCTTTCTCGCTCAGTACTACCTGGGCAACGCCGAGCGCGACCTGCCCAGCGAACTGATCGTCAACGTGCAGCATGAAGACTTCGCCACGCTGATCGAAGCCATCGAATCGCTGCGTGGGCGTAGTCTCAGCATCAGCCTGCGTGTGCGCGGTACTCGGGCACGCTGGCAACAACTGGCCATTACCAACGCCGAGCAGGCACTGGCCGCGCGCCTGGCCAACCGACAGCACCTGGCTGAGCGCTTCGAAGCGCTGGCCACCGTGCTGGAGATGGACGAGCCGCCACAGCGTATGGAGTGCTTCGATATCAGTCACTCCAGCGGCGAAGCGACGGTCGCTTCCTGCGTGGTGTTCGGCCCAGAAGGCCCGCTGAAGTCCGATTACCGTCGTTTCAATATCGAAGGTGTGACCGCTGGCGACGACTACGCCGCCATGCATCAGGCTCTGACTCGCCGATTCAGCAAGATCAGGGACGGGGAAGGCAAGCTGCCTGATGTGCTGCTGGTAGACGGCGGCAAGGGCCAGTTGGCCATGGCCCGTGAGGTGCTGCAGGAGCTGGCGGTGCCGGATCTGATCCTGCTCGGTGTGGCCAAGGGCACGACACGCAAGCCAGGCCTCGAAGTGCTTTACCTCAACGATGCCGAGCACGAATTCACCTTGCCCGGCAATTCGCCAGCATTGCACCTGATCCAGCAGATTCGTGACGAGTCGCACCGCTTCGCGATCACCGGGCACCGTGCACGACGCGGCAAGACCCGGCGCACTTCCACGCTGGAAGAAGTCGCCGGGATTGGTCCGAAGCGGCGACGTGAGCTGCTCAATCACTTCGGCGGCCTTCAGGAACTGTCGCGCGCCAGCGCCGAAGAAATCGCCAAAGCGCCCGGAATCAGTAAAAAGCTCGCCGAGTTGATTTATGACACTCTGCACAGTGAGTAGAATGCCCGTTCATTTCGCAGCCTAGTTGTGCCGATGAATATCCCCAACTTGCTTACCGTGCTCCGGGTCGCCCTGATTCCGGTCTTCATCCTGCTGTTCTATATGCCGTTCTCCTGGAGCTACTGGGCGGCCAGTAGCGTCTTCGCCGTGGCCGCCGCGACCGACTGGCTCGACGGCTATCTGGCTCGTCGCTGGGAGCAGGGCACGCCGTTCGGCGCCTTCCTCGACCCCGTGGCCGACAAATTGATGGTCGCCGTGGCGCTGGTGCTGCTGGCTGCAGAGCATTCCAATCTGTGGCTGACCCTGGCGGCGGCGACCATCATCGGTCGCGAGATCGTCGTTTCTGCCTTGCGCGAGTGGATGGCCGAACTGGGGGCCCGAGCACAGGTAGCAGTATCCAATCTCGGCAAATGGAAAACCGCGGCACAGATGGTGGCGCTGGTCATTCTGCTGGCCAATCCGCCGGTGTTCACCTTCTGGGTCGTGCTCGGATATGTCCTGCTGGTGATCGCGGCGGTGCTGACTTTGTGGTCGATGCTGCAGTACCTGCTGGCAGCATGGCCGCACCTCAGCACCACCTCGGAAAAGAAATAAGTATTTTTGAATCAAAGGGTTGACGGCGCGATTCGATTCTATAGAATGGCGGCCGTCGACAAGACAAGCGGGAATAGCTCAGTTGGTAGAGCACGACCTTGCCAAGGTCGGGGTCGCGAGTTCGAGTCTCGTTTCCCGCTCCAGTTTTACACGAGCCGCCACGGCGGCTCGTTTGCTTCATGGCTGAGTTGCAGAGTGGTTATGCACCGGATTGCAAATCCGTGAACGCCGGTTCGATTCCGACCTCAGCCTCCAATCTAAAAGGCCTCGTAGATCAATGATTTACGAGGCCTTTTTCATTCTCGTAAGCATGTTTTTGCATGCCTTGCGAGGACGCGGAGGGCTGTATATAGTCCGCCCTTCGCACAGCGCTACCGCCCGAATGGCGAAATCGGTAGACGCAGGAGACTTAAAATCTCTCGCTCGCAAGGGCGTGCCGGTTCGAGTCCGGCTTCGGGCACCATCTAGTAAAGTCCCCATGCAAGCCCACAGTATCAATCGCTATGTGGGTGCTTGTGCATAGCACATAGAAGCGGTGAAGTGTTAATTCACTGGGGTTGCAATGCCGGATATCCGCTTCTATGTCGGTTTTTTGCACCTGGCACCATCATTACCGTTCACCATTCTTCAAGTTAAAACTCTGGATGAGGGTTTCCTTATTCGGGGGAGTCGTACAAGCTTGCGGTCGCTCTCAACGCGTCGGCATGAGAGAAAATGTCATCCAATGAATCGATGGGATGCCGGGTTTCGTTCTTGTCTGCATCGAACGTTCCAAGGTACTTCTGCGTGCGATTGAAGTGGAGGCGTGCAATCGGCTTGCGATTGTTGTCGTCCAGCAGAATGCCGAAATAACTCTGTGTATCACGGGCAGCAATGCGCTTAACGTCGACCTCGGTCCGCACGATAGCCTTGACGATGGTGTAACCCTCGATTTCTTCAGCGGTGGTCACGATACGGTCTTTTTCTTCGGTCTCGTCCTGCTGCTTGGTCGTCGGCTGTTCAGCTTGAGCCTGGGCCACGAGGATCGGTTGAGAGTTTCCGGTGATTGCAGATTTGAGGCGTTCGTTGATCTGGTCGCTCAGAAATTGAGACGCTGCCTTTCGAGTGAGATGGGTGAATTGTTCGCGTACCTTCTGGGTGATGATCCCTTCATACACACGTGAGGCGAAGAATCGAACGAAGTCTTCATCTGGCTGGCTGAATTGAGAGGCGAGGACACGCTTGATCTGGCCAACATACTTGAGTTCGCCTGCTGCGCTAATGATCGAGTCTACATCAAATGCGGACTTTGTGAGCTTCTGAAGTTCTGGGATCGCATGATCATCGATGTCCAAGAGGTCGAGTTCGAGAAACGGCTTCTCATCCATCTTGTTTGGTGCGTCCAAGTCAGTGAAGAACTTATAGACCTGGCCATTGGTCAGGATGGATATCCTGGCATTCGTGACATGGAAGTAGCGGAACAGCTGACTGGCGTGATTGATATTGAGCGGTTCGCCGATTTTCTTGCTTTCGATGAGTATCTGGATTTCGCCGTCTTTCAAGATGGCATAGTCGACCTTCTCGCCTTTCTTGGTACCAACATCTGCGGTGAATTCCGGAACAACCTCGAGTGGATTGAACACGTCGTACCCCATAACCGACTGGATGAAAGGCATGACGAATGCAGTCTTGGTCGCTTCTTCTGTTTGGATGGCAGATTTCTGTTGCCGAATCTTGGCGGCCAGACTGGCCAGCTTCTCTTCAAACTCCATGGCTCCCTCCCTTGGGATTTCCCTTCTGCGAATATTGCTGAGCAGTGGGCGCATCGGTTCTTCGCTTCAGCGTCGTATTGGCGCATAAAGGCATATAGACCGAATGCCATCACTGTTCAAATATCTAGGCCTCTAACGCAGCGTTTCGGAGACTGTTTCTCGGCTGAACAGACTTATAACTGCGTTGGGAATTGTCCGTAGGGTGGGCGTCAGGGAGAGGACAACTATGTCGGCAGCAGCGTCGCGATCTGATTGACGCTGATTACCTGTCCGCTCCAGATCATTTCGTAATGAGCACTCTGGATGATCGAGGTGACAGGGCGTGGGGTCATCAGTGCCCAGCAGATACTGCCGGCAGAGCGGACCGAGTGATAGCGCAGGCCACTGCATCCGGCCTTTTTGGCCTCAGCCCCCAATCGGTTGGAGTCGGTGTAATCGCCCGGCTTATAGATGGGGTCTGACAGTGGCACGACCGTCGCGTCTCTGAATCCTCCTTCGTTGAAACTGGCGGTCAGCCCTCTGAATACGAAGCGCTCATAGTTGAGTTCCGGCACCTTCGACCAGTAGCGCTCCTGGTGATAGCACACCTCGGCAATTGCGGTATCCATTCTGTCCGCCAGGTACAGCACGCCGAAACGGCCATCACTGAAGCGCGAGCCTGCCGGATTGACGTGAGTAAAGGGCGCCGTTGCATAGGAGCAACCGACAATGCCAAAGGGAATCTGGTCACGCGGTATCAGCTCCAGGCGGCCAATCTCGTTCTGTAACCGTGGATTGGTCAGCGCCTGGATCTGATAGAGGGCCTCGAAGTCCTCTGCATCGGCGACATCGTCGAACAGGGCGATGGGCGGGAACTTGGAGTTGACCAGGCGGTAGGCCTGTAGCGGTTCGTCCTCAAGCAGCGGCAGGTCGCCAAGCATCACCACTGGGCACCTCGCAGGGTGTCGATGCGCCTGAACGTCTCGTACAACGAGATCATGTCGCCTTGTGCCATGACGTCCAACGGCTTGCGGCCATTGAAAAACTCGTTGTGGTTCTCCATCCGAGGGAAACCGTAGACGTTATCGGGGTTGTCGAACACTACTCGTAGTGCGGCATGGATATTCAACACCAGACTGATGCGCTGCATCTGATCGGAGTCCAGGCTGACGGTCCACGAAGGGTCGTTCTGGCTGGCACGGGTGTAGGTACTGCGGGAAATCCGTAGCACACGGCAAGCCTGCTCAGCGGTCGCCCGCCATTTGTCGAGAATGTTCAGCGCTGCGCGCAGACCGGCTGCGCACTGGCGTTTGGAAAAGTCCTCAATCTGGATGGCTGGAGCGGTCATGGGAAGCCCTTTATAGTCTGTAGGCCAGAATATAGCATATTTGCGTCTGCAGACTTAAGTGGGCGTTTTATTCTTTTTGCAGGCGTTGCTGCAAGTCTCGCGCGTCGTAGGGCGCTCGCACCTTCACGTCATTATCGAAGTAACAGTAGAGATCCCGGGCTGTTCGGCGGGGTTTATGCGTCTTGTCGATCAGCCGCGCATCCGCGGGCTGCTCGCCTGCGGTCCAGGTTTCGATGCGCTGATGCCAATGCTGCAGGGCCTGAGGCGAATAGCCGCTCACATAGAGTTCTGCATTGCCGTGCAGGCGAAGGTAGAGAAAGTCGGCGGTGATGTCCTCGGCATAAGGCCATTTGCCTGCTGTATCCGCCACTACCAGGGCGATGCCATGTCGGCGCAGCAGCTTGATGAAGGCCGGATTGCAGAAACTGGCGTTGCGGATTTCCACGGCATGGCGCAGTGGGCGATCTGCTGCGGCGTCCAGATAACCAGCCACGTGCAGACGGGCAGAGGCGTGGCGGGCAAGACTGCGGGCCTGGTCGGTATCGGCCGGCAGTTTGGTGACGAACTCGGCAAAGAGTTCCTCGTCGAAGCGGAAGCTGGGTGGGAACTGCCAGAGGATAGGGCCGAGTTTTTCCTTCAGCCCCAACAGGCCGGAGGCGAAGAAGTTGGCCAGCGGCTCGTCGATGTCGACCAGACGGCGCACATGGGTGATGAAGCGCGGCGCCTTGACGCTGAAGACGAAGTCATCCGGCGTCTGCTCTGCCCATTTACTGTAACGCTCGGGCGTCTGTAGGCCGTAGAACGAGCCGTTTATCTCGATGCTGTTGACCTCGCGCGAAGCGAACTCCAGTTCACGCCGCTGAGGCAGGCCCTTGGGGTAGAAGTCGCCGCGCCAGGGCGCGTACCGCCAGCCGGAGATGCCGATGCGTACATCGCTCATGCTGTCACCTCCCGTAGACGTGGACGGTGCTGTTGGTACGGAACGAAAAAGCTCATGGCATCACCTCGCAGCCTGCATGCGTCATTCGATACCTGGCAGGTGGCGATCATTCGAGCGAATTTTCTCTGAACCGTAGGCCATGGATGCGGCCACAACTGTATGGACCTGTGCGGAGGAATTTCGAGATGTCCGGTGAAATCAGCCTGTTATTCATTGCGCTCGGCGTGATCATCATCCTGCTCGACCTGTGGGCGATCGTCAGTGTCTACCGCAGCGACAAGGGAGTAGAGGCCAAAGCCCTGTGGTCACTGCTGATCGCGTTGTTCCCGGGGCTCGGGTTGGGGCTCTGGGGCCTGTTCGGGCCTCGCGGCATGAGCCCGCCGCCGTCATCACCGGAGCACAGCAAGTAGCGGAACTGACCTGACTGTCATGGCGAGCACAGGATGGTCGGATGACTGTGTTCTAGACGCCGGGTGCGCCGGCAATGCCCAGCAAGGAGACGAACGATATGCCCAGGGCCATCTGGAAAGGCGCCATCAGTTTCGGTCTTGTTCATATTCCTGTCGCGCTGGTGACAGCCACGTCGACCCAGGGGGTCGATTTCGACTGGCTGGACAAGCGCAGCATGGACCCGGTTGGCTACAAGCGGGTGAACAAGGTCACCGGCAAGGAAGTGAGCAAGGAAAATATCGTCAAGGGCGTGGCCTATGAGAAGGGCCGCTATGTGGTGATCAGCGAAGAAGAGATTCGTGAGGCGCACCCCAAGTCGACGCAGACGATCGACATCTTCGCCTTCGTCGACAGCGCGCAGATTCCCCTGCAGCACATCGACAAGCCTTACTACCTGGCCCCTGATCGTCGGGGCGAGAAGGTCTACGCATTGCTGCGCGAAGCGCTGAGCGGCACCGACAAGGTGGCCCTGGCTCATGTGGTGCTGCACACCCGCCAGCACCTGGCGGCGCTGATGCCGATCGAATCGGCAATGGTATTGGTGATGCTGCGCTGGCCCAGCGAAGTGCGCGGTCTGGACACGCTGGAGCTGGACGACTCGGTAACCAAGCCCAAGCTGGCCAAAAGCGAGCTGGACATGGCCAAGCGTCTGATCAAGGACATGAGCGCCGACTGGCAGCCCGAGGAATATCAGGACAGCTTCCAGGACCGCATCATGGCGCTGGTGGAGAAGAAGGCCAAGGCCGGCAAGATCGAGAACGTCGAGCGTGTCGAAGGCGAGGAGGAGCGGCGCAGCGCCGATGTCATCGACCTGACCGAGTTGCTCAAGCGCAGCCTGGGTGGCAAGCCCGAGAGCAAGTCGAAGGCCAAGCCCAAGGCGAGCACGCCACGCAAGAGCGCCAGGACTGCACGCAAGTAAGCCGGGATACCGACCATGGCCAGAGCGCAGAGTGAATACAACCGCAAACGCAATTTCGAACAGACCAGCGAACCTCGCGAGCAGCCGCGCAAGCGCCGCAACAAGGCCGGCGCGCTGCGATTCGTGGTGCAGAAACACGATGCTCGTCGCCTGCACTACGATTTTCGCCTGGAGCTGGACGGCACCCTGAAGAGCTGGGCGGTGCCCAAGGGGCCGAGCCTGGACCCAACGCAAAAGCGCCTGGCGGTACACGTCGAGGATCACCCGCTGGATTACGCCAGCTTCGAGGGCAGCATCGCCGAGGGCAACTATGGCGCGGGCGACGTGATCGTCTGGGACCATGGCATCTGGCAACCCCAGGGCGATCCGGCGGCCGCCTATCGAGCTGGAAAGCTCAAGTTCACCCTGGTGGGCGAGAAGCTGGCCGGGGACTGGACGCTGGTACGTACCCGGCTGCGCGGCAGCAGCGACAAGGAACAGTGGCTGCTGATCAAGGAGCGCGACGACACGGCGCGTTCCAGTGAAGAGTACGACATCGTCGAGGCGCAGCCGCAAAGCGTGATCAGTGGCGCGCTGGTGGGTGGCCCGAGCAAGACTGCCAAGCGCAAGGCGCCGGCCAAGCCGACAAGAAGTCGCAAGGGCCAGGCGGAGTTCCCTGATAGCCTGGCGCCACAACTGGCGACCCTGGCCGAGCGGCCGCCCGAAGGCGATTGGCTGTATGAGGTGAAGTTCGACGGTTACCGCATTCTGGCGCGGGTGCGCGGCGGTGAGGTGCGCCTGTTCACCCGCAACGGCCATGACTGGACGCAGCGCCTGCCGCAGCAGGCCAAGGCTCTGACCAAACTCGGCTTGAGCGACAGCTGGCTGGACGGTGAGGTCGTGGCGCTCAACGAGCAAGGCCTGCCGGACTTTCAGCAACTGCAGAACGCCTTCGACATCGGCCGCAGCCACGATCTCGTCTACTACCTGTTCGATGCACCGTTTCTCAACGGCGAAGACCTGCGCGATGTGCCCCTGGAAGCTCGACGCGCCAAACTCAAGGCTGCCTTGGGCAGCACGCGCCGTAGCCTGCTGCGTTTCTCGGAAGCATTTACCGCTCATCATCGGGATATCGTCGAGAGCGCCTGCGCCATGTCGCTGGAAGGCGTTATCGGCAAGCGTGCCGGCAGCCTCTACGTGTCGCGGCGTAGCGCCGACTGGATCAAGCTCAAATGCCGTCTGCGCCAGGAATTCGTCATCGTCGGCTACACCAAGCCACAGGGCAGTCGCAGCGGCTTTGGCGCGCTACTGTTGGCGGTTAACGAGGCAGGTGGGCTGCGCCATGCCGGACGGGTCGGCACCGGCTTCGGGGAAGCGTCGCTCAAGACCCTGCATGAGCAGTTGCGTAAGTTGGAACGTGACGAGTCGCCACTCGAACGGAAGCTGACGGCCGCCCAGGCCCGCGGTGTGACCTGGGTCGACCCGCAACTGGTCGGTGAAGTCGAGTTCGCCGCATGGACGCGCGAAGGCATCGTGCGCCAGGCCAGTTTCATCGCCCTACGCAGTGACAAGCCGGCGGCGCAGATCGTTCGTGAGCATCCACATGCGCCAGGCGCCGCAGCGGAGAAACAGAGCAAGAAGGCCGGAAGTTCGCGCAAGTCATCCGCCAAGCCGCTGGTGGCCGGCGTGCCGATCAGCAATCCGCAGCGGGTAATCGACCCGGACAGCGGCACTACGAAACTGCGGCTGGCGCAGTTCTACGCGGATATCGCCGAGTGGTTGCTGCCGTATCTGCGCCACCGGCCGGTGGCGCTGGTACGAGCGCCGGACGGGGTGGGGGGAGAGCAATTCTTCCAGAAGCATGCCGAGCGTCTGGCGATTCCCAATATCAAGCACCTCGATCCCAAGCTGGACCCGGGACACGCGCGGCTGATGGAGATCGACAGCGCGTCGGCTCTGGTCGGTGCAGTACAGATGGGCTGTATCGAGTTTCACCGCTGGGGCGCCACTACCGACCGCATCGAAACACCGGACCATTTCGTCCTCGATCTCGACCCTGACCCGGCGCTGCCGTGGCGCAGCATGCTGGAAGCGACCCGGCTGACCCTGAGCGTGCTCGATGAGCTGGGCCTGCAAGCGTTTCTCAAGACCAGCGGCGGCAAGGGCATCCACATCATCGTGCCACTTGCCCGGCATGCCGACTGGGACAGGGTCAAGGGCTTCGCCAAGGCGCTGGCGCAGTTCATGGCCAGACAGTTACCGGAGCGTTTCACCGCGACATCAGGCCCGAAGAACCGGGTGGGAAAAATCTTCATCGATTATCTGCGCAACGGCCGTGGCGCCAGTACGGTCGCGGCCTACTCGGTACGCGCGCGTCCCGGCCTGCCGGTTTCGGTGCCGATCGCCCGGGACGAACTGGACGGTCTGCGCAGCGCCCAGCAGTGGACTGTCGCCAATCTGCGGCAGCGTCTCGATGGGCTGCGAGAGGACCCGTGGGATGATTATGCCAACCGCCAGCGCCTGACCCGCGCCATGTGGGACCGGCTCGGCGCCGAAGCGCCATGATTGGCGGATCAGATGAGCAGTAGGACCAGCAATACCGCGCAGGTTCCCAGCAGGGCGGTCACTCTAGCCGAACTCAGGGCCAGGGCGTATCCACGCGATCTGCGGGTAAAGCGCCCCTGCACCTTGTGCAGACCATCGACGCAGTAAAAAAGGTTGTCGCCTGCCGCTTCTCGCTGACCCTCGCTCAGCTGGCCTTGCCAGGCGCGACGTGCCAGTAGCCGGTCGAGCAAGCCTGGGAAGAACTGGTTGCCGAGGATGGCCTTGACGGTAGGTAGGCCGACCCAGAGTTCCCGTGGAGGTGCGCTCGCGACGCTGAAAATGGCGCGCGCCGCGACGCCGGGGTCATGTATGGGCGCTACCGGCTGCACGCGTTGCCCCAGCTTGTTGCGGGCCCAGTCGAACTGAGGGGTATTGATCGCCGGCAACTGTACCATGCAGACCTTGAGCTGGCTGCCCTGGTGGATGAGTTCGCAGCGTAGCGAGTCGGTGAAGCCGCGTAGCGCGAACTTCGCGGCGCAATAGGCCGACTGCAGAGGAATGGCGCGATAGGCGAGTGCCGAACCGACCTGGATGATCACGCCGCGATTACGTGCACGCATCAGGGGCAGCGCCGCCAGGGTGCCATGCACGGCGCCGAGGTAGGTCACCTCGGTAACGCGCCTGATCTCCTCTGGCGTCAACTGCTCGATCGCAGCGAACACCGTGACCATCGCCGAGTTGACCCAGACGTCGATGGGCCCCAGTTCGGCCTCGAAACGTTGCGCCGCCAGCTCAAGGGCATTGGCATCGGCCACATCCGCGCTGATCGCCAGGGTCGGGACGTCGTAGGCCTGCAGCTCCGATGTCGCTGCTGCCAATCCTTCCTCGCTGCGGGCCAGCAAGCCGACGGCATAGCCCGCGGCAGCGAAAGCATGCGCGGTGGCCCGGCCGACACCGGCGCTGGCCCCGCAGATCACTACCACCGGGCAATCGTTTTTTATCATTCAAACAGCCTCAAGGATCACTTCTTGTGCTTACCCGGCAGCAGCGAACCGAACAGTTGCTTGGCGGTTTGCGCAAGGATGCCGCGCTGGTCCGGGTCGACCTGCAGCAGGGTGGAGGCGAACTGCTTGGCCTGCTCCAGGCTGATATGCGGCGGCAACGGTGGGACATCCGGATCGGTGCGAAATTCCAGCAGCACCGGACGATCCGCAGCCAGAGCCTGTTCCCAGGCCGGGCCGACATCCTCTTCACGCTCGATCAACAGGCCGAGCAGGCCAATGGAGTTGGCGAAGGCGTGGTAGGGCACGTCGGGGATGTTCTGCGAAGCCTCGAATTTCGGGTCGCCTTCCATCACCCTCTGCTCCCAGGTGACCTGGTTGAGGTCCTGATTGTTGAACACCGCGAGCACCCATTGCGGGTTGTCCCACTCGCGCCAGTACTTGGCCACGGTGATCAGCTCGGCCAGGTTGTTCATCTGCATGGCGCCGTCCCCCACCAGGCCGACCACCGGACGGTCAGGGTGGGCGAACTTGGCGGCGATGGCATAAGGCACCGCCGCGCCCATCGAAGCCAGTCCGCCGGACAGCGAGCAGAGCATGTCCCGGCGAATCTTCAGATCGCGGGCATACCAGTTGGCGCAGGAGCCGGAGTCGCAGGTGACGACGGCGCGCTCGGGCAGGCGCGGCGACAGTTCGTAGACCACCCGCTGCGGGTTGATAGGATTGGCCGAGACCATGGCGCGACTTTCCAGTGTCTGATCCCAGTCGCTGCGCCACCCTTCGATGGTCGTGCGCCAGCTGTCGTCCTGCTTGTTCTCCAGCAAAGGCAGCAGGGCGCGAAGAGTCTCGGCGGCATCGCCCTGCAGGTTGACCTCCATCGGATAGCGCAGGCTGAGCATGTCGGGCTGGATGTCGATCTGCACGCCACGCGCCTGTCCTTCTGCGGGCAGGAACTCGGAATAGGGGAAGCCGGAGCCAATCACCAGCAGGGTGTCGCATTCCTCCATCATCTTGTAGCTCGGCACCGTACCGAGCAGGCCGATGGAGCCGGTGACCCAGGGCAAGTCGTCAGGCAGCACGGCCTTGCCCAGCAGCGCCTTGGCCACCCCTGCGCCGAGTTTATGCGCCACTTCGAAGACCTCATCACTGGCATTCAGCGCTCCGGCGCCAACCAGCACGGCGACCTTCTTGCCGCTGTTGAGCACCTCGGCTGCATGCTGCAGATCCGCTTCATAGGGCACGATGCGCGGGCGGCTGTAACCGATGCCGCTGTGCAGGGTGCCATGCTTGTGCGGCGGCTCGGCGTACTCGGCCTCCTGCAGATCGTTGGGCAGGGTGATGGCGGTCACCCGGCGCTCACCAACGGCGGTGCGGATGGCGCGGTCGATCAGATGACGCACCTGCGCCGGTGCGCTGGCCTGCTGCACGAAGGCGCCGGCGACGTCCTTGAACACCGAGACCAGGTCCAGCTCCTGCTGGTAATGTCCGCCGAGCGCGGTGCGCTCCTGCTGACCGGTGATCGCCAGCACTGGCATATGGTCCATGCGCGCATCGTAGAGGCCGGTCAGCAAGTGGGTCGCGCCAGGGCCCGAGGTGGCGATGCAGACGCCCAGCCCGCCGGAGAATTTCGCATCTGCCGCAGCCATGAAGGCAGCCATCTCTTCATGCCGGGCCTGGATGAAGCGGATCCTTCCATTGGCCCGGCTGAGCGCACCGAACACGCCGTTGATGCCGTCTCCGGGATACCCATAGATGCGCCGCACGCCCCACTGGTAAAGCCGCTCGACGATGAAATCTCCGACTGTCGTGGTCATCTGCACCCTCCGCTAGATCGAGTTTCGGCCAGACGAGGCTGCGGCAACCAGGCGGCTACCGATGTCATGACCGCTGATTAGGGTGGACGTGAGGCGGCGTCGGAAGTTTCTACTGTTTGACCTGCGGTCAGTGCGGGGCGCCGTGGCGCCCCGGGCGGCGATTACCGGTTGGGGTTGTCCAGGAACAGGATTTCCGACTCATGGCTGTACTGATAGGGCGTGGTTTCGATGTCCGGCGAAGAGTACTTGAGATTGCTGACCAGCAAGCCGACACGCTTGCTGTTGGCGTCGCCCTCGAAGACATTGATGAATACCCTGTTGCCGGTGCAGTAACGCTCCACATCGGCGCCACAGTTGCCCGAATTGTCGGACTCGCTGGCGCTGTACAGCGTGTTCGCCGACCAGCCATCGAACACCACCAGCGAATAGCTGCTCTCCACCGTGCCCTGACCCGAGCCCGCGCCGCCGATGATCACCGCGGAGTGGCTGGCGCTGTATTCGTCCAGGGTGCGGATCTGGTTGTACTGCCCGCCGAATTCATCCAATGGTCGCGCCTCGCCGATCTGCGGGCGCACCAGCAGGTAGCCGGCCCAGAAATTGCGCCCGGCATTCTCGTAGGACACGGACGCGAGATAGGCCTGCTCACCACTCCTGAGCGTGACAGGCAGCAATCTGTCGATGCTCGGCCCCATTTCGTTGATTTCTGCCGGCGACCAGGCGGCGATCTGCGCCTGCGAAGGCGGCGTCGGGGTAGCGGCGAAGACGGTGGCGGCAGAACAGGCGAGGGCGGCGATAGCCAGTGCGCGCATGACGGGTTCCTTATAGTCGGGTTTCCAATGCTGGCTGTCGAAGATACAAGCGGCTCTGCGCCAACGCCAGTCAGGCGATATGGCCGGCGCTTGCCTCTAACTGCCAGCGGCGTTGTTGGCGATTGCAGCATCCCTGGAAACTGTGGCGATGCAGCTATATATGGATGGGAGAGAACAAAAGAGCCCGGGACATCGACATGTCCGCGGTTGTATGGCTGGTGCGGCTTGATAGACTGGCCGCGTTTTCCAATCACCCCTTAATCTGGGAATCACATGATCAAGAAATGCCTGTTCCCCGCTGCCGGTTACGGCACCCGTTTTTTGCCAGCGACCAAGGCGATGCCCAAGGAAATGCTTCCGGTGGTGAACAAGCCACTGATCCAGTATGGCGTCGAGGAGGCGCTGGAGGCTGGTCTCAACCAGATTTCCATCGTCACCGGCCGTGGCAAGCGCGCACTGGAAGACCATTTCGACGTGAGCTATGAGCTCGAGCATCAGATCAAGGGCACCGACAAGGAAAAGTATCTGGTTGGCATCCGCCGCCTGATCGACGAGTGCAGCTTCTCCTACACCCGTCAGGTCGAGATGAAAGGCCTGGGCCACGCCATCCTCTGCGGTCAGCCGCTGATCGGTGACGAGCCCTTCGCCGTGGTCCTGGCCGACGACCTGTGCCTGAACCTCGAAGGCGACAGCGTACTGGCGCAGATGGTCAAGCTGTACAACCAGTTCCGCTGCTCCATCGTCGCGATCCAGGAAGTACCGCGGGATGAGACTTCCAAGTACGGCGTGATCGCCGGCGAGATGATCCGCGAGGACATCTACCGCGTCAGCAACATGGTAGAGAAGCCCAAGCCCGAGGACGCGCCGTCGAACCTGGCGATCATCGGCCGCTATATCCTTACTCCGGACATCTTCGATCTGATCCGCAGCACGCCGCCGGGCAAGGGGGGCGAGATCCAGATCACCGACGCGCTGATGCGCCAGGCCCAGCAGGGCTGCGTGATGGCGTACAAGTTCAAGGGGCAGCGCTTCGACTGCGGCAGCGCCGAGGGTTACATCGACGCGACCAATTTCTGCTTCGAGAATCTGTACAAGACCGGCAAGGCGTTCTGATTCGCCGTCAGGTCAGCACTCGGGGTAAGGTCGTCAGTTGAGAAAACGCCGCGATTGTCTTGCATGATCGCGGTGTTCTTCATTGCTTTACCGGACCGAATGTTTTTTCGCGGACTTGTCCGCGAAACTGTTGTGCTCGAATCACTGGCCGTACCTAGGGACTGGCATCTGCTCCGAACCGGGCCCGAGTGGCTGGCCGTAGCTGAATTCCACGTAGTTGCCGGCAGGGTCGCGCAGGCCACAGTAATAGCCCACCGGGTAGGGCTCATCGCGTGGCGCCCAGATCAGGCAACCCTCGCGCTCGGCCAGTGCAGCGATACGGTCGACCTCCTCGCGGCTGCTCAGGGCAAAACCGAAGTGACTGTAGTCATTGGCCGCCAGGTTGCGATCCTGACCGCCAGGCATGATGACGAAGATGAACTGGTGCTCCTTGCCCGGTTCGGCCATCCAGACGATACGTGTGCCCTTGCCGGGGCGCTCGTGGATCACCTGCATGCCGCAGAATCGCGTGTAGAAAGCGATACAGGCATCGAGATCGGGGACGTGCAGGGCCAGATGAGTCAGGGTAGGGCGCATATCAACCTCCTGCTTTCAGCTTAGCGCTGGGCTTTACGGTATGCTCCCCATCTGCCAAGGAGATACCCAAAATGAGTTACGACTTCGATCTGTTCGTGATCGGCGCCGGTTCCGGCGGCGTACGCGCGGCGCGCTTCGCCGCTGGCTTTGGTGCCCGCGTCGCGGTCGCCGAGAGCCGCTATCTGGGCGGCACCTGCGTCAACGTCGGCTGCGTACCGAAGAAACTGCTGGTGTACGGTGCGCATTTCGCCGAGGACTTCGAGCAGGCTGCAGATTTCGGCTGGTCGCTTGGCGAAGCGAGCTTCGACTGGGCGACGCTGATCGCCAACAAGAACCGCGAGATCGAGCGCCTCAACGGCATCTACCGCAATCTGTTGACCAACAGTGGCGTCAGCCTGTTCGAAGGCCATGCGCGCATCGTCGATGGCCATACCGTCGAGGTCAATGGCCAGCGCCACAGCGCCGAGCGCATTCTCATCGCCACCGGCGGCTGGCCGCAGATTCCGGACATTCCCGGTCGCGAGTACGCCATCAGCTCCAACGAGGCCTTCTTCCTCAAGCAGCTGCCCAAGCGTGTACTGGTGGTCGGCGGCGGCTATATCGCCGTGGAGTTCGCCTCGATCTTCCATGGCCTGGGCGCACGGACTTCGCTGCTGTATCGCGGCGATCTGTTCCTGCGTGGCTTTGACGGCGCGGTGCGTGAGCATCTGCGCGACGAGCTGAGCAAGAAGGGCATGGACCTGCAGTTCAATGCCGACATCGCCAGCATCGAACGCAAGGCTGACGGCAGCCTCGCTGCCACGCTCAAGGACGGCCGCGTGCTGGAGGCCGACTGCGTGTTCTACGCCACCGGACGCCGACCGATGCTGGACAACCTCGGCCTGGAGAATGTCGAGGTCAAGCTGGACAAACGCGGCTATATCGAAGTCGATGATCTGTTCCAGACCGCCACGCCGTCGATTCTCGCCATCGGCGACGTGATCGGCCGTGTGCAACTGACTCCGGTCGCGCTGGCCGAAGGCATGGCCGTGGCACGCCGACTGTTCAAACCCGAGCAATACCGTCCGCTGGACTACCGCATGATCCCCACCGCCGTGTTCAGCCTGCCGAACATCGGCACCGTTGGCCTCAGCGAAGAGCAGGCCATCGAAGACGGCCACAAGGTGAAGATCTTCGAAAGCCGCTTCCGCCCGATGAAGCTGACCCTTACCGAAAATCCGGAGCGTACCCTGATGAAGCTGGTGGTCGATGCCGACAGCGACCGCGTGCTGGGCTGCCATATGGTCGGCCCGGAGGCCGGCGAGATCGTTCAGGGCCTGGCCATCGCGCTCAAGGCCGGTGCAACCAAGCAGATCTTCGACGAGACCATAGGCGTGCACCCGAGCGCTGCCGAGGAATTCGTCACCCTGCGTACGCCGGTCAACCGCTGAGGACAGCATGGAACAGCTTTTCTATTTCGCCGACCTGTTCGGCGTAGCGGTGTTCGCCATCACCGGTGCACTGATGGCGGGACGCAAGTCCATGGATCTGTTCGGCGTGCTGGTGATGGCCATCGTCACCGCGCTGGGTGGCGGTACGCTGCGCGACCTGATTCTCGACAACCATCCGGTGAGCTGGATTCGCGACGACACCTACATCCTCGTCGCGTCCCTGGCGGCGCTGGGTACCGTGGCCTGGGTACGCATGACCCGGCCAATTCACGAGAAAGGTCTGCTGGTCGCCGATGCCTTCGGTCTGGCGGTGTTCACCGTGTACGGCACCGAGCTGGCGCTGCAGAACGGTACGCCGATCAGTACCGCGGTGATCATGGGGGTTATGACCGGTGTCGTCGGCGGGGTGATCCGCGACGTGCTGTGCAACGAGATCCCGCTGATCTTCCAGAAGGAAATCTACGCCACCGCCTGCATCGCCGGCGCGCTTACCTTCATCGGTCTGCGCATGCTGGGAACGCCGCACTGGCTGGATACCGCCGCAGCGATGTTCGTGGTACTGGCGGCCCGCCTGGCGGCGATCCACTGGCATCTGGGTCTGCCGCGTTTCCATCTGCTTGACCGGCATTGAACATTTCTGCTGAAGCTATCGCCTTCGTGTAGTGCTTCCCGTTATGCAGTTGACCCAGCCTGTCATGCCGGCAGATGGGATGTGTGCAACGCGCGTCCGGCTTGGTTGAGACATCAAGGAAATGTTTGCCATGGATGGCAGGTCATAGGTTTCAGGAGGAGACCGACATGCACTTACCTGAACAAAGCAGTCGTAACGTTCCCGTCCGGGAAAACATGGCCCTGCAGATCCGTGGCTGGCAAATAGAGCGTCTGGGCTGGTATGGCCTGCTGCTGCTCATGGCCTTGGCCCTGGCCGGGCTATTCTCCAAAGGGCCGCTCAGCCATGTCCAGACTGGTGAGGCGCAGGATGTACTGCAGGTCGAATACCAGCGTTTCGCCCGCAACGGTGCGCAAACGCCGCTGAAGGTGAGCCTTCAGGGCACGCCGCGGCTACATATTGCCGGTGAACTGCTGGAGGGTTTTTCCATTGAGTCGATCCAGCCCGTGCCGATGCGCAGTGCCAGCGATGGAGCGGGTGGCTTGATTCTCGACTTCAGCACGGAGGCTGAGCGTATCACCGTGAGCCTGCGCCTCACGGCTGACGGGATTGGCGCCTATCGCACCACACTCCGTGCAGCCGGCCAGCAGGTCGAGCTGAATCAGTTCATCTACCCCTGAGGAGGCGATTATGGATGCGGTACTGCGTGCCGGCGCCGTCTACCTGGCGTTATTGATTCTTTTCAAGCTGTCTGGCCGACGCTCGCTGGCGCAGCTGACTACCTTCGATTTCGTACTGCTGTTGATCATTGGTGAGGCGACTCAGCAGGCGCTGCTGGGTGATGACTTCTCCGTCACCAACATGATTCTGGTGATCGCGACCCTGATCGCTCTGGACGTTGGTGCTTCGCTGCTCAAACGCCGCAACGATTGGCTGGCGCGGCTGCTCGATGGTTCGCCGACCATCATCGTCGAGGACGGCGTGCCGATGCAGTGGCGCATGAACAAGGCACGCCTGACGATGGACGATCTCATGGAGTCGGCGCGGGAGAATGGACTGGAGCGGCTGGATCAGATTCGATACGCGATCATCGAGCGTAACGGCAAGATCTCCATCATCCGGCGGTCCGAAGAGAAATGAGCATGACCGCTCGTCAGTGATTGCCGAGCGAGGCGGGGAATTAGCCTGAACATCCGCGCAAGGTACTTTCTCCAAAACAGTGCACGGGCAATTTTGCCCATCACTGAGGAGAAGCGACATGAGCAACAAGAATCCAGGCAACTTCGCCAACGATCGTCAGAAAGCTTCCGAAGCCGGCAAGAAGGGCGGCCAGAACAGCGGCGGCAATTTCGCCAATGATCGCCAGAAAGCCTCCGAAGCAGGCCGCAAGGGTGGCCAGAGCAGCCACGGTGGGGGGCGCAGTTGATTGATTGCGTAGCCTTGGGGAGGCCCTCTAAGGGCCTCCTTTCTCCATTCGGGCAACGTAACGGCAACGCGCGAAATACCTTGAACCGCAAACGCTTTGGGCAGGTCAGGTTCTAGTACCGAGTCACTCAACTGGTACAGAAACCATGATCAAGAAATGCCTGTTCCCCGCAGCCGGTTACGGCACCCGTTTTCTTCCCGCCACCAAGTCGATGCCCAAGGAAATGCTTCCGGTAGTCGACACCCCGTTGATCCAGTATGGCGTCGAAGAAGCACTGCAAGCCGGGCTTAACGAAATCGCCATCGTCACCGGCCGCGGCAAGCGCTCGCTGGAAGACCACTTCGACATCAGCTACGAGCTGGAGCACGAGATTTCCAACACCGGCAAGGAGAAATCCTTGAGTGGCGTGCGCCACCTGATCGATCAGTGCACCTTCTCCTACACCCGCCAGATCGAGATGAAAGGCCTCGGCCACGCCATCCTCACTGGCCGTTCGCTGATCGGCGACGAGGCGTTCGCCGTGGTCCTGGCCGATGACCTGTGCCTGAACCTGGAAGGCGACGGCGTGCTGGCGCAGATGGTCAAGCTCTATGAACAGTTCCGCTGCTCCATCGTCGCCATTCAGGAAGTGCCGATGGAGGAGGTTTCGCGCTACGGCGTGATTGCCGGCGAAGCGCTGCGTGACGATATCTTCCGTATCGAGCGGATGGTGGAAAAACCCAGCCCCGAGGATGCGCCGTCGAACCTGGCAATCATCGGCCGCTACATCCTCACTCCCGACATCTTCGAGCTGATCGAACAGACCGAGCCAGGCAAGGGCGGCGAGATCCAGATCACCGATGCCTTGATGAAGCAGGCCCAGCAGGGCTGCGTGCTGGCGTACAAGTTCAAGGGACGCCGCTTCGACTGCGGTTCGGCCGAAGGCTATGTACAGGCCACCAACTTCTGCTTCGAGAATCGCCACAAGACCCACCCGGTGACCGCCAGCCCACGTCTGCAGGCCGTCTGAACGCTTGTCCGAAGGGAGGATGTGAAGATGAACGACAAGACACTGCCCGCTCAGCATCAGGAGCGCCAGCCTGGTGTCGAGCACGCCATGCATCCCGAGCCGGTGTACCTGGCCGACGATTACCGCGCCGCCGGCAAGCTGGCTGGCAAGGTGGCGATCATCACTGGCGGCGACAGCGGCATTGGTCGCGCCGTTGCCGTGCACTACGCTTTGGAGGGCGCCAACGTCGCTCTGGTCTATCTCAATGAAGACCAGGACGCGCAGAAAACCCTCGATGAAGTGAAGCGGCACGGTGGCGAGGCCATCGCCCTGGCCGGAGACGTGGGCGACGGCAGCTTCTGTCAGTGCGTGGTCGATGCGGTGATCGCCAAGTGGGGACGCATCGACATCCTGGTCAACAACGCCGGCGAGCAGCACCCCGAGCGCGACCTCGAAGCACTCGACGAGGCGCAGTGGGAGCAGACCTTTCGCACCAACATCTTCGCCATGTTTCATCTGACCAAGGCCGTGCTGCAGCATCTGCAGCCGGGCTCGAGCATCATCAACACCAGTTCGGTGACGGCCTACAAGGGCAATCCCATGCTGCTCGACTATTCCTCCACCAAGGGTGCGATCACTTCGTTCACCCGCTCGCTGTCGATCAACCTGGCGCCGCGTGGCATACGGGTCAATGGTGTTGCCCCGGGGCCGATCTGGACGCCCCTGATCCCGTCGACCTTCAGTGCCGAGAAGGTTTCCGAGTTTGGCGCCGACACGCCATTGGGACGTCCCGGACAGCCCTCGGAGGTCGCGCCGGCATTCGTCTATCTGGCAAGCAACGACGCCTCTTACGTCACCGGGCAGATGCTCCATGTCAACGGTGGCAGCGTGGTCAATGGCTGATGAAAAAAGCCTGAACAACTCGGCGAAGCGCCTGCCTGAAATTATGTAGAGGCAAATCCGCCTCGCGAAAAATTCTCAGGAGGTACCAGTAATGGCGACCAACAAAAATCCGGGTAACTTCGCAAATGATCGTCAGAGGGCCTCGGAGGCCGGCCGCAAAGGTGGCCACAACAGCGGTGGCAATTTCGCCAATGACCGCCAGAGAGCTTCCGAGGCAGGACGCAAGGGTGGCCAGAAAAGCCACGGCGCTCGCGATTCGTGACCGCTACCCAGGGCCCGCTTGAAGCGGGCCCTGGCATTTCCAACGATGTGATTGGCAGACCTGAGGAGAGCAAGACGATGAATGCCATCGAACTGCTGAAGAAGGACCACGATACCGTCAAAGACCTGCTGAGCAAGCTCGAAGAAACCACCGAGCGAGCGGTGCAGACACGCAAGAAGCTGCTGGCCAGGATCGAACAGGAACTGAAGATCCATACCGAGCTCGAAGAGCAGATCTTCTATCCGGCATTCAGGCAGGCGGGCAACAAGGACGAAGCAGTGCTGACCACCGAGGCCAAGGAAGAGCACCGCGCCGTGGAAGCGCTGGTGTTGCCCGACATCAAGGAGACTCCGCCGTCCGCCCTCGAGTTCGCGGGCCGGGTCAAAGTGCTCAAGGAGCTGCTCGAACACCACATCGAGGAAGAGGAGCGCGACATGTTCCCTCAGGCCCGCAAGCTGCTGAGCAAACAGCAGTTGCAGGAGCTGGGCGAGTCCATGGAGGTACTGCGCAAGTATTTGAAGAGCAGTGTCGAGGCCAAGGCAGCCTGAGCATCCTTGGAAAGAAAAAGCCGCGCCTGCCATTCGCAGGCGCGGCTTTAGCCTTGCGAACTGGCCTGATAGGTCAGGCGCAAGGCTACGCAGGCAATGCGTTCGGCCTGAGCATACTCGGTTTTCTGCAGCTCTTCGCCGAACACGTCCGGATCGATTTCCTGGTAGTCCCAGTCCCAGCCGGTATCGCGAAGTGACAGGCGAATTGCATTGAGGAATGGGTCCTCCCCATCGAAGATCGCCACACCGGTATAGAGCAGCAATGTACCGCCAGGTGCCAGTCGCTCCATTGCCGCGTCGAAGATCGCCAGGGACAACCCGGCGCCGTGCGAGCCACCGCCGTGGCGATAGGTCCGCTGCTGCGGGTCGAGCATGTAGGGCGGGTTGGCGATGATCAGATCGAACTGGCCCGGCACATCTCGCAGCAGGTCGCTGCGCTGAACACGCAGGTTGTCGATACCGGCCTGGCGCGCATTCACCGCAGTCATGGCCAGTGCCCTGGGGTTTATATCCAGTGCGATGACTTCGGCCCCCGGGCGCAACTGCGCCGCGGTGATCGCACCTGGGCCGGCGCCGCAGCCGATATCGGCAATGCGCCGCAACGGCTGATCCGCGTGCTTCAGGTATTCGCGCAGCCAGCGGGTGAATCGATAGGTATCGGGGCCGAAGAACACCGCGTCGCTCTCCTCGGTGGGAAAGCGCGAGTGCACGTAGAGTTCGTCCCCCAGGCTGGAGAAACGTACCTGGCTGATCCAGCCCAGCGCATGAGACTGCAGGACCTGCGCTTCACGCATGGCTGCGACGATTTCCTCATCGAGCGTGCCGTCGGCGAAGGGGCGACTCCAGCCGAACACGTCGCGCAGGTCGTTCGCCATGGCGTTGTCCGCACGCTGATTGACCCGTTCATGGGTGAGCGGAGTCGGGGTGACGAAGTGGTAGCCACGCGCCCGTAGCAGGCTACCCAGGCGCAGCAGCGCGAGGGTTTGCGGGGCGTCGTAGGTGTGTTCGCGCATGTGCGACTCCTGAGTCAGCGTGGCTGTTGCATCAACGCCGTGAAGGTGCGGGTGGCAGCCAGGCCGGCGCTGCGCCAGTGCTGTCCTGGCGATTGCAGTTCGATCAGGCGGCATTCGCGTCGATAGGCATCCAGGCCTTGCAGCTGGCGGAGCATGTCGCGGCGCTCGCGGTCCAGCTCACCATGCTGTGTACTGCCTTCGGCGGGCAGGGCGCTCTTGCTCGGACGACGTGCGCGAAAGGGTGGGCGCTGCTCGGCCTGTTGCCAGTCCCCGGCGATCCAGTCATGCAGCAACTGGCGCTCGTAGGGGCTGAAGACCCCAAACATGGCCGCGCCCTGACCCTCCACCAGACGCCAGAAACGACTCTCCGCCGGGTCCTTGTCACGTTTTATCCAGCCGTTGCGCTGCATGGCCTCGAGAAAGCCTGCCACGTCACCCGAGTTGCCCAGCCACTGGTTAACTGTGCGGCCCTCGATGCGGCAGTAGTCGGAATGCACCAGGCTGGCCACCGTGCGCTTGCGTTCGAGCATCTGCAGTACCTGCTGCTCCAGCTCGAAGCTGTCGATCACGGCGGTGGAGCCAGGCCCGAGGTCATTGAGCAGATAGCCGCGCATCACCCGTTCATAGAAGGCCTGTGCATCGCCGACCCGCGGCAGGTTGTCCAGCACGCTCTGTACCGCCTTGGCAGCGTGGCCGGTGGAGCCGTTGTCGATGGTGACGTGCAGCTGGAAGTAATAGGGATCGATATCCAGCTCGTTGAGTTCGAACGCGCTGATCAGCAGGTGCAGAGGCAACTGCTCGTAGCCGAGGTTGTAACCGATCACCTCGGGCAGGAACTCGTCCACCATCAGCCCCAGCGCCAGCTGGATCGCGCCCTGACGATACAGCGCATCATCCAGCTCCAGCGCATCATCACAGCCCTGGCTCGCCAGCAGTTGTCGATACAGCAGCACATGATTCTGTGCCGGCACCCCGTCGCCCAGTTCTTCCAGGTAGGTTCGCACCAGTGGATAGACACGGTAATCGCGCCAGTGGGGCAGGGTGCCGTAGAGCCAGGCACCGTCGACCAGCTTGGTCGGCGCCACCGCACGGAGAAAATGCAGGGCATGCGCCTTGCGCGGGAAGTAGCGGCGGCCCTGGCCGGATCGGCGTCCCTCCAGATAGCTGGCGTAATCGGCAGTCACCTGCTGAGTCTGGCGTAGCGACCAGGCTGCCAGCTCATAGGGGCTTTGCGGCAGCTCGCAGGGCAGCCCGGCGACCTCCTGCAGGCACTCGAGAAGAAACTCGCGTGCTTGCGGATGGCCCGGCTCGGGCTCGTCCATCAGTTGGTGATAGAGGGTTTGCCAGGGTCCGGTGGCAGGAACCAGGGAAATGCTTTGCGCGGCAGGCGTGTCGATGAAACTGGCGATCGACATGAGTCAAGTCTCCTGAAAACGGGTCCATGTTCTGTTTAGGAGGGCCTTGCCTGAACAAAGATTCCACCTAAATTCGCCACAGCCGACGTAGCGTCAAAACAGGTTGAACCGAAACCGCCGCAACTCCCTCCATTGCAGGAATCCTGGGAGGTAGGTGGTCATGACCACGAGTACGTTCGGCATCGAGGAAGAATACTTTCTCACCGATCTGGCCAGCCGCTGCGTGGCGCAGCGCGGAGTCGAGGCCTTTGCCGTGTCCAGCCGCCGCGCCCTGGGCCCGTGCGTGACGCGAGAGATGTTCGCCGCGCAGTTCGAGGTAGTGACCCCGGTGCTCAGCAGACTCGACGAGGCGCGCGACTTCCTTGACCAGGCTCGTCGGACCATGGCCGATCTGGCCCGCGAGTTCGGTTGCGGCATCCTTGCTGCGGGTACGCATCCTCTGGGGCAATGGCGCAGCGTGCAGGCCACCAACATGGCCCGTTATCAGGCCATCTTCGACGACTACCGCATCGTTGCCAGCCGCAGCGTGCTGGCCGGCCTGCACGTGCATGTCGGGGTGCCGGAAGGCATCGACCGCATTCGCCTGATGAACCGGCTGACGCCCTGGTTGCCGCTGTTGCTGGGGCTGAGCGCGTCCTCACCATTCTGGGACGGTCGCCCCTCTGGCCTGATGAGCTATCGCCAGGCCGTCTGTGACGAGTGGCCGCGCATGGGCATTCCCGACCACTTTCGCGATGACGCCGAGTACCAGCGCTACCTGAAGGTGATGACCGATACCGACTGCATCGGCTCGGCGGTCAATCTGTGGTGGAACATCCGCCCGTCATTGCGCTTTCCGACCCTGGAGCTGCGTATCGCCGACGCCTGCCCGAAACTGCAGGACGCCCTGTGCATTGCCGGGTTGTTTCGCGCCATGCTCGGCCATGCGCTGGATACCCCGCACCTTGAATGGTTCGATGACCCGCTGACGCGCATTCTCACCCTGGAAAATCGCTGGCGCGCCAAACGTCGCGGCCTGCGCGGCCTGTTCATCGAGCCGCGCAGCCACAGCACCTTGCCGTTCCGTGCCTGGCTGGATCAGGTTCTAACCTGCATAGCCGGGCATATCGCCCCCGAGGATCGCTGGATCATGGCGCACGCGCGCCAGCTGGCGCGTATCGGTGGCAGCGCAGAAGCCCAGCTTGGCCTCTATCGCCGTGCCCGTAGCGGCGGCGCCGATCATCGTGCTGCCGTCTACCAGGTGGTCGACCGGCTGGTGCAGCAAACATCCATGCAGAACATCCCGCAAATAGCCTGAACATCTGCACAGCAGCGATTTCGGAATAGGGACATGCCTTATTCCGGGAGAAGCCTCATGCAAGCATTGACCTACCACGGCAGTCACGACGTGCGGGTGGAGCGGGTGCCCGATCCGGTTATCGAGCAACCGGACGACATCATTCTGCGGGTTACCGCCACGGCGATCTGTGGCTCCGATCTGCACCTGTATCGCGGCAAGATTCCGCAGGTGAAGGATGGCGACATCTTCGGCCACGAGTTCATGGGTGTGGTCGAGGAAGTCGGCCCGCAGGTCACAGCTGTGAGCAAGGGCGACCGGGTCATCGTGCCTTTCGTCATCGCCTGCGGTGACTGCTTCTTCTGCCAGATGGACCTGCATGCGGCCTGCGAAACCACCAACCCGGGGCGCGGCGCGATTCTCAACAAGAAGCAGATTCCGCCAGGCGCGGCGCTGTTCGGCTACAGCCAGCTGTACGGTGGTGTTCCGGGCGGACAGGCGGAACTGGTGCGAGTGCCCAAGGCCAATACCGGTCCGTTCAAGGTGCCGGACGTGCTCGATGACGAGCAGGTGCTGTTTCTCACCGACATCCTGCCTACCGGCTATCAGGCCGCGGTCAATGCCGGAGTCGGTCCGGGCAGTCGCGTGGCGATCTATGGCGCCGGCCCGGTCGGGCTGATGAGTGCAGCCTGTGCGCGCATGCTCGGTGCCGAGCAGATCTTCATGGTCGATCACCACGATTATCGTCTGGACTACGCCCGGCAGACCTACGGCGTGATACCGATCAACTTCGACAAGGTCGATGACCCGGCCAGCGCCATCATCGAACAGACGCCGGGCTACCGTGGCGTGGATGCGGTGATCGATGCGGTGGGTTTCGAAGCCAAGGGCAGCCTTACCGAAACCGTACTGACCACGCTGAAGCTGGAAGCCAGCAGCGGCGTGGCACTGCGCCAGTGCATCGCAGCGGTTCGCCGGGGCGGCACGGTCAGCGTGCCGGGTGTCTATGCCGGTTTCATCCACGGCTTTCTGTTCGGCGATGCGTTCGACAAGGGGCTGACCTTCAAGATGGGCCAGACCCACGTCCATCCGCTGCTGCCCAGGCTGCTGGAGCACATTCAGAGCGGCGACCTCGATCCGCAAATCATCATCAGCCACCGCATGCCGCTGGCCGAGGCGGCTGAAGGCTATCGCCTGTTCGACTCGCGGCGCGAGCAGTGCCGCAAGGTGATTCTGCGGCCCTGAAACGGGCCACTGGACCGATTCTCTGAACCTTTGGCGCCAGCGAGGCTTTCTAAATCTCACGGGCGCCGCAATCGGCATTCGTCATGCAACCATCAGGAGGAAACGCCATGTCACTGACCCAAAATGTCCCTCGCCTGGAGCGGGCCATCTCGCTCGCCACCGGCGCCACTGCCATTGTCGCCGGTGTCTGCCAGGGCGGCACCTCGGGTGTACTCAAGGCCCTTGGCGGTGCTGCGCTGCTGCAGCGCGGGCTGAGCGGACACTGCGTGGTCAAGGGGCTGATCAGCGACCCCAAGACCGAGCTGGAAAGCCTGCGCGAGCGTGTGGCCGAGCTGCGTGCAGCGCTGCCGCGCCTGCAGAAGGAAATGGATGCCTTGAAGGGGCGCGAGGACAACCGTCTGGACCATGCCGTAGAGGAAACCTTCCCGGCCAGCGATCCGATTTCGCCTTGAGCCGAATGTCCGCACGATGGCGCCTGTACGCCGTCGTCGGACGTGTTCCTTACCGTTCGAAGGAGGTATGCCATGAAAGACTCCATCTCAGGTGTCAATCCGGAACCAGTCGATGAGCAGGCGCTGGACTTCAGCGATGACGAAGACAGCCTGGGTACGGGTGAGCCCTCGCTGCAGCAGACTGCGCGGCCATCTTCCAGCGGCGACGACGAGATCGGCCTGACTGGCGCTGCGACGCTCGGTGAAAGCGAGCACGAGGACAACGTCAGTCTCGATGACCTGAGCCCGGACACCCTGATCGACGACAGTGGTGCGCGTTCGCCGCTCGAGCGCGGCGATGACGGTGCCAACGATGAGGAACTCAGCGTGGTGGACGAAACCCAGGTCGGTGGCGGCTTCGGCCTGGACGAAGCAGAGTTGGCACGCTCGGCGCCGCTCGACGGCAAGCCTTGGACCGACGAGGTCGTACCCGGCGACGAGGAGGGCGAGCCATGAGCACATCGACCTGCGCCTGTGCGCATTGCAATTGTCCGGTCGAGTCGCGGGAGTGGCTGCACCAGACCCCCGGCCAGGATCTGCTGTACTGCTGCGAGGCCTGTCTGCTGCACCATCCCAAGGGAATGGTGCAGTGCCAGAGCGCTGGCTGCGATTGCGGCGAGCGTGTGGAGCGTGAGCGCGAGCAGGTCTCCTAGGACTTGCGCAGCGCCTGCAGCAATTCATCCTTGCGCATGCGGGAGCGCCCGGCGATATCCCGCTTGCGCGCCAGTTCCGTCAACTCGGCCTTGTTCATCGATTCCAGTCGCTGACCAGGGCGAGGCGTGCCTTGTCGCGTCGCTGCCGCTCGCCGTGCCGAGGATTTGCGCGCAGCCTCCTTGCTCGCCGC
This sequence comes from Pseudomonas sp. Z8(2022), assembly GCF_025837155.1. Taxonomy (NCBI): domain Bacteria; kingdom Pseudomonadati; phylum Pseudomonadota; class Gammaproteobacteria; order Pseudomonadales; family Pseudomonadaceae; genus Pseudomonas; species Pseudomonas sp. Z8(2022). The sequence goes on along the minus strand of NZ_CP107549.1, from coordinate 2,282,756 downwards.
GCTGGTCTTCTGCCCGGAGCCTCCGGCCTTGTCGCCACCACCGGACTGCTTGTTGACCGTGGCCCAGGCGCGCGCCTCAGCTTCTTCCGGCGCTACGCCACGCTCCTTGTAACTGTCCTCGATGTGCTCGGCCTTGCGTTTCTGCTTGGCGCTGTACTTGTCTTTGCTGCCGCGGGGCATGAGCGTTCTCCCGGTTCGCCACGAGCCGGATTGCCCCTGGCGCATAACTGAAGTGAATGCGTCAGGGCCTGTTTGTTCCCGCTTTCGGATAACCGGAGGCGAACCTCTTCGTCTGTTCGTCGCTCAGAAGGAAAGCGCTTCAGGAGATTGAACGAAGATGGACATACTCGAGCGAATTCTCGCGACGCTGGTGCAGGAGTTCTCCGACCTTGGCCAGGTGGAGCACATCACCCGTGCCACGCTGCGCCTGCTCCTGGCGATGTTCCTCGGCGGCCTGCTGGGATACGAGCGCGAAGTCATGGGCAAGGCTGCCGGAATGCGTACACACATGCTGGTGTGCGTTGGCGCAGCGGTCTTCGTCATGGCACTGGAGCAGGACGGCGCCGAACCCGATGCCATGAGCCGCGTGATCCAGGGCATTGCCGCCGGCGTCGGGTTTCTCGGCGCCGGCACCATCCTCAAGGGTCAGAACATTTCCGATGTAAAGGGCCTGACCACCGCAGCCGGGCTGTGGGCCTCGGCCGCCATCGGCGTGGCCGTCGGTCTCGGGCGCGAGGCCACTGCCGTGCTGTCCACGGTGATCGTACTGGTGGTACTGCACCTGATGCCGATGGTGGTTGATCCAGGCACCCGGATCAAACCGGACGACCAATCGGACGAAAAGCCGGGCGATTAACAATAGTTCGCCAGCCCGTTGAACGGGCAAAAACTGCCTGAACTTTTCCTGCCGCGTCCGCCTCGGATTTTCTGACAGGTACAGCGCCCCAGCACGCTGTCGCAGACCTGCCCGCGAACCCCTTCAAACACGTCTGCCAGGCGTAGAGGAGCCAGGAAAGATGCCGTCCCCGCAGCATGCCGACCAGACCGTGAATCACGCCATCGCCCAGCCACGACTGGCCATCGAAGCTGTACAGCCGACCGTGGAAGGCGGCCGTTTCGCCAGCAAGTGCCTGTGCGGCCGGCCGCTGCCAATCAGCGCCGTGATCTTCAGCGATGGCCACGAACAGCTGGCCGCCGATCTGCTGTGGCGCGCCAATGGCGAGGCATCCTGGCAGCGCGTGCCGATGCAGGCGCTGGGCAATGATCACTGGAGCGCAGAGCTGCGCATCGATCAGCAGGGGCGCGGCGAATTCGCCATCGAGGCCTGGCTGGACGTTTATGCCAGCTACCGTCAGGAGCTGGTGAAGAAGCTCGGTGCCAGTGTGCCGGTGGAGCTTGAGTTGCAGGAGGGGGCGCAGCTGGTTCGGCGCATCGCCGCCCAGGCGCCGCTGGAATTGCGCGCCGAGCTGGCTGCGCTGATCGAGCGCATGGAGGCCGCGCAATCGCAGGCCGAACGCGAGGCGGTGCTGATCGACCCATCTGTCAACGAACTGATGCGCCGCGCCGAATATCGGCCGCACCTGCTGCGTACACCGAACTATCCACTGGATGTCGAGCGCCAGTTGGCCGAGTTCGCCAGCTGGTACGAACTGTTTCCCCGCTCGCTGGGCGATGAACGCCGTCACGGCTCCTTCACCGACGTGCAGGCGCGCATTCCCGAAATCGCCGGGATGGGCTTCGACGTGCTGTATTTCCCGCCCATTCATCCGATCGGGAGCACCCACCGCAAGGGGCCGAACAACAGCCTCAAGGCCGGCCCGGACGACCCCGGTAGCCCCTATGCCATCGGCAGCGAGGAGGGCGGTCACGAGGCCGTGCATCCGCAGCTTGGCAGCCTCGAGGACTTTCGCCAGTTGGTACGCGTGGCGCATGAACATGGTCTGGAAGTGGCACTGGATTTCGCCGTGCAGTGCTCGCCCGACCACCCCTGGCTCAGGCAGCATCCCGGCTGGTTCAGCTGGCGCCCGGATGGCAGCATCCGCCATGCCGAGAACCCGCCGAAGAAGTACGAGGACATCGTCAACGTCGATTTCTACGCCGAAGCGGCCATGCCCGATCTGTGGCTGGCGCTGCGTGACGTTGTGCTGGGCTGGGTGGAGCAGGGCGTGACACTGTTTCGCGTCGACAACCCGCACACCAAACCGATGCCGTTCTGGGAATGGCTGATCGCCGACGTGCGGGAACGCCACCCCGAGGTGATCTTCCTCGCCGAGGCCTTCACCCGGCCGGCGATGATGGCGCGCCTGGGCAAGCTCGGCTTCAGCCAGAGCTACACCTACTTCACCTGGCGCAACACCAAGGCCGAGCTGCAGAGCTACCTGAGCGAACTGAACCAGGCGCCCTGGCGCGATTGTTACCGGCCGAACTTCTTCGTCAATACGCCGGACATCAATCCCTATTTCCTGCAGCGCAGCGGTCGCCCGGGATTCCTTATCCGCGCCGCGCTGGCGACCATGGGCTCCGGGCTGTGGGGCATGTATTCGGGCTTCGAGCTGTGCGAAGCCGAACCGGTTCCGGGCAAGGAGGAGTATTTCGATTCGGAGAAGTACCAGCTGCGCCCGCGCAACTACCAGGCGCCCGGCAACATCAACGCCGAGATCACCCGGCTCAACCAGATTCGCCGCGAGAACCCGGCGCTGCAGACCCATCTGGGCTTTCAGGCCTACACCGCGTGGAACGACAACATCCTCTATTTCGGCAAGCGCACCGCGGACCTCTCCAACTTCATCCTGATTGCCGTCAGCCTCGATCCGCACAACGCCCAGGAAGCGCACTTCGAGTTGCCGCTGTGGGAACTGGGCCTGCCCGACGATGCCGATCTGGCAGGTGAAGACCTGATGAACGGCCACCGCTGGATCTGGCACGGCAAGGTGCAGTGGATGCGTATCGAACCCTGGCACCTGCCTTTCGGCATCTGGCGAATCCAGACCGTCCGCTGAACAAGGGAGTAGCACCATGGCCAAGCGCAGCGCCGGCAAGACCTTCCTCAACGATCCGCAGTGGTACAAGGACGCGGTGATCTACCAGGTTCACGTGAAGTCCTTCTTCGACGCCAACAACGATGGCATCGGCGACTTCCAGGGGCTGATCGACAAGCTCGATTACATCGCCGCGCTCGGCGTGAATACGCTCTGGCTGCTGCCGTTCTACCCGTCGCCACGCCGCGACGACGGCTACGACATCGCCAAGTACAACGACGTCCACCCCGACTACGGCTCGCTGAGCGACGCCCGGCGTTTCATTGCCGAGGCGCACCGGCGCGGCCTGCGCGTGATCACCGAACTGGTGATCAACCACACCTCGGACCAGCACCCCTGGTTCCAGCGCGCGCGCCGGGCGAAGAAGGGCTCCAAGGCACGCGACTATTACGTCTGGTCCGACAGCGACGAGAAATACGCCGGCACGCGGATCATCTTCATCGACAGCGAGAAGTCCAACTGGACCTGGGACGCGGTAGCCGGGCAGTACTTCTGGCACCGCTTCTACTCGCACCAGCCGGACCTCAACTTCGACAACCCCAAGGTGCTCGAAGCCGTGCTCGGGGTGATGCGCTTCTGGCTCGACATGGGTGTCGACGGCCTGCGTCTGGACGCCATCCCCTACCTGATCGAGCGCGACGGCACCAGCAGCGAGAACCTGCCGGAGACCCACGCGGTGCTCAAGCGCATCCGCGCCGAACTGGATGCGCGCTATCCGGATCGCCTGCTGCTGGCCGAGGCCAACCAGTGGCCGGAGGACACCCGCCCGTACTTCGGTGAGGACGACGAATGCCACATGGCCTTCCACTTTCCTCTGATGCCGCGCATGTACATGGCCATCGCCCAGGAAGACCGCTTCCCGATCACCGACATCCTGCGTCAGACGCCGGAAATTCCGCCCAATTGCCAGTGGGCGATCTTCCTGCGCAACCACGATGAGCTGACCCTGGAGATGGTCACCGACGACGAGCGCGACTATCTGTGGAACTACTACGCGGCTGACAGCCGTGCCCGCATCAACCTGGGCATTCGCCGGCGTCTGGCACCGCTGGTAGGGCGCGACCGACGGCGCATCGAGCTGCTCAACAGCCTGCTGCTGTCGATGCCCGGCACGCCGACGCTGTACTACGGCGACGAGATCGGCATGGGCGACAACATTTACCTCGGCGACCGTGACGGTGTACGCACGCCGATGCAGTGGTCGATGGACCGCAACGGCGGATTCTCCCGCGCCGACCCGGCCAGCCTGGTGCTGCCGCCGATCATGGACCCGCTGTACGGCTACCAGACCATCAATGTCGAGGCGCAGGCGCGTGATCCGCATTCGCTGCTCAACTGGACGCGGCGCATGCTTGCCATCCGCAACCAGCACAAGGCTTTCGGCCGCGGCTCGCTGACGATGCTGGCACCGAGCAACCGGCGCATCCTCGCCTACCTGCGCATGTATCGGGGCGAGGATGGCAGCGATCAGCAGATTCTCTGCGTGGCCAATCTGTCCAGCGCGGCCCAGGCCGTCGAGCTGGAACTGGCCGACTACCATGACCGGGTTCCGGTGGAGATGATCGGCGGCGCCTCGTTCCCGCCCATCGGCCAGCTTACCTACCTGCTGACGCTGCCGCCGTATGGCTTCTACTGGTTCTATCTGGCCGATGCCTCGCAGATGCCCAGCTGGCACCTGAAACCGGTGGATCGCATGCCGGAGCTGCAGACCCTGGTACTCGGTCGTGCCCTGACTGAAGTGATGGACGGGCGCGCGCGGCAGACCCTGGAGCGCGAATCGCTGCCACTGTATCTGGCCAAGCGGCGCTGGTTCGCCGGCGGCCAGCGGCCATCCGCCGGTGTCAGCCTGCTCTATGTCATGCCGTTGTCCGAGGCTGCCGATGCGCCGCTGCTGGCGGAGGTTGAGGTATCCGGCGAAGGCGGGGCCGAGCATTACCGCCTGCCCCTGGCAGCGGTGCCGACACAGGCTGCCGGCAACGATCTGCCACAGCAGCTGGCCCTGGCCCGGCTGCGGCGCGGGCGTCATGTCGAACTGCTGACCGATGCTTTCAGTCTGCCGCAGTTCAGTCAGCAGGCCCTTCGCCTGCTGCGTCAGCAGGCAGTTCTGCGCAGTGACGGCGGCGAGCTGCAGTTCCGCGCCGAGCCGACGCTGGTTGAGCTCGAAGGCCTCGACGAGAACGATTTCAAGCTGCTGTCGGCCGAACAGTCCAACAGCTCGGCGCTGATCGGTGACCAGCTCTTGTTGAAACTCCTGCGTCGCGGCTTTCCGGGTATCCACCCGGAAGTGGAGATGGGGCGCTTCCTCACCGATCAGGGTTACGCCCATATCGCGCCTTTCCTCGGAGAGGTGGTGCGCATCGATCCCGAGGGGCAGTCGCATACCTTGATGGTGGTCCAGCGCTTTCTCGACAACCAGGGTGATGCCTGGCAGTGGACGCTCAACACCCTCGACCGCGCCATTCGTGACGCGCTGTGCGGCGGTTCGGCCAGCTCCGGGGGCGATCCACTGGCCGAGCTGGAAGTATTCTGCGGCGTGTTGGGCAAGCGGCTCGGCGAGATGCACAGCGTTCTGGCCCGTCCGCTGGAGAACCCTGACTTCGGCTACCGCTTGAGCAGCGAGCGAGACAGTACGCACTGGAGCGAATCGATCGGTGATCAGCTGCGCCACGCCCTGCATGCCCTGAGCCAATGCCGTGGCCAGCTGGCCGCGACGGCAGCCGAGCAGACCGACTGGCTGCTGGCACGTCAGCAAGCGCTGCTCGAGGCTGTCGCCCGGCTGGCCACGCAGGCCGCTGGCGGGCTGCGTATCCGCGTACACGGCGATCTGCACCTGGGCCAGGTTCTGGTGGTGCAGGGCGATGCCTACATCATCGACTTCGAAGGTGAGCCCAGTCGCACCCTGGAGGAGCGCCGCATGCATCACAGTCCGTTCAAGGACGTGGCCGGCATGCTGCGCTCCTTTGCCTACGCCGCCGCCGTGGCACAACGCAATGCCGCCGGACTTGAGGCAGCGCGCGATGCCCAGCAGGTGGTGCAGGAGGTGGTGGCGCGTTACCGCGAGCAGGCCCGCGGCGCCTTCCTCGATGCATACCGTGTGGCCGCCAGCGAACTGCCCCACGAATGGCGCGAACGCGACGGCGAGGGCGCGGCGCTGCTGCTTTTCTGCGTGGAAAAGGCCGCCTACGAAATTCTCTACGAGACGGGCCACCGCCCCGACTGGATCGATGTCCCGTTGCAGGGGCTGGTGGACCTCGCTCAACAATTACCTGGAGTACGAACTTGAATCAGAACAGAGTGCAGCGCCTGCAGCGGGCCGAGGATGGCGATCCATTCAGCTTTCTCGGCCCGCATGCGCAGGGCGACGAGACCCTGGTGCGGGTCTGGCTGCCTGGCGCCGATGCCGTGGACCTGCTGGCCAGCGATGGCTCGGCGCTGGGGCGCATGCAGCGCAGCGACCCGGAGGGACTGTTCGAGCTGCGATTGCCCCAGCTGCAGCGTTACCGCCTGCGCATTCACTGGCCGGGCAGCGTGCAGGAGACGGAAGACCCCTATGCCTTCGGCCCGCTGCTGGGCGACACCGACCTTTACCTGTTCGCCGAGGGTAACCACCGGCAGCTGTGGCGCTGTCTGGGCGCCGCACCGGTGGAACACGAGGGTGTGCCGGGCGTGCGCTTCGCCGTATGGGCGCCCAACGCGCGGCGGGTTTCGGTGGTCGGTGGTTTCAACAGCTGGGATGGCCGCCGTCATCCCATGCGCCTGCGCTACCCGGCAGGCGTGTGGGAGCTGTTCATTCCACGGCTGCAACCAGGTGAATGCTACAAGTACGAAATCCTCGGGCCGCACGGCCTGTTGCCGCTGCGCGCCGACCCCATGGCGCAGTCGACAGAGATGCCGCCGGCGACCGCCTCAAGGGTGCCACAGGCTGAGGTCTTCGCCTGGCAGGACCAACAGTGGATGAGCGAGCGTGAGCAGCGTCAGGCCCCCCAGGCACCGCTGGCGATCTACGAGCTGCATGCCGGTTCATGGCAGTGGGCCGGTGACCAGGCGCCGGACTGGGACGAATTGGGGGACCGGCTGATTCCCTACGTGCAGGACCTGGGTTTCACCCATATCGAGCTGATGCCGATCATGGAGCATCCGTTCGGCGGTTCCTGGGGCTACCAGCCGCTGTCGATGTTTGCACCCACTGCACGTTTCGGCAGCCCGCAGCGTTTCGCCGCCTTTGTCGACCGTTGCCACCGCGCAGGCATTGGCGTGATTCTCGACTGGGTGCCCGGGCACTTTCCCAACGATGCCCACGGTCTGGCCGAGTTCGACGGCACCGCACTGTACGAGTACGCGCACCCGTTCGAGGGTTTTCACCCGGACTGGAACACCTGCATCTACAACCTCGGGCGCACCGAAGTACACGGCTTCATGCTGGCCAGCGCGTTGTACTGGCTGAACGAGTACCACATCGACGGCCTGCGCGTGGATGCGGTGGCGTCGATGCTCTACCGCGACTATTCGCGCGAAGCGGGGCAGTGGATTCCCAACCGTCACGGCGGGCGCGAGAACCTCGAGGCCATCGAGTTTCTCCAGCACCTCAACGAGGTGGTACGCAGCGAAGTACCCGGGGCGCTGGTGATCGCTGAGGAATCCACCGCCTGGCCCGGGGTCAGCCGCCCGGTACAGCAGGGCGGCCTGGGCTTCAGCCACAAGTGGAACATGGGCTGGATGAACGACAGCCTGAGCTACATCCAGCAGGACCCGCTGTACCGCCAGCATCATCACCACCAGATCACCTTCGGCCTGCATTACGCCTTCTCCGAGCGTTTCATCCTGCCGATCTCCCATGACGAGGTGGTGCATGGCAAGCGCTCGCTGCTCGGGCGCATGCCTGGCGATCGCTGGCAGCAGTTCGCCAACCTGCGCCTGTTCCTCGCGCTGATGTGGAGTCACCCGGGCAAGAAGCTGCTGTTCATGGGCTGTGAGTTCGGCCAGTGGCGCGAGTGGAACCACGATCAGCAGCTGGACTGGTACCTGCTGCAGTACCCGGAGCATGCCGCCGCCCAGGCGCTGGTGCGCGAGTTGAATCGTCTGTACCGCGAGGAACCGGCGTTGCACCGCCTCGACGATCAGGACAGCGGCTTCCAATGGCTGATCGGCGACGATGCGCGCAACAGCGTATTCGCCTGGCTGCGCAAGGGCGGCGAGGGCAGTTCACCGCTGCTGGTGGTGCACAACTTCACTCCGCAGGTGCTCGATGGCTACCGCATCGGCGTGCCAGCCGCAGGGCGCTGGCAGGTGCTGCTCAATACCGACGAAGGTCGCTGGGGCGGTTCGGGTGCCGGCACTCGGGGTGAGCTGCACAGCGAGCAGATGGCCGCGCATGGCCAGTCCGACTCGTTGAATCTGCAATTGCCGCCGCTCGCAACGCTGATCCTGCGCCTGGCGGATTGACCAGAGGGGAGCAGGGCGCGGCGATTCAGGAGTAGCGCACCAGATGGTGCGGGTAGTCGCCTACCCGTGCTCCTATCACCATCTCGCTGACCCAGTCGATCAGGATGCGTGTGTAGGCTTGCTGGTGGCGGTCCTCGCTGAGCCCATGGTCGGCACCGGCCATGGTGCGGTGGGTCAGCGAGTGAGCCTTGTCGAAGGCGTTTCGGTAGCTCATCAGCGTGGTGTGCGGGACGAAATCGTCATGCTCGGATTCCACCAGCAGCACGTCGCCGCGAAATTCCGAGCAGGCGCCCAGCGCCATGTTGTCCTGCGCACGCAGCGGCCTGCGGCGGTACTCCCCCAGCCGGGCAACGTCCAGTTGGCGTTTGGGCAGCTGCCACTGTTCGTCCCAGTACAGTGCCGGTACCCGCAGGGCCAGCCAGCGTACCGGCCGACGCACGCTGAGCAGGGTGGCCAGGTAGCCGCCGTAACTGGTACCGATAACCGCGATGCACTCGGGGTCGACCGCGTCATGCGCGGCGAGCAGATCGTAGGCGGCGAGAATGTCGGCGAGGTTGTGCTCGCGCGACACGCGCTCCTGCGCTTCTATGTTGCGTTCGTGCCCGCGCAGGTCGAAGGTCAGGCACACGCAGCCCAGTCCGGCGATACCACGGGCTCGTGCCAGGTCACGTTGCTGGCTGCCGCCCCAGCCGTGTACGAAGAGCACCCCGGGAACCTTGTTTGGCGGGGTCAGCAGGGTGCCGGCGATATGCTGGTCATCCACCAGAATGTCCAGGTCCTGGCTGCAGGCGGTCATGAGTGGCCCACCTTGACGTACTTGGCCAATGGGCCGTCCTCGCTGTCCTGTCCCTGATACAGGCAGACGGCGCCTGCTGGCGGAGACACATCCCCATAGTATTCATGGGTCGACGCCTGCAGCGTTTGCAGCTGCGGGTCGTTGATGAACGCCTCCAGGGCGAAGATTTCCGCGGCACTGGCACCGCCGACGCGCCAGGACTGTTCCAGCACGCCGCTACGCGACAGCCCGCGCGCATTCAGCCCCTGAGCTACGTCATAGTTGCGCCGCGAGGCCCGGATCGAGGGATACACCTCCAGCGCCGCCAGCTCGAAAATGCGCGCCTGCTGCACGGCCAGACGTACGCTGCGCGGCAGGTCGAGCGTCATCAGCGCCAGGTAGTCGCCGCGCACCAGCGTCAGGCGCGAGCCCCCATAGACCTGGTTACCATGGCCGTCGTCGGTCAGTTGCTGGGTACCGTGGTAGCTCAGGGTTATGTCCGCCACACGAATCTGCCCGACGCTATAGGTGCTGGGCTGCTGCAGGTCCTCTTCCAGTACCAGTCCCTGCTGCTCCACGCGCTGCGCATCGAGCTCCGCCAATGCACGCTCCAGTTCATCGGGCGAACGCACCACCTGCTGGCCGCGGCCACCGGTACCGTCCACCGGTTTCAGGCGAACCGGGCCTTCGCGCAACAGCCGTTGACCGGCCTCGGTCGCGTCCTGCAGATCAAACACGCTGTAACCTTGTAGGGTGATGCTCTCGATTTGTCGGGCGAAACGTTCGGACCAACCCGCGGGGAGATGTCGGGGCGCTTCCAGAGCAGGGTGACTTATCGCCTTGGTGGCAAGAAAGGCGTGTTCGACCTGCCCGCCGAAGAAATCATCCGGCCCGTCGATGCCCAGCGAGCTGACATCGCCGACCAGGGTGTCCTCGGGCAGGAAATAGTGGTGGCCGCGAACCTCGCTGCCCGGCTGGCAGGGGCCGAGGAAGGGGCAGCCAAGCAGAGCGGCCAGCTTCTCGCCAAGCTGGCGTTGCACCATGCGCTCATGGGCCATGTGCTGAGCGCTGCCTGGCAGCAGAAACAGGCCGTCGTAGGTAGCCATCAGCGTTCCCGCCAGGTGCCGCCGGCACTTTCGCAGTCGATGCGCACCTGCTTGAGATCGCCCGCCTGGTAGTAATGGGTGACCACCTTGGCATCGTTGGGCACGGCGGGGCGCGCTTCCCGCTCGTCATCGTCGCCGGAGCGGTAGTTGGTCAGGGTTTCCTGGGTCAGCGCCGCTTCGCAGCTGCCCAGCTTGGACTCGGCGCAACTGGCCACCTTGCGTTGTTCGCTGTTGATCATGTCGCCGGTTTCATTATGACACGACCAGTCGATCGCGCCCTTGTCCATGCCGGTGAACTCGTAACAGAACTCCTGTTCAACTTCCTGTATGGCCTCGCTGGAGGCGCTGGCACTGACGTAGCAGGCCTCGGCCAGTGCGTCGCCTGCCGCTAGCGCGCCGACCAGAAGGCCGGGAATGATGGCTCGCATGATGATCTCCTCGACGTTGCCGTTCATGAGTTGTGAGAGGAGCCGCGAAGTCGAAGTTCAGGCTTTTTGATCAGCGGGCGCAGGGCAGAAAAACCCTGAACTCATCGCCATCGCCAAGGCCCCAAAGAAAAGGCCGAACGTCGCTTCGGCTGTCATCAACGCGACGCGCGCGTGAGGGGACGATATGAGCGAATCGCACAGCGAGACCGAGAGTGCCGTAGCACGCTTCAAGGCGGCCATCCTGGCCAAGCTGCGCTATGCCGTGGGCAAGGACCCGAGTACCGCCTACGACCACGACTGGTTCGAGGCGCTAGCCCTGGCCACTCGCGATCACATGATCGATCGCTGGGAAGAGTCCTCCGCGCAGGTCGAGCGTCAGGGCGCCAAGCGTATCTATTACCTGTCTCTGGAATTTCTCATCGGCCGCCTGCTGGTGGACAACCTGAGCAATCTCGGCTTGCTCGATGTGGCCCGCCAGGCCATGGCCGAGCTCGGTGTCGAGCTTGAACGCATCCGCGAGATCGAGCCGGATGCGGCACTGGGCAACGGCGGCCTCGGGCGCCTGGCAGCCTGCTTCATGGAGAGCATGTCGACCCTGCGCCTGGCCGCGCATGGCTACGGCATCCGTTATGAACATGGTCTGTTCCGCCAGGCGATCATCGACGGCTGGCAGGCCGAGCAGACCGAAACCTGGCTGGACTTCGGCAATCCCTGGGAGTTCGAGCGTCCCGAGGTGGCCTATCGCATCGGCTTCGGCGGCGGCGTGATGAGCCTCGACGACGGTACGGGCACCGCGCGGCAACTGTGGCAGCCGCAGGAGAGCGTACGCGCCATCGCCTACGACACGCCGGTGGTAGGCTGGCGTGGTGCTTCGGTCAACACCCTGCGGCTGTGGCGCGCGCGCGCCGAGGAAAACCTGCAGCTGGACCGCTTCAATGCCGGCGATCACTTTGGCGCGGTGGCCGGCGAAGTCCGCGCCGAGAGCATCTCGCGTGTGCTCTATCCGGCCGACGATACCGAGGCGGGTCAGGAGCTGCGCCTGCGCCAGGAGTACTTTCTGGTTTCCGCCTCGCTGCAGGATCTGATCGAGCGCCACCTGCGTTTGCATCAGGACCTGCAAAGCCTGCCGCAGCACGTGGCGATCCAGCTCAACGACACTCACCCGGCCATCGCCGTGGTCGAGCTGATGCGTCTGCTGGTGGACGAGCATCGCATGCCCTGGGCGCAGGCCTGGCAGCTGACGGTGGCGACTACCGCCTACACCAACCACACGCTCCTGCCGGAAGCGCTGGAGTCCTGGCCGGTGGCGCTGATGGAGCGTCTGCTGCCTCGCCACCTGCAGATCATCTATCTGCTCAACGCCGAGCATATCGATGCGCTGCGCGCCAAGGACATTCACGACTTTCGCCTGCTGCGCGCGGTATCGCTGATCGAGGAGGACCATGGCCGGCGCGTGCGCATGGGCAACCTGGCCTTTCTCGGCGCACACAGCATCAACGGGGTTTCCGCACTGCATACGCGGCTGATGCGCGACACGGTGTTCCGCGACCTGCACAGGCTGTACCCCGACCGGGTCAACAACAAGACCAATGGCGTGACCTTCCGCCGCTGGCTGTTTCAGGTCAATCCGGGGCTGACCCACCTGCTCGTCGATGCTCTCGGCGAGCCCGTGCTGCAACGGCCCGAGGCCCATCTGAAGGCGTTGGAGCCCTACGCCGAGCGCGCGGACTTTCGCGACGAGTACGCCTTGTGCCGCCAGCGCAACAAGGAGGTTCTGGCCGAGCGGGTGCGGCAACTGCTGGGCATCCACCTCGACACCACGGCCATCTTCGACGTTCACGTCAAACGCATCCACGAGTACAAGCGCCAGTTGCTCAACCTGCTGCACACCGTGGCGTTGTACCAGGCCATCCGCAACGATCCGACCACCGACTGGGTGCCGCGGGTGAAGATCTTCGCCGGCAAGGCGGCAGCCAGCTATCACCAGGCCAAGCTGATCATCAAGCTGGCCAACGACATCAGCCGCACCATCAATGGCGATCCCACCGTACGCGGGCTGCTCAAGGTGGTGTTCATTCCCAACTACAACGTCAGCCTGGCCGAAACCATCATTCCCGCCGCCGATCTCTCCGAGCAGATCTCCACGGCCGGGCTGGAAGCCTCCGGCACCAGCAACATGAAGTTCGCTCTCAATGGCGCGCTGACCATTGGCACGCTGGACGGCGCCAATGTGGAAATGTGCGAGCAGATCGGCGAGGAGCACATGTTCATCTTCGGCATGAATGCCCAGCAGGTTGCTGCGCGACAACGTCTGGGGCTGCAGATGGGCGATGTGGTAGCCGGCTCGGAGCGCCTGGGCGCAGCCCTGGGCGCCATCCGCGCGGGGGTGTTCTCACCGGACGATCCCGCGCGTTACGTGGGCCTGGTGGATGCTCTGCTGTACGACGACCGCTTCATGGTCTGCGCCGATTTCGATGCCTACTGGAAGGCGCAACGCCTGGTCGATCAGCGCTGGCAGCGGCCGGAACAGTGGTGGCGTTCGGCGGTGCTGAACACCGCTCGGATGGGCTGGTTCTCTTCCGATCGCACCATCGCCGAATACGCCCGCGACATCTGGCAGGTGCCGCTGCCGCCGCGTGAAGGGGACTGAGCGCCTCACCCCCTCCTCGTGTTCATTCGAAGCGACCCGAAAGGACGCTCAGCGCTGAACTCGGTGCGCCGGGGTGGGGCTGCCTTTCTTCGGATGCAGGATGCGGGTGACCTGCACGTCGGTGAACTCGCTGGGCCATTCGAAGGTATGCAGGGCACTCAGGTAGAAACGCGCCTGATCAGGCGTGAGCTGCTCACGATCCGATTCGACTTCGACGCTGTGTGGCTGGTTGTGCAGGATGTAGCTGATCAGATGCAGTGGTTTGGCCATGGTGTGCCTCCGTTTTTGCCGAGTGATATGCAGTGGACCCACGCAACTCGCTTGGGAGTTCCCGCCATCCGCCGGGTGGCTCGCCTGACGCCAGGCCGAGCCTCCGTTTGGCTCAGATCAGGCGCCATGGACGGTTCGATGCGGCTCCGGTTCGGCTGCCTGCTGACCCTTCTTGCGCAGGGTTTTCGCGCGTTTTTCCAGCACCAGGTAGGCGATACTGGCCACCAGCAGCGGTAGCAGGTAGTAGAGCACGCGATAGGCGAGCAGGGCGGCGATCAGGCTGGCCTGGCTGTACTGGTGCTGCAGCAGGGCGAGAAACACCGTCTCCAGTACACCCAGCCCGGCGGGGATATGTGCCACCACAGCGGCGATGCAGCTGATCAGCAGCACGCCGAGTACCGAGGTGTAGGCCGCGCCTTCCGGCAGCAGCCAGTAGATCAGTGCCGCCATCAGTGCCCAGTTGCTGGCTCCCAGACACAGCTGCATCAGCGCCATTCGCAACGAGGGCAGGGTGATGGCCCGGTCACGAAAGTGCCATACGCGTTGCGTGGCGAAAGCGCAGACACCGATATAGGCGCTGACCACGCCCAGCAACGCAAAACCCACCAGCTGCAGGCCCGTGACGCCAAGGCCCCAGCTCTCGGGCAAGTGCACCAGACGCAGGGAGAAAATCACCCCGGCCAGCGCCATGTAGCCAGTCCAGTTGGTAAGGAGACTGAGGCTGAGAATGCGCGTTACCGTCGAGGCGCCCAGACCCAGGCGCATGTAAAGCCGGTACCGCATCGCTACGCCGCCTATCCAGGTGGTGAAGTTCAGGTTGAAGGCATAGCAGACCATGGCCACCGGCATGACCTGACGCGCCGGCAGGTGGTGGCGGCTGTACTTGCGGCCAAGCAGGTCATAGCAGCTGAATGCCAGATAGCTGGCGCAGGTGATCAGAAAACCCACCAGCAGCGTCCGGGTGCTGTAATCACTGAGAGACTGACGTACCTCGCCCCAGTCCAGATTGCGCGCCAGCATGTACAGCAACGCTGGCACCGCCAGGAGGAAAAACAGCGTCAGCGCGCGTTTGCCCCAACGCATCCAGGGGTTGTTCTGTGCACTGTTCATCCGGTTTTTTCCTCTTCATAACCGCTGGCCTTGTCGGCTGGTTCCAGCGGTTTCAGTTTCTTGCGGTGCGCCGGCAGCCAGCCGGCGATGGCCGGAAAGCGGCGCAGGAAGTGAAAGCACACGAATACCAGTGGCGCACGCCACCAGTAGCCGCGTATCACCCTTTCGAGTTCGATGCGTTTGCAGTGCTCGGCAGACAGCGCGAGCAAATGGTCGTGGAGGTACTGGTTGAAGTCGCGGTCGTGAATCACCAGGTTGGCTTCCAGATTCAGTGCCAGGCTCAGCGGGTCCAGATTGCTCGAACCCACGGTGGACCATTCCTCGTCAACCAGTGCCACCTTGCCGTGCAGCGGCCGCTGGCAGTACTCGTAGATCACCACGCCGTCGCGCAGCAGGTAGTTGTAGAGCAGGCGCGAGAAGGCCTGGACCCAGCGCATGTCCGGTTGTCCCTGAAGAATCAGGGTGACCCGCACGCCGCGCCGTGCCGCATTGCGCAAGGCGCGCAGCACCCGGTAGCCGGGGAAGAAATAGGCGTTGGCCACCACCAGGCGCTTTCGTGCCGACTCGAAGGCACGCAGGTGTTCGTCTTCGATGTCGGTGGTATGGCGCTCGTTGTCGCGTTCCAGCAGCATCACCCGCGCGTCGCCCACTGGCTGTTTCGACGGCTGCGCCGGGCTCGGTTCGCTGAGGGCAGGGCGCAGCAGACGCAGCATGGCCACGTGCAGATCGCTGACGATCGGGCCAATCACTTCGACGGCATAATCCTGCTTGGCCATCTCGCCGAAATCGCCGAGATGGTCGGCCGAATAGTTGATACCGCCGACGAAGGCACGCTCGCCGTCGATCACCACCAGCTTGCGGTGCAGGCGACGAAACAGGTTGGTGCGCATGCCGAAGCGCCTGGGGCTCGGATCGAAAACGTGGATCTTCACTCCTTCTCGGGTCAGGGCCGTGACGTATTCGTGCTGCAGGTCGGCAGTACCGTAGCCGTCCACGGCGATGACGATGCGTACTCCGCGCCGTGCGGCTTCAATCAGCACCTCCTGCAGTTCGAGGCCGACCTTGTCTTCACGGATGATGAAGGTTTCCAGCAGCACTTCGACGCGCGCCGCGCGGATGCATTCGAAAACCCTCGGGTAGTAGTCTTCGCCATTGATCAGCAGGCGCAGCTGGTTGCCGTCTCTCCATATACCGCTCACAGGTGAACCTCCGCTGCCAGTGGCGCGTGATCCGACAGATGCGACCACGGCCGGGTGGACAACACTTGCGGTTGGTGTGCCGCTGCGTTGCGGGTGTAGATGCGATCCAGGCGCAGTAGCGGCATGCGTGCCGGAAAACTGCGCGCGGGCTTGCCGTGACGATGCTCGAAGGCTTCGCGCAGGCCATGCGGAGCCAGTTGCCGGTCCGCCTGCAGGCGCCAGTCGTTGAAATCACCCGCCACGATGACTGGCGCGCCGGGATCGAAGGTCGCCAGCAGATCGAGCAGCAAGCCGATCTGCTGACGTCGATGCGCCTCGCGCAGACCGAGGTGCACGCACACCGCATGCACGGCATCGTGCCCCGGCACGTCCAGCCGGCAATGCAGCAGGCCGCGCTGCTCGGTGCCGCTGACCGTCACGTCGAGGTTGTGATGTTCGAGGATGGGAAAGCGCGAAAGCAGGGCGTTGCCGTGGTGACCGTGCGGGTACACGGCATTGCGCCCGTAGGCGAACTGCGGCCACATGCTGTCGGCGAGAAATTCGTATTGCGGCACGCTTGGCCAGTCATGGAAGCGCCTGGCGTGCTGGGCATGGCTGCCGAGCACCTCCTGGAGGAACACCAGGTCGGCCCCGGTGGACTGCACGGCGCTGCGCAGCTCCGGCAGGATGAAGCGGCGATTGAGGGCGGTGAAGCCCTTGTGCGTGTTGATCGTCAGCACGCGCAGGCACTTGACCGGGGTCACACGGTCGATGATCACCTCCGGCTGGGCAATGGTGTTGTTCATGTCCGACGGCACTCGTTCACAGGCTGGCAGGCTTCTTCGAGCGTGACTCGCCGAGCGGGTCGGCCTCTGCTATGGCGCGGTCGAGAATCGCTTCGCCGTGCACCTGCTCTTCGCTGCCGTGGCCGGCGTCGTTCTTCGCCGGCTGCAGTTGCACCTTGATCCAGCCGCTGTCACGTCGGTCGAAGGCCTTGAAGGCCTCGATGGCGTCGCTCATGGGTTTGACCTGGGTGAGGATCTTCGCCGGATCGATACGCCCGGCCTGGACCATCTCGATCAGTTCCGGGATATAGCGGCGGTGGTTGCAGTTGCCCATGTTGACGCTGAGGTTCTTGTTCATCGCCTGGCCGATGGGAAACTCACGCGCCTGTTGCGGATATACACCGATGATGCCAAGCGTGCCGGCCTTGGCCAGGGCATCGACAGCCCACTGCAGAGCCTGCTCGGGAGCATCACCCGGCTGCCATTCGTGGCCTTCGGGTTGGCGCGGCGAGTGACCGTGGGCAGGGCACTGCGCATCGACGCCCACGGCACCGATGGCGCGGTCCACACCGATGCCATCGGTCAGCCGGCGCAGGGTTTCGACCGGATCTTCACGATCGAAATTGATCACCTCGGCACCCTGGCGCCGGGCCATGTCGAGGCGGTCGTCGAGGTGATCGATGGCAAATACGCGCGCAGCACCCAGCAGCTTGGCGCTGGCGATGGCGAATTGACCGACCGGGCCGGCGCCGAAGACGGCCACGGTGTCGCCGCTGCCGACTTCGGCCAGCTTAGCGCCGAAATATCCGGTGGGGAAGATATCGGAGAGCAGGATGGCCTGGTCGTCGCTGATTTCGCTGGGCAGTTTCACCAGGCCGATATTGGCGAAGGGAATACGCGCCATCTCGGCCTGCAGGCCGTGGAAGGCGCCGGTGATTTCAGGGCCGCCGTAAAAGGAGGTGCCGGCCTGCTTGCCGTTGGGGTTGGCCTCGTCGCATTGGGCATAGTAGCCGGCGCGGCAGTAGCTACAGTTGCCGCAGGCGATGGTGGAGGGCACCACCACGCGATCGCCGATGTTCAGGTTGCGCACATCGCTGCCCAGCGCCTCGACGATACCCACGGCCTCGTGACCGAGGATGGTGCCCTTACGCATGCCGCCGACGGTGCCCCGTACAAAATGCAGGTCGGTGCCGCAGATGGCCGATGCGGTAATGCGAATGACCGCATCGGTACTCGCCTGTACCTCGGGTTCCGGCACATCCTCGAGGCGGATGTCGCCGATGTCGTGAAATACCACTGCCTTCATGAGTGTCTCCCGTTGTCGGTCAGATGCCGGCGCGCATGGATCGGCTGGGCATCTGCCATAGGACAAGCCCGTGCACGCCGGAAAAATGGCGCCACGGGTTTGTCCGACGTCTTTGTGGTTTCGAGTCGGCAGACGAAAGCAGGGTTCAGGCTTTTTTTCCGGTCCGCCATCCATGGCTCCGTTGTCAGCGCTGCAACTCCAGCAGTTGCAGGGAGCGGCCGGCCAGTTCGAGGGCCTCGCTATGCAGCGGACGCTGCTCACCGGCTTCGTCCGGACGATGGGTGTCGACCAGGCAGATCCAGTGCTTGCCGCCCGCCACTTCGGGCAGCTGGAACGTGCGGCCGTCGTGATGGGCATTGAGCAGCAGCAACAGGGTGGCGTCGGCGCCGCTGCGCTTGATGCCGGTGGGCTGGGCGCGTCCGTCGAGCAGCATGCCCATGCAGCGCGCCTCACCGTCGTGCCAGTGCGCTTCGGTCATTTCCTCGCCACCGGGAGCCAGCCAGGTGACGTCCTTGACGTCCAGTTCCTCGTTGTAGTGGCCGACCAGAAAGCGTCCGCGGCGCAGGATCGGGTGGCTGCGGCGCAGGGTGATCAGACGCTGGCAGAAGCGGGTCAGCGCCTGGCCTTCCTCGTCGATGGCCCAGTCGACCCAGCTCAGTTCGTTGTCCTGGCAGTAGGCGTTGTTGTTGCCGTGCTGGGTACGCCCGAACTCGTCGCCGGCCAGCAGCATCGGCGTACCCTGGGCGAACAGCAGGGTGGCCAGCAGGTTGCGCATCTGCTGCAGGCGCAGCTGGCGGATGTCCTGATCGTCCGTCTCGCCTTCGCAACCATGGTTCCAGGAGATGTTGTGGTCGGTGCCGTCCTGGTTGTTCTCGTCGTTGGCCTCGTTGTGCTTGTGGTCGTAGGACACCACGTCGCGCAGGGTGAAGCCATCATGGGCGGTGATGAAGTTGACCGAGGCGAACGGCCGTCGTCCGCGCTGGTTGTAAAGGTCGCCGGAGGCAGTAAGGCGGCTGGCCAGCTCGGCCAGCTCGCCTTCGTCGCCTTTCCAGAAGGCGCGCACGTTGTCGCGGAACTTGTCGTTCCACTCCGCCCAGCCGGGTGGGAAACCGCCGACCTGGTAACCGCCGGGGCCGCAGTCCCAGGGTTCGGCGATCAGCTTGACCTTGCTCAGCACCGGGTCCTGGCGGCAGGCGACGAGAAAACTGTGGCGCTCGTCGAAGCCGTCGGCATAGCGGCCGAGAATGGTCGCCAGGTCGAAACGGAAACCATCCACGCGCATTTCGGTGGCCCAGTAGCGCAACGAGTCGGTGACCATCTGCAGCACGCAGGGATGCGACAGGTCCAGGGTGTTGCCGGTGCCGGTGTCGTTGATGTAGTAGCGGCGCTCGTCGGGCATCAAGCGGTAGTAGCTGGCGTTGTCGATGCCGCGCATGCACAGGGTCGGGCCGCGTTCGTTGCCCTCGGCGGTGTGGTTGTAGACCACGTCGAGGATCAGCTCCAGGCCGGCCGCGTGGAGGTGGGCGACCATCTCCTTGAACTCGCTGATCTTGCCGCTGGCGAGGTAGGCGGGGTGGGGCGCGAAGAAACCGATGCTGTTGTAGCCCCAGTAGTTGTTCATGCCCTTTTCCAGCAGATGCTGGTCGTTGACGAAGGCGTGTACCGGCAGCAGTTCCAGGCTGGAAATGCCCAGTTCGCGCAGGTAGCGCAGCAACTGCGGATTGGTCAGTGCCGCGCAGGTACCGCGGTGCGCGTCGGGCACCGCCGGGTGACGCATGCTCAGGCCGCGCAGGTGCGCCTCGTAGATCACCGTGCTGTCCCAGGGAATGCGTGGCGGCGGCTGTTCGCCCCAGGTGAAGGCCGGGTCGATCACCTTGCACTTGGGCACGAACGGCGCGCTGTCGCGCTCGTCGAAGCTGAGGTCGGCTTCGGGGTGGCCAATGGTGTAGCCGAACAACGCCTCCGACCATTGCAGCTTGCCCACCAGTTGCTTGGCGTAGGGGTCGATCAACAGCTTGTTGGGGTTGAAACGGTGCCCGGCTTCCGGCTCGTAGGGGCCGTACACGCGGTAACCGTAGACCTGGCCGGGGCGCGCATCGGGCAGATAGCCGTGCCATATCTCATCGGTGTACTCCGGCAGTTCGATGCGTTCGATTTCGGTCTTGCCCTGTTCGTCGAACAGGCACAGTTCGACGCGTGTAGCGTGTGCCGAGAACAGGGCGAAGTTGACGCCGAGACCATCCCAGGTGGCACCCAGGGGGAAGGGTGTGCCTTCGGTGACGCGCGAGCGCTGTTGTTTGCGCATGATGGTGACCTCAGGCTTTCGGCGTTTTTGGTGTGCGCGGGGCACGGGGTTTCTTCAGCAGCACGGGCTGTTCGGCTTCGCTCAGCGGCACCGTCTTCGGCTTGCTGATACGCCGCGGCTTGGGCGCTGCCTGGGGCTGCGTCTGAGCTTGAGCCTGCGCCTCGGCTTCGGCCAGTTTGCTGGCCATTTTCCAGTGCCGTTCATGCTGGCCATGGGGACGACCTTCGGACTCCCAGATCTGGAAGGCAAACTCGCGGATACGCTGTTCATCGATCATGGCGTGGCTCCTGTAGTGACGGGGTGGATGCGAAGCAGGTTGACCGGGAACCCGGCCAGCGCCGTGGCAAGCGCTATGCCCTGGCCCGTGGCGATCTGACAGTCGCCGAGCAGGCCCGTGGCCTGCAGGCCGTGCAGTTCTTCGGGCAGTAGCACAGTGGTGTTGCCCCAGCGCCGGGGCGGTACGTGCGGCAGCGGGTGCTCGCCGAGCAGGCCGGCCGCCAGGCGCGGCACGATGACCAGAAGGTGATCGTCGCCATGGCTGCGCAGGAAGGCGAGCACCTGGGCGGCGTGCTCGCCGGTGACGCCAAGCGGGCGATAGCTGCCCTGGCTAAACAGATGCGGGCGCTCGCTGCGCAAGGCCAGTGCCT
Source organism: Pseudomonas sp. Z8(2022) (assembly GCF_025837155.1). Lineage (NCBI taxonomy): Bacteria > Pseudomonadati > Pseudomonadota > Gammaproteobacteria > Pseudomonadales > Pseudomonadaceae > Pseudomonas > Pseudomonas sp. Z8(2022). The sequence continues at coordinate 2,261,716 of NZ_CP107549.1, read as the reverse complement.
GACGGATCAGCCACTGCTTGATGCGTCCGTCCTGCCAGTTGGCAAGCCTGGCCTCGGCACTGACCTCGGCGTGCAGGGCGGCCTGGCGCGCGGTGAAATCCACCGGACGCCGGTTGTCCGGATCGACCAGGCTGAAATCCCAGAATTCGCAGCCCTGGTAGAGATCGGGCACCCCGGGCGTGGTCAGACGCAGCAGGCTCTGCACCAGGCTGTTCAACGCACCTGCCGGAGCTATCGCGGCAACCGTGTCGGCCAGTTCCTGCCGCATGGCCAGTCCCGCAGGCTCGCATAGCATGCGCCGCAGGAAGGCCGCACAAGCTGTCTCGTGGGCGTCGTTCGGCGCACTCCAGGCGCTGTTGAGCTTGGCTTCGCGCAGCGCCTTGCGCTGCCAGCCGAGCAGGCGCTGCAGGTAGGCGTCCAGACCCACTTGGTCATCCGCTTCAAGCCCCAGCGGCCAGCTGCCGAGCAGCGCCTGGTAGAGGATCGCCTCTTCGCCGCCATCCGGTGCCTGTTGGTGGTCGCTGCGCAACGGTTGCGCAAGGTCATGCCAGCGCCTGACACGTTCGGCATACCAGGCAGCGCGCTCGCTGAGTACCGCCAGGCGGGCGCGGCAGTCTTCACCACGCTTGTGGTCATGGGTGGCAGTGGCCAGCAGATTGAGCGGATGCTGCGCGGACCGTTCGGCGCAGGCCTGGTGAAAGCTCTCGACGCTGGCACTGAAGTGCTCGGCATCGAAGCCCACGTCGTAACGCGAGAGCAGCACCCCGGCGCGATACAGCGCCGTGTCTTCTACGGCCTTGGCGGCCGCTGGCGAGGTCAGTTGCTGGAAACGCGTCAGCGCCTGAGTACGCAGACGCCGCGCCCGGCCTGGTGGCAGGGTGCGCAGGGCGGTACCCCCGAGCCAGTCATCGAGATGCGGCAGCAATGGCCAGTCGGCCTCGGCCAGCGTCTGCCGTGCGGCCTCCAGCGCCTGCTGAAAGAAGCGCCGATCCTGCTGCGAGCGGCCACAGGCCTGAGCGTAGGTGCGGTACACCGGGAAATGCACGATCAGCTCGCGCAGCGCCCGGCGAATCGCGCCGAGGGTCAGATCGCGGGTGGCGATATCGTGGCGGGCGACGTGCAGCAGGCGCTGGGCGACTTCCTCCAGATCGCCGGCCAGCGAGCCTTCCAGCACCAGGCGCCGTGCCTGCTGGATTTCTTCCCCGAAGGCCGCTGGCCGCCCGCTGAACGTTTGCCACAGCTCGCTGAGCGGCAGTTCGCCGTGCGGGTCGTGCTGCAGCAGCGACACCTGATTCATGAATTCGTAGCCGGTAGTGCCGTCCACTGGCCATTCCTGCGGCAGGCGTTCGCCGGCACCGAGAATCTTCTCCACGAAAATGGGGAAGGGCGCATAGCCGCGCAGTTGGCGGATGCGCCGGCGCAGACGACTGCAATAGGCGCGCGGGTTGGCCAGGCCGTCGATATGATCGATGCGCAGGCCGTCGATCAGGCCGCGTTCGATCAGCTCGAAAACCTTGGCATGCGTCTGTTCGAACACCTGGCGATGCTCGACACGCAGCGCGCCAAGCTCATTGATATCGAAAAAACGCCGCCAGTTGATGTCGTCCGCCGCGGTACGCCAGCTGGCCACGCGGTAGTGCTGACGTTCCAGCAGGGCGTGCAGGCGTTTCTGCGCCGCTTCATCACGGCCCTGAAAGCTGGCGAGCAGAGGCGGCACCTTGTGCGCCTGAGCGGCCAGTTCGGCGCATAACGGCGCGGCCTGCGCGCGACTCGCCTCGTCATTGCCCAGACGGGCGAAACGCTGGCCCAGTTCGCGCAGGGCCAGATCATCGCTGCTGCGCAGGATGATGGCGTAGCTGGAGGTCGTCAGCGGCAGGCGATGCTCGAAGTGTTGCGCATGGAAGCGTCCGCGCTCGGCATCGAAGTGCAGCTCCAGGGTGCCGTCGCGCAGCGCCTCGCCGTAGTCGGTGCGCAGGAAGGGCACCAGCAGCTGCCCGCTGAGCAAGGGGTCGTGGGATTGCCACTGGATGTCGAAAAAGGCCGCGTAAGGGCTGCCTTGCCCCCATTCCAGTACGTCCAGCCACCAGGGGTTGCCATCGCCACCGACGGCCATATGGTTGGGCACGATATCCAGGATCAGCCCCATGTCATGGGCGCGCAGGGTATTGACCAGCTGCACCAGCGCTTCTTCACCTCCCAGTTCGGGGTTGATCCGGCTCGGGTCGATCACGTCGTAGCCGTGCTGCGAGCCCGGCCGGGCGGTGAGGATCGGCGAGGCATACAGGTGGCTGATTCCCAGCTGCGCCAGGTAGGGCACCTGCGCAGCGGCGTCGAACAGGGTGAAATCCTTGTGCAGCTGCAGGCGCTGCGTTGCGCGCAACTCAATCATTGCCAGCCTCCAGGCGTGCTTCATCGAGGGTGGCCAGGCGCGCACTGACGGCCGGTTGTTCCAGCAGTTCACTCACCGGCAGCGGGTAGCGCCGCCGCCAGTTCGGGTGGATATCGCCGGGGCCGGGCAGGTTGGGCTGCTGCTCCAGGCCGCAGGCGTCCTCCAGCGGCAGCAGCGTCAGTGGCGCCGGTGTACGGCCGACATGTTCGATGCAGGCCTGCAGGCAGGCATCGTCATCACCGCCGGCCACCATGCCCTGGCGTTCCAGCAGTTGGCGCAGCGCCACGCGTTCTGCGGCACGCTCGGCGTGATCGCCCTCCAGCAGCTCGACATCGCGCTGGCCGGCACGCACCCGCCATTCCAGATCGCGTCCGGCGAGCCAGCCCTTGATCGTCGGCAAATCGTGAGTGGTGGTGGTCGCCAGGGCATTGCCCGGCCAACGCTCGGCCGGCACGAAGCCGAGGTCGTCCTGCTCGAACAGCAGCACTCGGGTACCGAGTATGTTGCGTGCGGCGAGCCTCTCGCGCAGGCCATCGGGCACAGTGCCGAGATCTTCGCCGATCACCAGCGCCCGATGGCGGTGCGATTCCAGAGCCAGCAGGCGCAACAGGTCATCCAGCGGGTAGCGCAGATAGGCGCCGTGTTGCGATTCCCCGCCCTGGGGGATCACCCACAACCGCTGCAGGCCCATTACATGGTCGATGCGGATGCCGCCGGCATGCGCCAGGTTGGCCTGGAGCATTTCGATATAGGCGCGAAAGCCATGCTGGCGCAGGCCCTGCGGCGAGAAGGCGGCGACGCCCCAGTTCTGCCCCTGGCGATTGAGCACATCCGGCGGTGCGCCGACGGTAACCCGCGGCAGCAGTTCGTCCTGTCGCGACCAGGCCTGGCTGCCGCCGCAGTCGGCACCCACCGCCAGGTCGGCGATAAGGCCGATGCCCATACCGGCGCCGCAGGCCGTGGCCTGTGCTGTTTCCAGCCCGTGGGCGATCAGCCATTGGCAGAACGCGTGAAAGTGCAGCTCATCTGCATGTTCGATGGCAAAACGTGTCACCGCACCCTGGTTGGGGCTGCGCAGCTCATCCGGCCAGGTTCGCCAGTCGCCGCTGGCTCCTTCACGCAGGCGATGCGCATGAATGGCCTCGAAACAGCAATGTTGCTGGAGGGCTTCGCCGCCGGCTGCGCCAAATGCCGCGAAACGGGCCTGTAGCGCTCCCGGCTCCTGGCAGAAGTCTGCGTACAGCTGACGCAACAGGCGCTGGCGAGCGGTCGCCACAGCCGGCCAGTCGATCAGTTCCAACGCTTCCAGACGTGTCATTTCATCCTGCAGCCCGGCGGCCTGGACGGCATGCCTGACGCGCTCCTCGCCCAACAGGGTGACCGGGGCCGCGTACAGCGTGTTGAAGAACAGCCGGCTCGAGGGCGAGTAGGGGCCATAGCTGCGCAGATCGGCGCTGAACTGGGCGTGTACCGGGCTCAGGCCGATCGCATCGGCGCCGTGATTGGCGGTATGCCGGGCCAGGTCGGCAACGGCCAGGGTATCGCCCAGGCCACCGTCGCCGGCGCGGCGCAGACCATATAGCTGCGCGGTCAGACCCCAGATGCGCGGCTTGCCGCACAGCTGCTGCAGCGACATGCAGGCCTCAGGCGCCACCGCCAGCGCATGTCGGCTATCGCGGATTTCCAGCTGGAAGTAACCCGTCTGCTGCTGGGGCGGCAAACGACCCTTCGAGTCGAGTCGTCCCTCGCTGACGTTGCCCTGTTCGTCGGTCAGGCGGTAGGGGCTTTCGGCCGGGTAAAGGGTCAGGGACAGCGCTTGGCCCTGGTCCTGCAGAAGCAGGGCGCAGTCTTCCGGCACCTGCTGGCGGTGCACCAGCGAGTTCAGGCTTTCACGCAGCTGCCCGGGGCTTTGCGCCGGGTAGCCCAATGCCTCCAGCAGGTTGCGTTGCGCTTCCGGGGTGACGCTTTGTGGCTGGCCGTAAGCATCGACCCAGTCGATGCTGAGGTCCGCAGCCCGGGCCAGTTCGGCCAGTAGTTGATCACTCATCGGGCGGGCTCCAGGGTGACCAGGGCACTGCGCGACGGCAGCTGCCCCTGACGCAGGTCGGCATCGTCGATGTGCAAGGTGTACAGGCGTTCGCCGTGCATGGCCTCGGCAGGCAGGGATACGGCGCTGGTACCCAGGTTGACGGCGATGCTCAGCGCCGGCCCGTTGCCGAGTCGCCAGCGTGCCAGTACGGCGCCGTCGCCCCACACTTGTGCACCGAGGCTACGGGCCTCCTGCAAGCCCGCCAGCAAGCGGCTGTGGCGCACCTGCAGAAGGCCGCGATAGAAGGCCAGCCAATCGCGCTGCTGCGGCTCAAGGGCCGGCGCCAGATCCGGCTGCGAGCGCTGGAAGCTGGCTTCGGCATTGGGGTCGGCGATGGCCTCGCGGCTGTGCGCCGAGTTGAACTGGGAAAAGTCGGCGAACTCGTTGCGCCGGCCTTCACGCACGGCATTGGCCAGCTCGTCGTGGTAATCGGTGAAGAACAGGAACGGCCTCTTGCTGCCCCATTCCTCCCCCATGAACAGCAGCGGCACCATCGGGCACAGCAGCAGGAGCACGGTGGCGGCCTTCAGTGCGTCGACGTCGGCCAGCAGCGTCAGTCGCTCGCCGAAGGCGCGGTTGCCCACCTGGTCGTGGTTCTGCAGAAACAGCACGAAGGCGTGCGGCGGCAGATCCGCGCTGGGTTCGCCGCGTGGCTGGCCGTGGCGATTGGCCTGGCCCTGATAGACGAAGCCCTGTTCCAGGCAGGTAGCCAGCTTGCGCGTCGGCGCCTGGGCGTAGTCGGCGTAGTAGCTTTCGTTCTCGAAAGTGAGCAGCGCATGCAGGGTGTTGTGGCCATCGTCGTTCCACTGCGCATCGAAGCCGTCACGCAGCAGGTGCGCGGCGTTGTGCTCGTTCTCCAGCACCAGATGCACCTGGCGCTGCTGAGGCATTGCCGAGCGCACGCGCGCCGCCAGTTCCCTGAGAAAATCGTCATCGTCGATGGCGTGCACGGCGTCCAGGCGCAGGCCGTCGACGCGGTAATCCAGCAACCACATCAGGGCGTTTTCGCAGAAGAAATCACGTACCTGCGGGCGGCTGAAATCGATGGCCGCACCCCAGGGCGTGATGCGCTCTTCATGAAAGAACTGCCGCGCATACACACCCAGATAATTGCCGTCAGGGCCGAAGTGGTTGTAGACCACATCCACGAACACCATCAGGCCATAGGCATGGGCGGCGTCGATCAGTTGCTTGAGTTCGTCGGGGGTGCCGTAGGCGTTGGCCGGGGCGAAGGGCAGAACGCCGTCGTAGCCCCAGTTGCGCGTTCCGGAGAAGGCATTGAGGGGCATCAGCTGCAAGGCAGTGACGCCCAGGTCGGCCAGGTGCGGCAGATGCTCTACGACCTGCTGGAAACCGCCGAACAGACCGACATGCAGCTCGTACAGCACCGTCTCGTGCCAGGGGCGGCCATTCCACTCGTGGTGGCGCCAGGGGTAGGCCGAATGGTCGACTACCTGGCTGAAACCATGCACGTTCTCGACCTGACGCCGCGAGGCCGGGTCAGGTACCGACCACTGCCCGTCGATGCGGTAGCGATAGCGGGTATCGGCCGGACAGCGCAGCAGCGCCACGAACCAGCCGTCCTCCTGCGCCTGCATCGGTTGCAAGCCACCGTCCTGCAGTTCCAGCTCAACCTGACTGGCGCTGGGCGCCCACAGGGCGAAGCGCACACGTCCATCGGCCATTGGCCGAGCGCCATGGCTGTACATCAACGCAGAGCCCGACGGGCGCTGACCTGGCTCAGCAGGCGTTTGAACAGGCGGTCATAAGGCTGAACCGACTGGCGCCAGTAGAGCGGGGAGCGCATGGCATGGCAGCGCATGGCTTCGAGCAGCTCGGGATGCTCGAAGACCTTCAATGCGCGGTCGATGGCCTCGCGGTAGGCATCGACATGCGGCGCATCGAAGAGAAAACCGCTGACGCCATCCTCGATGGTATCGGCCAGGCCGCCGGTGCAGCGCGCGATGGGCAGCGAGGCATAGCGCTGGGCGTACATCTGGCTGAGGCCGCAGGGCTCGAAACGCGAAGGCATGAGCAGGAAGTCGCTGCCAGCGTACAGGCGCCGCGCATCGCTCTCGTTGAAGCCGATGTGCACGCCGACGCGGCCGGGATGGCGCCGGCCAAGATCGGCCATGGCAGCTTCCAGGGCCGGCTCGCCCTGGCCGATCACACCGATGCGACCACCGCGGGCGACGATGTGCTCGGCGACTTCCAGGGTCAGGTCTATGCCTTTCTGCTGCACCAGACGCGATACCACCGCGAACAGCGGGCCGTCAGCGTCGAGATTCAGCCAGCGCTGCACGTACTCGGTGTTGGCCTGCTTGCCGGCCCAGTCGCCGGCGCTGAAGCCCTGCACCAGGTGCACATCGCTCTCCGGCTGCCAGCTCTCATCGATGCCGTTGGCGATGCCGCTGAGCTGATTGCCCAGCACCTTGGCCCGCAGCAGGCCGTCCAGGCCGCAGCCATGCTCCGATGTGGTGATTTCCCAGGCATAGCGGCGGCTTACGGTAGTCACATGCTGGGCGTAGGCGATGCCGGCCTTGAGAAAGGACAGCTGGCCATAGAATTCCAGGCCATCCACGCCGCACGCCGACTCCGGTATCGCCAGCTCGCTGGCGCAGCGCATGTCGCAGAGGCCCTGATAGGCCAGGTTGTGAATGGTCAGCAGGGCGGGCGTGCCGGCCTGGCGCCAGGCCATGTAGGCGGGCGCCATCGCTGCGGGCCAGTCATTGGCGTGTACCAGCTCCGGACGCCACTGGATACCGGCGTCGCCCGTGGCGATTTCCGCTGCGGCCAGGCCAAGGCGGGCGAAGCGAATGTGGCTGTCGGCCCAGTCGCGGCCATGCGCATCGACGTAAGGCGTGCCGTCGCGCTCGTACAGCGCATGGTTGAGCAGGACGTAGACGATCAGACCATCGGCGAGATCCATCCGCCCGATCTGGCAGGGCGGCAGGGCGGCCACGCCAGGCACCTGCCCGACGATGCGGATCGGCCGTCCGCTTTCCACGACCTGCCGGTACCCGGGGATCAGCAGGCGTATGTCGTGTTGCGGAGAAAGCGCGCGAGGCAGGGCGGCGGAAACGTCACCCAGCCCGCCACACTTGATCAGATCGGCGAACTCCGACGTGACGAACAGCACGCGCTTTCGGTCGGGATGCTCGCTGTGCATCTGCAGGGGTAGCTTGGCTGCGGCGTAAAGGGTCGGGGTGGACTGAATATGTGCAGAGGCTGCAGCACTTGCCATGTCTCTCTCCATTGAGTTGGGCCTTGGGACGACTCGCCTGCTGAGCGAGGGCCTGCGAAGGAGGACGATGGGACGAACATGATCCGCAATCTCCCCCCTTACCCTTCTCCTGACGGGGTGATCGCGACAAAGGTTCGACCTTTTTTCAGCGGCCGACGGAGCGTGAAAGGTTGAACTTTGCATGCGCCTGACGCTTCCACAGAGCTTCACGGCTAGCCTCTGGGAGAACGGAAAATGCAAAACGTCGAGCAGGTGGTTGATTTCCTCAGCAAGTACAAGCTGCGCCTGGCCACTGCCGAGTCCTGTACGGCCGGTCTGATCAGCTCACTGGTGGCGGATGTGCCGGGTAGCGGGCAGGTGCTCGACTGCGCATTCGTCACCTATTCACCCAAGGCCAAGCAGCGCTGCCTGGGCGTCAACCCGAACACCATCGAGCGCTTTGGCCTGACCAGCGAGGAAGTGGCGCGGGAAATGGCACTCGGCGCGCTGCAGCGCAGTGATGCCGATATCGTGCTGGCCAATACCGGGTTGGCGGAAGCGGAAGGGGACATGGACGGCGTGCAGTGCATCGCCTGTGCGATGCGTCTCGACCAGCATCAGGGCGTGGTCAGCGAGACGGTGCAGTTCAGCGGTTCCCGCAACGAGGTGCGTGAACAGGCGGCGCGCTATGCCCTGAAGCAGCTGGCTTATTACTACGAGCGCCTGCGCCAGGCCTGATTGGGACTCTGCCGGACCGCCGCAGCGATCCGGCAGGCGAGTGCTTACTCTTCCGGCAACTGACCATTGAGCTGCTCGGCGCGCTGCAGATGGTGTTCCAGCTTGGGCAGCGTCTCGCGTGCGAAGGCTGCCAGCTGTTCGTCATCGACATTCACCGCGCGACGGAACAACTCGATGGTTTCACGGTGGGCGACCACCTGATTGTTCATGTACGCCTTGTCGAAGCTCGCCTCGCCACGCAGCTTCAGGACCATGGCCTTGGCCTGATTGAGCAGCTCGGCGTCATCGGACACCTCCAGATCCTTGCTCTTGGCCAGGTCGGCCAGCTTCTGATTCGCCTGGCGATGATCGTCGATCATCATCTGCGCGAAGCTCTTGACCGTATCGTTCTGGGATTTCTCCAGAGCCAGCTTGGCCGTCTCGATCTCGGCGATGCCTTTGGCCGAGGCTTCTTCGACGAACTCCTCGCTGCTGATGGATTCCGTCTTGCTCGCGGCCTGCAGGCTGGTGACCGCGCAAAGTGCAAAGGCGGCTGCGGCCAACAAGGCCAGTGGTTTCAATGGGTGCATGTTCGATCCTCCTGGGATGTGAGTTCACAGGGGTAGAAGGGCAAGGCACTGGTGAAGTTCAGGACAAATTTGCGCCAGCGAAACCGCGATACGACAAGCGAAACGGCGCAACCGGCCGGGTGCAAAGGAAAAATTCAGGTCGAACGGAACCGCGACTGACCACCTCCAAAAACTACCCGTAGCGTCTCGACCGTGGCCTGCGGGCTCGCCATGCCTGACATGGCCACGAACAATCAGCGCGCGGCCCCATGCGTGCCCCCCAACAGCAGGGAGTAGTCCATGAGCAAGCAACCGAAAAGCGCCGGGAACAGCCAGATGGCCGGCAGCGATACGCTCGACAGAAGCAACAGCAACGCCAAGCTCGAACAGCTCGAGCAATTTCGCGAGGACGCCACCGGTGAGGCCCTGACCACCAATACCGGTGTGCGCATTGCCGACAACCAGAACAGCCTGCGCGCAGGTGAACGTGGGCCGACGCTGATGGAAGACTTCATCATGCGCGAGAAGCTCACCCACTTCGACCACGAGCGCATTCCCGAGCGTGTGGTGCATGCGCGCGGATCGGCTGCCCATGGCTATTTCGAAGTGACCGACCCGGCCACCGACCTGACCTGCGCCAACTTCCTCAGCGAAGCCGGCAAGCGCACCCCGGTGTTCGTGCGTTTCTCCACCGTACAGGGCCCGCGCGGTTCGGCCGACACGGTACGTGACGTGCGCGGCTTTGCCGTGAAGTTCTACACCGAGGAAGGCAATTTCGATCTGGTGGGCAACAACATGCCGGTGTTCTTCATCCAGGACGCGATCAAGTTTCCGGACTTCGTCCACGCGGTGAAGCCCGAGCCGCACAACGAGATCCCGACCGGTGCCTCGGCCCACGACACCTTCTGGGACTTCGTCTCGCTGACCCCGGAGTCGGCGCACATGGTGCTCTGGACCATGTCCGACCGCGCCATTCCTATCGCCTATCGCTCGATGCAGGGTTTTGGCGTGCACAGCTTTCGCCTGGTCAACGCCGAGGGCCAGAGCAAGCTGGTGAAGTTTCACTGGCGGCCCAAGGCCGGCGTCTGTTCGCTGGTGTGGGACGAAGCGCAGAAACTCGCTGGCAAGGACCCGGACTTTCACCGCCGCGGCCTTTGGGAAGACATCGAGCGCGGCCTCTACCCGGAATGGGAACTGGGCCTGCAGGTGATGAACGAGGAAGACGCGCAAAGCTTCGGCTTCGACCTGCTCGATCCAACCAAGCTGGTGCCCGAGGAGCTGGTGCCGGTGCGCGTGGTCGGACGCATGGTGCTCGATCGCAACCCTGACAACTTCTTCGCCGAGACGGAACAGTCGGCATTTCACATCGGTCACGTGGTGCCGGGCATCGATTTCAGCAACGACCCGCTGCTGCAGGGCCGGCTGTTCTCGTATACCGATACCCAGTTGATGCGTCTGGGCGGACCCAACTTCAATGAAATCCCGATCAACCGGCCGCTGTGCCCGTTCCACAACAACCAGCGCGATGCGCCTCATCGCCAGCAGATCAATCGCGGTCGCGCCGCCTACGAACCGAACTCGATCGACGGCAACTGGCCGCGTGAAACGCCACCGGCGCCAAGCGGGGGCGGCTACAGTTCCTATCCCGAGCCGGTCCACGGCACCAAGATCCGCGTACGCTCGCCCAGCTTCGCCGACCACTTTTCCCAGGCCACGATGTTCTGGCGCAGCATGAGCGAAGCCGAGCAGCAGCACATCGTCGACGCCTACAGCTTCGAGCTGTCGAAGGTCGAGCGTCTGTACATCCGCGAGCGTCAGGTAAAGGAAATCCTCGTCCATATCGACCCGCAGCTGGCGTTGCGCGTGGCGCAGAACCTGGGGATCGACCTGGATGACACCTCAAAGTCGAAGGAGGAGGGCAAGACGCAGATTTCCCCGGCGCTCAGCCAGATGAATCTGCTGCCTGGCGACATTCGCGGGCGGCGCGTCGCAGTTCTGCTGACGCCCGGCTGCAACGCCGATGAAGTCGCCGGTCTGAAGAAGATGCTCAAAGGTGCCGGCGCCGTGGCCAAACTGCTGGCGCCTTCGCCAGCGGCGGTGAAGGACTCCGCCGGCCAGCCGATCCAGCCAGACGGCAGCTTCGCCTCGGAGCCGTCGATCACCGTCGATGCGGTGTTCGTGCCGGGCGGCGAGCAGGTGCTCAAGACCCTGCAGGGCGATGGTGTGGCCAAGCATTACTTGCTGGAAGCCTACAAGCACCTCAAGCCTATCGCGCTCAGTGGCGATGCCGCTCAACTGGCGACCATGCTGGGCCTGGAAGAGGATGACGGCATGCTCGGTGGCGACAGGTTCGATCCGCTGTACAAGCGTTTCGAGGCAGCGCTCAAGCAGCATCGCATCTGGGCTCGCGAACCGCGGACCAAGAGCATCCCGGCCTGAGCCACCCCGGACTAGCGCGGCTTGACCTCGCCTGGTCCGGGCTTTCCGCCCCGCTGCACCCTGGTCGAAGGGCGCAGCGGCACGGGGGCATCGAGTAGCGAGCCCGGGTCTTCGTTGCCAGGGTCATCCAGCAGCGCCTCGTCAGAGCGCGCCACGGGTACCCGCTCGTCGCTGTTCTGCGTTTTCTTGCTCATCAGGCTGACTCCAATAAGGGTTCCTGCGCACAGATCTGGCAAATGCGCGCGCACTCCTGGCAATAATGCGCGCGCACTCCTGGCAATGCCGACTGGAATGTCGGATGCACTCTTCCATGCAGGACAGACAGGCGATCCGGCATAGCTGGCTGGCCACTGAGACATAGGGACTGTTGCGCAACATTAGTGTGACCGTCAGGCGACAAAGGTCTGCGCAATCTCGACATGACTCGATGCAGTGATAATGAGCGGCATCACCTCCATCAAGACAGGCGGATGCACATTGCTCGCAGGCGTTTGCGCAATGGTTGTAGGCGTTGACGTGTTGCTGATAATTGTCGATGCCTTTCATTTCACGCCTTCTTGTATAAATGCTGTAGGAACATCTTTCCTGTACCAATAAGGAACAATTTGATCGGGCAACGGGCTAAGTATCTATTTGCCAAGAAGAAATGCTGCCTGATCGCAACAGCGTTTCCGGGTTTTATCCTTCCTGTCCACGCAAGGGGTTTCGCTTATTGCCGCTTATCGCGGGGGCGGAGAAATAAATTGGCGAACAGTTCTGCGCTGTTTAACGCTATGTGCATATCGACAGTCACCCCGATGATTCGATCAAATAATCGGGGCGCAATAAAAGGCGAGGTGGAGAAAGGCAGTATTGATGGCCGGAAATGCCAGCCGAAGGGCATCTAGAAGGTGTGATTGGAGCGGATCACTTCGATCATCACGTTGGCGGGTCTGTCCTCTGCGTGTGTGCGCAGAGGGGCGCGATATATATTCGAGCAAGTGAGAATGGAGCGGCTGAACTGAAAATCCCTCTCGGAAAGCGTGCCGGCCACTTTATCCTGGTCGCAGTTTTCGCAAGTCTGCTCGCTGAGTTCCTCACTGCGTACCTGATAACAGTTCGAGTCGATCTCCTGTAGCGAGCGCTCAGCGCTCTGTATCGTCGGTTGAGTGAGCATCACCGCCAGCGCCGCCGGCTGAAAGGGCTGCCAGACCAGAAGTACCACCAGGCATGTCGACCCGGCTGCGTAGGGCCATTCGTGCATCAGTTGGTGTCGACAGGGCATATGCCTTCTGATTATTCCCATCAGGTCTTCGGACAGGTTCCGAATCGTTGCTGAATCCTTGCATCTGGGCATGTGTGTATCTCCTCATTCATTCGTGAGCTTTCTCATGGCCCATAAGCGAGAGGAGCGCGTGCGAAAAATCGGCTCGCGCGAGTAGGTTGGTAGCTGTGTGACATCACAGTGTTTGACTGCTTCATTAATCGATTCACCATCTTCCTCCAGCGTCATATCGAAATGAATCAGCCTTATCACCTCCTGAGTGGGGCAGGAACCATCGAGAACACGAACCAGCATGCGGTCTCTGTGGGCGATGGTCAGCACAATGCTGCCGTCCGGTCTCGACGTCATATCCACTTGATAACTGGATAACGCCGATCTGATACTTTCCAAATCGTGTTTCATGAGAATCTCCTTTAATGACCTCATGAAACATAGCGGTCTATCCATCGCATACCAACAGTTAGGACGATTAGTAAAAATAAAAACCAAACTGATATCACTGCGAAATCGAACCGAATTGAGACAGTCTGGATGTGTTGCGATGGTTTTATTTTATGAATACAGCGTCTTGCGCCAGAAGAACAATTCAACGAGTTGGCGGTGACGGAAAATATACGACCAACTATCTGCCCCATTTTTATTGCCGCGCACACATTTGCGAATTGCCTTGGCGCACTACAGGGAGCTACTGGCGTTTTCTCCCGCCTGACGGCGCCAGATGCGCGTCAACCAGCGCCAGCTGATCCAACCGGCTGCGGCCAGATAAACCAGGCTGCCGGGTACCCACATCAGCAAGCCTGCCAGTTGCTGGTCCGCCAGATCGCGGGACTCTCCGTAGAAAGGCGCATTGCCGAAGGTGAGCAGAGCACCAAGCAGGCCGGTGTGCATCAGTGTCAGCAGAATGGCCATCAGCGCGTGTGGCACCTGCCGTGGAGTGGCGCGCAGACAGGACCACCAGAACAGCCAGGCGCTGACGAGAAAACAGGCATGTTCGATGGCATGCCACCAGGTGTTGTCCAGTGCCAGCATGTACAGGCTGGGCGTGTGCCAGACCCAGATCATCGTCCCGTGCAGCATCGCCAGAGCCACCGGATAACGGCCACTGCGCAGAATCGCATTGGATACCGGGGCCATCCAGCTGCCGAGCACCGCACGCCATTGCGGTAGCGGCCGCGCCAGCGCCCAGAGTGGCGCGATGACGATCATGAACAGCATGTGCTGGACCATATGCAGGCTGGTGCTGGTTTCCGCCCAGTCATCGATGGGGCCGAATACGGCAAACAGGGTGATGGCCATTGCCAGGTGCATCCACAGCGCCTCCCGCCCGTGCGGGCGTACCTTGCGACAGCCCATGCCGTAGAGCAGCCAGGCAGCGCCCAGCAGCATGGCGCTTATAAACAGCGGCACGCGTTCGCTCAGATGCAGGTGTCCTTCGAGCAGGCCATGCGCTGCGGCAGTACAAGGAAGCAGGAACAGTGCGAGAGCGATCACAGGCATGGCGGCAGGCTCAGGGTCGGCAGGGTGACGAACAGGGTGGCAATGGCGCCGATCAGGTTCACCCCCGCAGCGAGGCGGGCTACGAAACGCTCGGACTGGCTGGCGTCGTCTTTTCTGGCAGCGCGGTGGAACAGCCGCGCCAGGCCAAGCAGGGCAACTACCGTAAGTACGCTGAGCACGGCCAGCGAGGCGTTCAGCCAGGTCCACTGACCTTGCCCAGGAGCAGGTGGCAGTACCGCGCAACCTACCGACAGGCCGCCATAGATGATCACGAACCAGATGCTCCACAGCACCAGGCCGAGCGGGATGTGAATCGGGTTGTAGGGTGAGCGTAACGGTTGCATCAGACACCTCCGAACGTGGGCGGAAACAACACCACGCTGCAGTAGGTGATCCACATCACCGCGAGGTTGTAATGCCAGAGCTGTTCGACCACCAGTGGTTCGTAGGGAGTGCGCTTGCAGACGTAGCCGTAATGCACGCGCAGCGCCTGCAACGCGCTGAGGATGGACGCCAGCGCGCCGTGCGCCAGGCTGTAGACGAGCATGACGGTGATCACCGCATCATGCGCGGTGGCACGTGGCGTCAGATCACCCGCCAGCAATGCCCAGAGCAGCAGCCCGGCATGCAGTGCACCGAGCAGCGCAACGCCGACAAAGCAGGTGATCAGCGTACCCGGCTCGCCCTGGCCCTGACGCAGGCGACGCAACACCGGCCGCTGCCAGAACACGGCGATGCTGAGCAGTGCGGCGCTGGCCAAGAGCAGACGCTGATCGATGACCGGCTCGTCCGGCACCAGCCAGTTCGGCGACACCGTCCACAGGTAGAACCAGCCGAACAGCAGCGAAAGGTACAGGGCACCGTTGGCCAGCAGGGTCACACCCATGCCCCACAGCCCCGGCCCGTCACAGGTGCGCGAGTGCAGAGGCGGCTCGCCGGGCTGTACCCGGGCATCCGGCGCCGCCAGTGGGTGCGCACCGTTCTCCCAGCTCCAGCGCAGCAATACCAGTACAGCTACGATGCTCGCCGCCAGCGCAACCCAGTAGAACTTGCTCAGCAGCCCCAGGCAGGTGACGGCAATGAATACCGCTGCAATGAACGGTAGCCAGCTGTTGCCGGGCAGGTGAATGATCTCGCGCACCTTCCCGGTCAGCGGCTCGACGCCCCAGGTTTCGCGCCGGCCATGGTCGATCACGGTCAGGGCGAATTCGCCCTTGTCGATACGCTGGCCCAGATCGGGGCACTCCCACATCGGGTGGCGGGTGCGTACCGGCGGCAGGCTGACGAAGTTGTAGGCGCTGGGCGGCAGGTGCGTAGCCCATTCGAGGGTATCCGCATCCCAGGGATTGTTCGGCGCCTTCTGGCCGAAACGAAAGTGCAGCACGATATCCAGCAGCACCGTGGCAATCCCGATGGCCATGATGAAGCTGCCGACCGAGGAAATCAGGTTGGGCAGATCCCAGCCCAGGCCGGATTGGTAGGTATAGATCCGCCGCGGCATGCCCATCAGGCCGGTCCAGTGCATGATCAGAAAGGTCAGGTTGAAGCCGACGAATACCAGCCAGAATCCCCACTTGCCAAGACGCAGCGACGGCATGCGCCCGGAGAAATGCGGTAGCCAGTAGTAGATGCCCGCCAGCAGCGGGAAGAACATCCCACCCACCAGCACGTAGTGCATGTGCGCCACCACGAAATGGGTGTCGTGTACCTGCCAGTCGAAAGGCACCAGGGCCAGCATCACGCCGGTCAGGCCACCGCAGACGAAGATCACCAGAAAGCCCACCAGCCACAGCATCGGCACGTGGTAGCGCGGCTTGCCGACCCACAGCGTGGCGATCCAGGCGAATACCTGGATGCCGGTCGGGATGGCCACCAGCATGCTCGCGGCGGAAAAGAACGCCTGCGCTAACTGAGGGATGCCCACGGTGAACATGTGGTGCACCCACAGGCCGAAGCTGATGAAACCGGTGGTCAGGATCGACAGCACCACCCAGCGATAGCCCACCAGCGGTCGCTGGCAGAACACCGGCAGCAGGGTCGAGACGATGCCGGCTGCCGGCAGGAAGATGATGTACACCTCGGGATGGCCGAACAGCCAGAACAGGTGTTGCCAGAGAATCGGATCGCCGCCGCGCGCGACCTCGAAGAACGGGAGGCCAAGGGCGCGTTCGAGTTCCAGCAGGATGCTGCCGAGGATCAGCGGCGGAAAGCCGACCACGATCATCATGGCCATGACCAGGATGTACCAGGCGTAGATCGGCATCCTGTTCAGGGCCATGCCCTCGGCGCGGGTACGCAGAATCGATACCACCAGTTCGACGCCGGCCGACACAGCGGAAATTTCCACGAAGGTGATGCCGATCAGCCAGAAATCCGAGTTGGGCCCCGGCGTATGCACCGCGCTGGACAGTGGCGTGTACATGAACCAGCCGGCTTTCGGGGCGATACCCAGGAGCAGGCTGGCGCACAGGATCAGCCCACCGAACAGGTAGCACCAGTAGCCCAGCGCCGACAGGCGCGGAAACACCAGATCACGGGCACCGAGCATCTTCGGAATCAGGTAGACCGCCAGGCCCTCCATCATCGGTACGGCGAAGAGGAACATCATCACCGTGCCGTGCATGGTGAATACCTGGTTGTAGATGTCCGGCTCGAGAAACTCGTAACCGGGGATCGCCAACTGGGTGCGTACCAGCATCGCCAGCAGGCCGCCGAACAGGAAGAAGCCCAGCCCGGTGAGCATGAAGCGAATGCCGACGGTGGTGTGGTTGACGATGGTCAGCGACTTCCAGCCGCGCGGGTTGCCCCAGACATCATTGAACTGGTCGTGCAGTTGCCCGGGATCGGCAACGCCCTGGTTGTTTGGTTTGCTCACGGATGCAGGGTCTCCAGCCAGTCGGCGATGGCACTGAGGTGGTCAGGGTCGAGATCGTCGTGCAGCGGCATGGCATTGCCGGGCTTGAGCCGCTGGTGCTCCTGCAGCCAGCGCAACAGCGCGCCCGCTTCGTTGTTCAGCACGCCGGCGCCGAGCATCGCTCGCGCGCCGACATCGCTCAGATCCGGGGCGCGATTGCCGTCGCTGACGCCCGCCACCCGGTGGCACTGGCCGCAGCGCGCCGCGAAAGCTTCGCCGGCCGGGCCGGGCAGGGCGCTGGCCTGCCAGTCACTGCGGCTCTGCAGCCAGTTCGCGAAGTCCTCTTCTGCGTGGGCCTGCACGTCGAGAATCATGTGGGTGTGCTGGGTGCCGCAAAACTCCGAACACTGCCCGCGAAAGGTGCCGGGAAGGTCTGCCTGCAGGCGGATGCGGTTGTGCCTGCCGGGAATCATGTCGATCTTGCCGCCCAGACGCGGCACCCAGAACGAGTGGATGACGTCGGCACTGGTGACGTCGAGGTCCACCGGACGGTCGACCGGCAGATGAAGCTGGTTGGCGGTGACCACGCCGCTGTCCGGGTAGCGCACTTCCCACCACCATTGATGGCCGATCACCTCGATGCGCAATGGCTGCTCGCCGCTCAGTGGCAGGGGCAGCATGCGGTGACCGATGGGGATGCCGAACAGCAGCAGTACCAGAATGCTTGAGGTAGGCAACACCAGACCGCCCCCAATCAGCCAACGCAGCGTCAGCTGGCGGGCCCGTGCGGCATCCACCTGCGGGCTCTTGCGGCGCAAGGCGTGCACCCACAAGGCCGTCACCACGATCAGCACCAGGGTGGAGAACGCGCACATCGCCCACCACAGGATCGCCACCTCGCGCGCCATCGGCCCGGCCGGATCGAGCGCCGACTGCGGCCCTTCGCAGGCAACGAGAAACGGAACTGCCAGCGTCAGCGTGGTCAACTTGAAACAGGGCGTCAGCCAATGACGCTGCCGTTTCACCTCATCACTTATCCGTTCAGGGAGGCCGGGATGGCCGAAATAAAGGAAGTTATCGTCAGTCGTGCGGCCATCGCCGGGCATCCGCTGCATCCGATGATGATCCACTTTCCCGTGGCGGCATTGCTGGGCCTGGTAGCGACCGACATCGCCTATCTGCTGTTGGCCGATCCGTTCTGGGCGCGTGCCAGTCTCTGGCTGGCCGGCGTCGGCGCCTTTGGCGGCTGGGCCGCAAGCATGGCCGGGCTGGTCGATCTGCTCACGGTCGACAGCATCCGGCGCAAGATCACCGCCTGGTGTCACGCCATCATCGCCGTGATGATGCTGTCGCTGGCCTCGCTGAACTGGCTGCTGCGCTACTCCGGCCCGGAGCATGGAATGGAACGCTGGGGGCTGTACCTGTCGCTGCTGACTGCCGTCCTGATCGGCCTGGCGGCCTACCTGGGCGGGCGCCTGGTGTACGAACATGGGGTCGGTGTGGACACGCGATGAAGCCCCCGAGCCCTGCCTGTCGGCCACTGGATAGCAAGGAGAGCGGGGCAGGGCATGCATGTTCTCGGGTACTCCGTGGTCAGAAGGGTTTGGCCAGCACCAGCCACAGCGTGGCGCCGATCAATCCGGCCAGCAGCAGGCCGATCAGCAGGCAATGGCGGCGCAGTGCGGGATCGACGACGCGCTCGGTACGCAGAATCAGTACGCCGCACAGCGCATGGCACAGCACCATGCCGGCAACGCTGGTGAGCTTGAGGATGAGCCAAGGATCGAAGATCGATTCGCGCAGAAAGAGTGCCGTGCCCGAGCCGATGGCCAGCAACGCGGCTGGGGTCGCGACCAGGTTGAAGATCGCGCGGGTGAGGTGGGCCTGGTCGCGGTAGAACAGTTGATCGCTGCTGCGCGTGCTGGCTGCAATCATCGCGGGCAGGTAAAGCAGCGCCCCGCACCAGCCGATCAGCGCCATGAAGTGCAGCAGTTTGAGCAGTGGCATCGATGCTCCCTTGCGTCCGTTCGTTTCGAGCACGTGGCCCAGGGGCAGGTCATGACTGTGTGACTGCCTGACCATATGTGAGTTCGGCCTGATCGCCTCCCGGGAAAAAAACGGAACCGCCGCAAGGAGAAGGAGGAGACGGTGCGGCGGCCCGGGGGGAAGCATGTCTGCTCGTTCAATGGCGCGATTGCGCCAGCCAGGGCCGGGTTCATAGCCTGGCAAGCTTCCTTGAAACAAACAGAGTTGCCTATCGCGCTGGTGTTCAAGCTTTTTTGCCTGGGGCCTGCGGCGCTTCGGCAACAGCGTCCGACAGAAAATTGAAACCCGCCGATGAGTTTTCACTCACTTCAAGAAACAGCCTCGCGAACTGCTTCATGGCAGAGGAGAGCAAACATGAGAACTCACGTCGTGCATTTCACTGCACCGATCAACTCCTACACCTGTGGCCAGCTGATCGACAAATGCAGCCAGGCGGTCCACCAGGGGGCCGATGAGCTGGTGATCAAGATCGCCACAATGGGCGGGGAGTGCAGCTATGGCTTCTCCCTCTACAACTTCCTCATCTCGCTGCCGGTGCCGGTAAAGACGCACAACCTCGGCACCGTCGAATCGATGGGCAACATCATCTTTCTCGCTGGCGAAACACGCACGGCCTGCCGGCACAGCAAGTTCCTCTTTCACCCCTTCCACTGGACGGTCAACGGCGCCGTGGACCATGCGCGCATGTCCGAATACGCCATGAGCCTGGACTACGACCTGCAGCTCTACGCCGACATCGTCGCCGAGCGTACGCAGGGCGCTCAGGCGCCCCTCAACGTACTGGAGTGCCTGATGTCTGCGCCGCGCATTCTCAATGTCGAAGAAGCACTGGCAGCAGGCGTGATTCACCGCGAAGACTGCCTCGGCATGCCGGCCGAATCGGTCAACTGGTGCGTGCATAGCTGAGGCGGTTCGGCTGACCGCCTGGAAAATTTCCTGAACGTTCAGCGAAGCCCTGACGTCGGATTCATGTAGGCCCCGCCAAGGGACATACCACCAAGCAATGGCCGTTTATCCGGCCCGGAGGAGACTCATGGATCTCAAAGACGATCGCAAAGACCTGGTACGCACCCTCAACAAGCTGATCGAAAACTGCAAGGACGGTGAAGCCGGATTCAAGGCCTGCGCCGAAGACATCAAGCGCCCGGACATCAAGGAACTGTTCACGCAGCGCTCGCGGCAGTGCGGCGAAGCAGCGGCAGAGCTGCAGCGCACTGTACTGGAACTGGGTGGCGACCCGGAGGACAGCACCAGCGTGAGTGGCGACCTGCACCGCCGCTGGGTCGACCTGAAATCGCTGGTTACCGGCAAGGATGAAGAAGCGATCCTCAACGAAGCCGAACGTGGCGAAGACGTGGCCAAGGAACGCTACAGCGAAGCCCTGACCCAGAATCTGCCGCCGCAGATCCGCACCCTCGTGGAGCGTCAGTATCAGGGTGTGCTGCGCAACCACAATGAAGTCCGAGCCCTGCGTGACGCGGCTCGCGCCAAGAGCTGATCTTGCTGGCTACCAGGTGGCGCGGGCAACGCGCCACCGGTTGCTTGTTTCCACACGAGCCAGCGAGCGAAGGGGGAGACGCGACGCATGCCGACCCTGGACAAGACAATCACCCGGCTCAATCACCTCCTGATGGCCAGTCACGACGCCAGCCTGAGCTATCGACGCCTGGCAGGCGCTACTGATAACCCCGAGCAGAAACAGCTATTCAGCGAGCGCGAGCAGCAGTGCTCGGCGCTGATGGACTGTCTGCACACCCAGATACTCACCTATGGCGGTCGACCCGTCGAGCGTCCAAGTATGCCCGGCATGCTTCGTCACGCCTGGAACAGCTGGATCGCCTCGCGGATGTCTGAGCGGGCCCGCCTGCGTGCGGCACTACGCGCAGAAAGGCAGATGCGCCACAGCTTCGAGCAGGCACTGGCCGAGCAGTTGTCACCGCAGTTTCGTCAGCAGTTGCAGGAGCACAACAACTGCAGCATCGAGTTCGAAGCACGCATTCGCGCACAGCTGTAACCACGGCTCACGACCCCCGCTTCAGTCCTGTAGTTGGCGCTTGGTCAAAGGCTCGCAGGCAGGGCCGTGCCTGACCTGGCCGTCTGCCTCGAAGATCGAGCCGTGACAGGGACAGTCCCAGGTGCGATCGGCATTGTTCCAGGTCACCGGGCAGCCCATGTGCGTGCATTCCGCCGTCAGGGCGTGCAATGCACCGTCATCATCGCGCCAAACCGCCAGCTTTTCATCGCCACGCATGACGACTCCACCCTGGCCGGGCTTCAGCGCCTGCACATCATCGATCAGCGTATGGCTGTCGCTGCCCTGATTGAGGTCTTGCCCCGCATCACGCCTGGGATTGAACAATTTGCCCCAGGGCCAGCGGCCGGTGTTGATCTGCTGCGCCAGGCCGATGCCGGAGGCGGTGCCATTGGTGATGCCCCACGCGCTAAACCCGGTGGCAACGTACAGGCCGGGAGCCTTCTCCGGATCCGGTTCACCGACGTAGGCCATGCGGTCAGGGGTGTCGTAATCCTCGTTGCACCAGCGCCAGACGGCCTCAGCGACCGGTAGGTGCTGACGTGCCCACCTGTCCAATTCGACGAAACGCTGCGCAACGTCAGCTTCCTGACCCGTATTGAAACGCGGGCCTAGCACCAGGATCAGTGGCCCGTCGTCGTCCTGCGCCATGCGGATGGAGTGCGTGGGCTCGTCAGCCGCAATGAACATTCCGTCCAGCTCCTCGCCCGCACGCGGTCGAAAGGCAATGGCGACATGGCAACGCGGCTGTGTCGGGCTGACATAGTCCACCGGAGTCTTCACCGGCATATGAGTGGCGATGACCAGCGTGTCTGCGCTGAGCACGCCGCCCTCGAAGCCGATCTGCCAGCGCTCATGGTGTTCGAAGCCGGTCGCTCGGACACCCTCGAAAACACTCCCGCCCCTGGCCTGCACCGCCTGCGCAAGGCCCAGCAGATAATGGGCCGGATTGAACTGGGCCTGCTGCGGAAACTCCAGCGCGCTGGACGTAGCAAACGGTAGCGGCGCACGCGCCAGAATCTGCGCCTCCAGGCCCAGCGAACGCGCTGCCTCGGCTTCGTCCGAGAGGGCGGCATCCTGCTTATCGCTGAGGGAGTAGACATAGGCCGAGCGACGCTGGAAATCACAGTCGATCGCGTACTGCTCGACCCAGTCGGCGATGCGCTGCAGCGCCTGTTGATTGGCATCCGCGTAGGACTGTGCGATAGCGCGACCAGCCTTGGCGACCAGGTCGCGATAAATGAGCGCGTGCTGGGTGGTGACCTTGGCGGTGGACAGGCCAGTCACCTGGAGGCCGACCTTCCTCGCTTCGAGTACCACCACCGATTTGCCGGCCTCACACAATGCCAGCGCCGTGCTGAGTCCGGCAATGCCGGCGCCGACTACGGCTACGTCACATTCGCTATGGCCGGAGAGGGTTGGGAAGTTGATTTCCGGAGCGGAAGCGGGCCAGCAGCAGCCGGGTTTGGCAGAGAGCGCGCTCATGGACTTTTCCTCGTTTCTACAGAGACAGGTTCCCGTGTAGAAAACCCGCCTCACCGCACGGTTCAACCTTTCGGCCCATTGGTAAAAGCCCACGCCACTCGTCAAACACCCCGGCAAATAACCTGAACTGGCGCAGCCGGGGCGGACTCATCAATAAGGAGGGCCAACGCAATCGCGACAGCCCTTTCCAGATGCTTCGTCCATGACCGTCTTTCTCCCTCCGCCAGTTTTCAGAAGGTGCGAGAGGAGGGCGGCCCGATCAGACCAACAGGAGATGACCCAATGTCCACTGCAACCGACAACCTGCTGGATTGGCTACGCGACGCCCATGCCATGGAGCAACAAGCGGAGAAGATGCTTACCGCCCAGTCCGAGCGTCTGGAGCATTACCCCGATCTCAAGGCACGTATCGTCCAGCACATCGACGAGACCCGCGGCCAGCGTGAATTGCTGGAGTCCTGCCTGCAGCGCCTGGGCAGCAGCCCGTCGACGTTCAAGGATCTATCCGCCAAGGTCATGGCCTTCGGCCAGGCCGTTGCCGGCATGACCGTCAGCGATGAGGTGGTCAAAGGTGCCATGAGCGGCTACGTGTTCGAGAACATGGAAATCGCGGCCTACACCGTGCTGATTGCAGCCGCCAAAGAGGCTGGCGACGCCCAGACCCAGACAGCCTGCGAGCAGATCCTGAAACAGGAGGTGGCGATGGCGGACTGGCTGCGTGAGCACCTGCCACAGATCACCGCCGCGTTCCTCCAGCGCAGTGCCGCGCCTGACCAGGAAGCCAAGCGTTGAGCGAGCCCGGCACCGGCAAACCGGTGCTGGGGCCTTCCATGCTGAAGACCTTCACTTTCGCCATCCTGCACTTTTCCATCGCCTTCAGTATCGCCTTCGCGCTGACCGGAGACATTCTCACCGGTGGCCTGATTGCGCTGCTGGAGCCGGCGTGCAACACGGTCGCGTATTACTTCCACGAGAAGTTCTGGAAGCGCATCGAGAAAAAGGACGCCGCAGATGAGAAAGGGCCGGGAGAGAGCAACCATGGCCGCATACTGGACGGATTGCGGCGCGTGTTGCGTGGCAGTGAAAGCCCCTGATCGATGAGGCGTGGAGGGGCGGCATGCCCCTCCACGTGAAGGCCTACACCTGTCTTACGACCTCATCTTTGAGCCAGCTTCGTATGGTTTCCAGATGCACCTGCTCTTGGTTCAGCGCCTTGTAGAAACTCTCCGCAATCTCGGTTTGGCCACAGGTGTCGGCCAGCTCGATCAGCAGCTCCCAGCCCGCGTTATCGGTGAGTTCAGCGGTAAGCAGGGCATTGAGCGACTGTGCCAGGTTGGTTCGCGGATCAGTGATGGTCTGCAACACACCCATCCCGGTCACGCCCACGACGTCTGCGCAGGGCGTCATCGCCGTTGGGTCGGCACCCAGCTTCTCCATCGCGGCCACTACCAGCTGTAAATGCTCGGCTTCCTCGGCGCGAAAGCGCTGCAAGGTCTCCAGCTGAGTCTTGTCGACCACCTCGACCACCGACGCCTTGGCCAACAGCGCCTCGTACAGGCGCACGCCGGCGCGCTCGAAGGCCAGGCGCTCGCCCAGCTTGTCGATGAGCATTTCCGGGCTGACGCCGGTGAGCTTGTTCAGCGCCGTCTTCACCATGCCCTTGACCGAGCCTGGTAGCGGCACCGAACCGACATTGTCAGCCCGGGCCACTTCCTCACCACGCACCACTGCCAGCTTGCGCTCGTCGCCCGGTACATCTGGCGGCACTTCCTGACTGGCCTTGAGCATGGCCTCACTGTCGATTGGCGACATCTGCACGCCGGTGTAGTTGAGTCCCATCTTGGTAGCGTTCTGCATGACTTGATCCTCAGGAGATTTTCTTCAGGCTGAGTTCGGTACCCGGCGCCCATTGGTATCCGGCGGACACCGCTTCGGCGGGAACACCTTCGGAATTCATGTGGTTGCGGTAATCGCGGCTGGCGTGGCCCTCGTGCTTCTTGTCGACGTAGTCGTGACCCTTGGTCCGCAGATCCATTTCCTCGGCCAGCGTCTTGCGCACGAACTCGCGCTGGCTCTTGAACTGGATCAATCTGGGCACCGAGCCGCCAAGGATCTCCGCCGGATCACGCCGCTCGTACTTCTTGAACAGCTCGCTGACCAGATGCAGATGGCCTTGTTCGTAATCGAGGAAGCGCTCCCAGATCGCCTTGATGCGCGGGTTTTCCTCCTGCTCCATGCAGCTGTGGTAGGCGTAGACCTCCATTGCCTCATGGATCAGCCATTTCTCCAGAAAACTCTCATCGGGATCCTGCAGCGAGCCGTACTGGGTCACGTGCTGTTCCTCGACTGAGGCGATTTCGGCGTAAAGCTGACGGGCGAGGGGATCGGCAAAGGTCGGGCCGATGTTCATGTAATAATCATGCGTCTGGTATTCGGCTGCGGTGATCATCGCTGCGTGAATCTTGGTGATCAGCGCCGCGCTGTCGCGTTGGTAGGAGTCGCGCAGATCGTCCTCGGGGGCCCGGTGGTGCACGGTGGTCGGCCGGCTCGGGATGATGTCGGTGTAGCCTTGGAGGATATTGTTCGCGTCCTTGCCTTCGAGACGATCGAGCATCGCCGAATAGCGATAGAGGTGGTCGAAGTCTTCGAGCAGTCCGAAACGATAGGTCTGCGCCTGATAGGGATCAGGCTCGTTCTGCGCCACGGCGGCAGTCACTTCGATTGCCACCTGTTCATAGGCCACGGTGATTTCCAATGGCGAGTGGTCGGCCGAGAGCAGCCAGTTGACCATGGTGGCCTGGTGCTGCTCGGCGCGCCTCACCTCGGCCAGTGCCTGACGCAGGTGCCCGTTGAAGCGCGCACCAATGTTCTTCAGGCGCAATGCGTCGGTTTCGATGCCGTTCATCAGGATGATGCGCACTCGGGTAAAGGCATCGTCATCGAGCTTGCTGATGGGTTTCCCTGCCATTTCGCGCCAGGTGAATTTTTGTTTTTCCAAGGGGCAGCCCTTGGTATCGAACAGGCTTGTCAGGGTTTCCATCGGTGTTCCTCCGGAACAGTTGCGGGCAGTAGAGCCTCTCCGTCTTGAGTGGAGGTGCAGACACGATGTTGCAGTCAGGCGATGAGCGGCAATCGCGATGGCTGAGTGCCTTGATAGAACGTGTGCGGCGAGGAGGGGAGCGCAGTGGTGAGTCCCTGACCGAGTGAAAGTGCGCGGTTTGTTCGGTATTTCCCGCGTTATCGATTAAAGTAGCCGGTTGCCGAAAGAACCGTCATGGCCACGCCATGAAGGGCTTTCATCCTTTACATATGAGTGTGGTGAAGATGAACAAGCCTTTCATTTCGCTGTGCCCTGAAATCACTCGGGCACATGCACTGACGCTGATGGACTGGTTGGAGGATGAGCGCGTCACCTGCTATCTGAGCGACTCGCGTCATGTTTCCCGTTCCATCGAGCAAGCCATCGATCGGACGCAGCTGCCGATCCTGACCCATCTGTTCAACCAGGGCGGCCGGTTCTTCATGGCCTATGACCGGCATGACTCGCCGGTAGGTTTTGTCCGTCTGATCAAGACCGGCTCGAATTGCGAGATAGTTCTGGTCATCGGCGACAGCAGCAAGTGGGGCCGAAAGCTTGGTGCCCGAACGATCCGCGAAGGCATGAAACTGGCGTTCCTCGACATGCGGGCCGAGAAACTCATCGCCAAGATTCATCCGGATAACACGCGCTCGTTGAACGCCTTCCTGAGTAGCGGCTTTCAGCTTGAGAACGAAACACCGACCCTGAAGTCCTTTTCCATAACGCAGGGGCGCTATCTGCAGCGTTTGCGCGAAGGCACCATTGCTGACTCCACGGGGATCTACGTCACGGAGATCGACAAGGCCAGGCTCGAGAACCTGATCGCGTGCGAGCAAGGGCCGGCCATCGTTGAACTCGAACATGAGCTTGAACGGGCCATCGTCGTCAAACCGCAGCAGGTAGCGCGCAATGTCGTCACGATGAACTCCAGGACCTTGCTGCAACTGGACGACGAAGAGATCGAAGTGGCTCTGGTTTACCCAGAAGACGCGGACAGCAGTGCCGGCAAGCATTCGGTGTGTTCCGAGATCGGCGCCGCCATCCTCGGCTACCAGGAGGGAGACGCCATCGACTGGCGAATATCCGATAGAACCCGCCGAATCGAGATCAGGAAAGTGCTTTACCAGCCGGAAGCGGCGGGCGATTTCCATCTGTAATCATGGTTGAAAGTCAGGCACGAGTTCTCCAAAGAAAGAGAGCCCGTGCCTGATGCGAACCGGGCGAGGAAGTGCATCTGCATAGCAACATGGAATTTAACATAATATACATTATGCGAAGCCTAGGACGAAGACGCCTGTGGCGAGGATGATGATTCCAGCGACAACCAAGTGATCGAGTTCAAACATGGAAATGGCCTCACAGAGTCTTTCGGGGTTGACGGCTGCTATCGGGAATCACGGTCACTCTCACAGGCTCAACTGGTCGGGAATGATAGCCGGCCATCGCTGTGCCCGTGCCGGCTCCTGCGTCGCCCGTCCCGGTCCCTGCGACGGCCTGCAACTGATCCCGGTCGGGTTTCGCATGATCGAATGCACCGTTCTCCACGTACGCCATGCACGCCTCAAACGACACGTCGTAACGCGTGCCTTGCTGCGTGTTGCAGCGACACCCGTAGACCTTGCCGTCACGGTAGCCCATGACCATGCGCTTATGGTTCCTCGCGACCATCTCGGAGTTGCTGGAGTTGACGCACGAGAGCTTCGGATACGTGACAGGCCGCGTGAGTTCGTCATAGATCGGCGCAGAGCTGGGAACATCCGGCAGCCTGGGCACGCGCAGATCGACGTATTCCTCAACGGTCAGAGGCTGCAATGAACCATCGGCAACAGGTGCAGGTAGAGACGGAATGAACGAACCTGCGCCCTGCTCTGCTACAGGCGCCCCTGCGTCGTCAGGAGTGGCAATGCGGCTCTGATAAACACGGTAGCCCAGGACAGCGACAACCAGCAGCGCAGCGCCCAGGACGAACAGCGCCCGAGGCGGCTTGAACTTCATGTGATGCTCTGAACCTTCGGCAACGGACTGGTACACGCCGAAATACTTCTTATCGAGCAGAATGCGGGTGGCTTGGCCATCGGTGAAGTTGTTCCGCTTCTCAACCTCTGGATTGACCCGCTCAAACTCCCAGCGCTTGACGACCTTCCCCTTGTGGCCGCGGACGTAGTGGATATGCGAGTTGCAGAGCTTGCGGAAGTGACTGTCGAGCAGGCCGGGATTCTGCGTGATGCAGTGCAGCTCATGCCCACGATGACGCATCGTTTCCAGAGCACTGGCGTAGTCAGGAACGGCAGAACCAGCCTTGCGGACACGAAAAAAGGTCTGAGCTTCGTCGATGACGATCATGGCGTTCTGCGGCAGCAGGTGCCACTTCAACGGATCGTCGAACTCTTCCCAGGCGGCCTGGAGCACTTCCGCACCAGGGTTGAAACCGCGAATGTTGTGATAGTAGACCTGACGCCCTTCCTTGGCGGCTTTCAAGTCGACTTCCTTGATGGTGTTCAGTGTCTTGCCGTTGCCCTGGAGGCCTGTGCGAAGAACAAACATACATCACCTCACTTGACCGGACCGAGCTTGCTAATGCCGCCCGTTACTTTGTCCATACCAGCGATTACAGCGCGAGTAATAACAGCGGCAAACACGATATTCACGGCAATATCGAACTTGAGCAGGCCGAGAATCTGAACAACGTCAGACGGCAACCCGGAAAAGTTGTTTTGTACATATGTTTTCGCAGCATTAACCGAAACCTGAAAACCGGCAAACGTCAGCATGCCGATGCCCAGGGCGGTCAGAATGCGCCGAACCAACGGCCCGGCAATAGTTGATAGAAAGCTGAAAATAGCAACAAAAGGCATATCACTGACCTCCTAAACCGCGACCAACATAAACAGCGAAGAACAAGCCAGCCATAGCAACAATCACGTACGACAGCGAAGACGCGAAGTCACAGACAGGCTCCCAAGACAGCGAATAAGAACGACCAATTACAGAGAAAGAACGAGGCGAAGGACAACCGGAACTAAGCCAACGCGAGCCGTTAGCGCCCTCCGAGAATGAGTTGCCCAGGTTGATGGTCTCAGTATTAAGTTCGTACTCAGGAGAATTAACGGCCTGTTCAATTTGATCCTTGGCCTTGTCATAGTCCCAGGAACAAACTTGCTCTTTTTGTTTGCGCAGAATGGCGCATTGAATAACGTCGCCCGAACACTTGAGTTCGGCGTCGCACCCTTCGCCCTGGACGGATGGCTTGCCGTCGTCGTTACCCTTGCATTGATCAGGATCAGTTAGAGGGTCGCAGTCGCCACCGCCATTACCAGCGCATTGAGCCGGATCGGTAGCAGGATCACATTCACCATCGCCGTCGCCATCGCCATCGCCATCACCGTCACCGTCGCCATCGCCGTCACCATCGCCGTCGCCATCGCCGTCTCCATCATCAGGTGGGCAGACTTCGCCGGTGCTTGGGTCGCAGTCTTCCGGCGGCTTCGGCACGCAGGTAGTGCCCGACCAGACATGATCGTCGCCGCAATCTGGCGGCGGGTCGGTCGGGTCAGTTGGGTCGGTTGGATCGGTCGGCGGCGTGCCACCGGTAGGGTTATCGCCGGGCTCACATTCGGCGCCGGTATAACTGCCAACGCCCCAGCAAACGCCGGTTTCAGCACCTTCCGATACCGGGGCGCATTCAGACGTACCAAGAGCGATACGGCAGCCAGCCTCACAGCCATATTCGATAGGACCAAGGCCGTTAAGGTCGGGGCGCAGCATTGACCAAGTGGTGCTCTGGCCAGCCTTGGATTCGCACTGCGAGGGAGCCTTACAGCCGCCAGTTAACGGGTCATAGTCCAACCCCTCGCACCCATCACCATATCGCTGAGCAGCGTTGCTCCACTTGCCATATCTCTCCAACTGACCGCTATAAGGGTTCCTATTAAGCCCGTAGGTCTCACACGTCCAAACAGTTTCCGAATTCTTAATTATTTCATGCTCAATCGCTGCATATGAGCCACCATGAACGGACGCGTAATACTGATGGTTAGCAGCACATGCAGCAGCAGCAGACGGATATTGTGTGGCGGAGGGTTCGGGAAATGCTACGCGCCAATAATACCTCTCGGCATAACTTGCAGTTGAAAACAAAAGAGACAGAGCAAGGATTATACATATACGCATATCAAACCCGCCCGAAAAAGATTGTCCAAAAACAAATCAGGACAATAACGAAGACTATAAAATTACCGTCCATGCCCTACCCCTCAAAAAAAAGCCCGATAACGAGTACCGGGCTTTATTGACGCCAGCCCGATTACAGGGCGCGACGGACGTACTTGTACGCGGCAATAGCCACGAGAATGCCGAAAACGATAGCGCAGACAGCCATAGCGTCAGTTTTTGCACCATCGAGCTCGGTGGTATCGACAGCGGCGAAGGCCGGAACAGCCAGAAGAGAAGTCGCAGCAACAGCAGCTTGACGACCGTACTTACGCACGACATTGAATGCTTTCATTTGTATTACTCCATTGCTAAGAAAGTGCCTTTTTGAGCACAAGAAAGCCAAAGACGATCATGAACAACTGAATTGCGTCGCCGCGCAGTTGCTCATATTCTTCGGCGCTTAACCAGGGCTGGTTAAGTTCGTTGAGCGAGACACTTTGCAAAGTTCCGGTGCACACGGGAGTGCCGCCGGAAGTTGACCAAGTGCCATCGCAGGTAATCGCGTTCAAAAGGTGGCCGCCAGAGCGAAGTCAGCGAACGCCCACACGTAGCCAGTGCAGAGGCCTATAGCGAACATCGAGAGGTAACGAAGCATGGCGGCGGTCTCCCCTTAGGCCGTTTTTGATTGCTGCTGTTGAGCTGCAGCAGGCTTTTCAGGAGCGGCCTTGCGGCGAGCCTGGCGGGGATCGACGTTGAAGACGAGACGACCGTCTTTTACTTCACCAGTCAACGGCGCGAGATATTCACCTTGCGGAAGAACCTCACGAACATCCTGGCAGTAGTAGGAGAACTTTTGCGGAAAATCGACACCAGGGAGAACAGCGAACGCCTCAGCCATAGTGTAAGGATTACCCTTGCCAGAAGTGCCGGAGCGGTAAGTGCAGCTTGCAGTTACGAGAACAGTAATTTCCATTGTGTAGCCTCTTGAGTTGCGGCGCTGGAACTTATGCCAGCTTAGTTAATGCCCAACCGGGCAGATTAATAACGCTCACCACAGTAGGGAGCGGACTTTGTGTTTTGAATGATTTTCCATTGGCGCTCTTTGTTAATTGAAACTTGAGCGTCAACAAGTTCAGCAGCCGTGCGAGATTCGACAGCCTTAGCCGTTTCCTCAATGACGCTGCCGTCTGTTTTCATCTGACGAATCTTTTCTTGCATCTTAGCCCTAGAAGAAACTGCGCCGCCAAAGTAAGTATCAAACATGCTTTTCATTAACCAACCCGCCGAGTTGAATGATGGACAAGACCCTTCTCAAAAAAGAACGAAGGAATTTTGGCGGGGGCGGCTTCAATAACGCGGATCATCGGAATAACGTTACTGTCGTCGCGACGATCACAGCGAATATTGATATCAATACCGAAACCCATGAGAACATCACGGTGACGGTAATATGTACCGTTGGGCATCATTTCCCGCAAGTCATGACCTTGTTTCCAAAGGGCATAAGTACCTCGCACCTTAGTAGGAAGCTCAAGGAGTTGCTCAGAATTGAGTTCAATTTGCTCTGACATATCAAGTTCCCCTATAAACTGGCGGTACAGAGCCCATAAAGCCGCCGGGGTAAGTGTTTTGGCCGTTTCAAAGCCAAGCGCTTTAAGCTTCTTGCTGCGTAAACGAAGCTCGACACGAAGCTTATTGTCGAGCCAGTCATAAATTTCAGTGAACTGATGCAGTTCCTCTGGAAGTCGGTGAGAGCCGCCCGCGTTAATTTCATCAGCTTTGCAATAACAAACGACAGACCAGTGCGACGAACCCTTACCGAAAGTAAGTGTGCCCCTGTTCGCAACAGGACGCCCATGGCGTGACTTACACTTGAATTCACCGGCGCGGAGCCAGGCGCGAACATCTGCGCGGCTTGGAAGTTCGAACATACGGTTATAGTCAACCCGAGTTATTCGATACTCCCCTACCCTCACCTTTCGAACTTCAAAATCATTCGGAGTCAAACCAAGAACAGCAACCAGGCGAGTAAAAGCATCGAAGACCAGGGCAAGCAGATCATCAGAGCCGACGAGGTTATGGCCCTGGAGCCACTTGGAAGGATTGCCATCGAGATACAGGTGGGTGGCATTACCCTTGCCGTCGCCGCCTATGCTGCGGACATGGATCGTTGATTCATGGGAACCGCGAACCAGCATTTTGCGAGGAGTAGACCAGGCCACAGAGCCGTCAGCCTCGACGCAAATAACCTCACCGCTCCGCAAGGGCGCGTGGTGAAGCTCAATGATGGCGGCTATCCAATCGATCATCCGGCTATCCGTTTCAGCGTAACGCGTTACAGGTTCAGGGAACTTATACGCTGTTACGCGTTACAGAGCAACACGTGACAAGATAACCACCACCAGAGGCACGACAGGAAATGAGCAACGTGACCAAGCCCTACCGCGTCAGAGACGAATTCGTCGACGTGATCAAAGAGCGCCGAATCAACATGATCGTGGAGACCCGCGAAGACGTGGCAGAGGCCGATTTAGTCAACGCTGTGCTTTGGAAGCACCTGAAAGACCTGACAACCAAGGACGTGCTGGAGTACCGCGAGAAGGTACTAGGGAAGGACTGAGGAATTCCCAAAATGGGAGAAAAGTCGGGTATCACCTATACCCGACTTTGCCGCCACCTCGGCGCAGCCCGAGAAGGCGCTAAAGCACCCTCCGGGGGCCCTTCGGGGACTCTCGGCGAGGCCAGGGATGCAGGGGGTAAAGCTCTCCCTGCACCCCAGGCGGAGAGTACGAGGGTCGAGGGGTGTTCAAGTGTGCGCTTCGCCCGTGCCTCCGTTCGCCGCGACGGTGAAGCTTGTCACGACGAGCCGGGGGCGCGGCACTTGACCAGTCAGCTAAATGCGTCGGTCTGGCCAGTCTTTTCGAGCAGCAAAGCGGCAGCAGAACGGGCCTGTTCAATCACTACCTTGAGACGACGAATCTCAAGGTTACGATCCTCGACTATACGGCGCAGGTCGCGGATTTCAGCGGCCATATCGGGAACGTCCTCAGCAGCAAACTTGTAAGCCTTGCTGGCCACGCGCTCGCCAGTATGCAGCTTGAGGCGGTCAACCATGTCTTGATCAGCGTCGAATTTTATAAGCATTTTGGTACCTTTCCGTTTAACCAGGTTAGATCCTCGATCGGGGAAATGGTACCAAATCAACGCAAGACCTCAAAAGATTTCGGTACCATTTTCGCCAGATCCTCGATGACCTGGACGAGCAAAACGGTACCGCTTCGCATAATACCGGGTGATGTTACGCCTTGCCCTGGCGGGCATGCCGTGGCCGGGGATAGTCCCACGGCACCGGCTCAACATAACCCGAAACCACATTATGCGAAGCCTAGGACGAAGACGCCTGTGGCGAGGATGATGATTCCAGCGACAACCAAGTGATCGAGTTCAAACATGGAAATGGCCTCACAGAGTCTTTCGGGGTTGACGGCTGCTATCGGGAATCACGGTCACTCTCACAGGCTCAACTGGTCGGGAATGATAGCCGGCCATCGCTGTGCCCGTGCCGGCTCCTGCGTCGCCCGTCCCGGTCCCTGCGACGGCCTGCAACTGATCCCGGTCGGGTTTCGCATGATCGAATGCACCGTTCTCCACGTACGCCATGCACGCCTCAAACGACACGTCGTAACGCGTGCCTTGCTGCGTGTTGCAGCGACACCCGTAGACCTTGCCGTCACGGTAGCCCATGACCATGCGCTTATGGTTCCTCGCGACCATCTCGGAGTTGCTGGAGTTGACGCACGAGAGCTTCGGATACGTGACAGGCCGCGTGAGTTCGTCATAGATCGGCGCAGAGCTGGGAACATCCGGCAGCCTGGGCACGCGCAGATCGACGTATTCCTCAACGGTCAGAGGCTGCAATGAACCATCGGCAACAGGTGCAGGTAGAGACGGAATGAACGAACCTGCGCCCTGCTCTGCTACAGGCGCCCCTGCGTCGTCAGGAGTGGCAATGCGGCTCTGATAAACACGGTAGCCCAGGACAGCGACAACCAGCAGCGCAGCGCCCAGGACGAACAGCGCCCGAGGCGGCTTGAACTTCATGTGATGCTCTGAACCTTCGGCAACGGACTGGTACACGCCGAAATACTTCTTATCGAGCAGAATGCGGGTGGCTTGGCCATCGGTGAAGTTGTTCCGCTTCTCAACCTCTGGATTGACCCGCTCAAACTCCCAGCGCTTGACGACCTTCCCCTTGTGGCCGCGGACGTAGTGGATATGCGAGTTGCAGAGCTTGCGGAAGTGACTGTCGAGCAGGCCGGGATTCTGCGTGATGCAGTGCAGCTCATGCCCACGATGACGCATCGTTTCCAGAGCACTGGCGTAGTCAGGAACGGCAGAACCAGCCTTGCGGACACGAAAAAAGGTCTGAGCTTCGTCGATGACGATCATGGCGTTCTGCGGCAGCAGGTGCCACTTCAACGGATCGTCGAACTCTTCCCAGGCGGCCTGGAGCACTTCCGCACCAGGGTTGAAACCGCGAATGTTGTGATAGTAGACCTGACGCCCTTCCTTGGCGGCTTTCAAGTCGACTTCCTTGATGGTGTTCAGTGTCTTGCCGTTGCCCTGGAGGCCTGTGCGAAGAACAAACATACATCACCTCACTTGACCGGACCGAGCTTGCTAATGCCGCCCGTTACTTTGTCCATACCAGCGATTACAGCGCGAGTAATAACAGCGGCAAACACGATATTCACGGCAATATCGAACTTGAGCAGGCCGAGAATCTGAACAACGTCAGACGGCAACCCGGAAAAGTTGTTTTGTACATATGTTTTCGCAGCATTAACCGAAACCTGAAAACCGGCAAACGTCAGCATGCCGATGCCCAGGGCGGTCAGAATGCGCCGAACCAACGGCCCGGCAATAGTTGATAGAAAGCTGAAAATAGCAACAAAAGGCATATCACTGACCTCCTAAACCGCGACCAACATAAACAGCGAAGAACAAGCCAGCCATAGCAACAATCACGTACGACAGCGAAGACGCGAAGTCACAGACAGGCTCCCAAGACAGCGAATAAGAACGACCAATTACAGAGAAAGAACGAGGCGAAGGACAACCGGAACTAAGCCAACGCGAGCCGTTAGCGCCCTCCGAGAATGAGTTGCCCAGGTTGATGGTCTCAGTATTAAGTTCGTACTCAGGAGAATTAACGGCCTGTTCAATTTGATCCTTGGCCTTGTCATAGTCCCAGGAACAAACTTGCTCTTTTTGTTTGCGCAGAATGGCGCATTGAATAACGTCGCCCGAACACTTGAGTTCGGCGTCGCACCCTTCGCCCTGGACGGATGGCTTGCCGTCGTCGTTACCCTTGCATTGATCAGGATCAGTTAGAGGGTCGCAGTCGCCACCGCCATTACCAGCGCATTGAGCCGGATCGGTAGCAGGATCACATTCACCATCGCCGTCGCCATCGCCATCGCCATCACCGTCACCGTCGCCATCGCCGTCACCATCGCCGTCGCCATCGCCGTCTCCATCATCAGGTGGGCAGACTTCGCCGGTGCTTGGGTCGCAGTCTTCCGGCGGCTTCGGCACGCAGGTAGTGCCCGACCAGACATGATCGTCGCCGCAATCTGGCGGCGGGTCGGTCGGGTCAGTTGGGTCGGTTGGATCGGTCGGCGGCGTGCCACCGGTAGGGTTATCGCCGGGCTCACATTCGGCGCCGGTATAACTGCCAACGCCCCAGCAAACGCCGGTTTCAGCACCTTCCGATACCGGGGCGCATTCAGACGTACCAAGAGCGATACGGCAGCCAGCCTCACAGCCATATTCGATAGGACCAAGGCCGTTAAGGTCGGGGCGCAGCATTGACCAAGTGGTGCTCTGGCCAGCCTTGGATTCGCACTGCGAGGGAGCCTTACAGCCGCCAGTTAACGGGTCATAGTCCAACCCCTCGCACCCATCACCATATCGCTGAGCAGCGTTGCTCCACTTGCCATATCTCTCCAACTGACCGCTATAAGGGTTCCTATTAAGCCCGTAGGTCTCACACGTCCAAACAGTTTCCGAATTCTTAATTATTTCATGCTCAATCGCTGCATATGAGCCACCATGAACGGACGCGTAATACTGATGGTTAGCAGCACATGCAGCAGCAGCAGACGGATATTGTGTGGCGGAGGGTTCGGGAAATGCTACGCGCCAATAATACCTCTCGGCATAACTTGCAGTTGAAAACAAAAGAGACAGAGCAAGGATTATACATATACGCATATCAAACCCGCCCGAAAAAGATTGTCCAAAAACAAATCAGGACAATAACGAAGACTATAAAATTACCGTCCATGCCCTACCCCTCAAAAAAAAGCCCGATAACGAGTACCGGGCTTTATTGACGCCAGCCCGATTACAGGGCGCGACGGACGTACTTGTACGCGGCAATAGCCACGAGAATGCCGAAAACGATAGCGCAGACAGCCATAGCGTCAGTTTTTGCACCATCGAGCTCGGTGGTATCGACAGCGGCGAAGGCCGGAACAGCCAGAAGAGAAGTCGCAGCAACAGCAGCTTGACGACCGTACTTACGCACGACATTGAATGCTTTCATTTGTATTACTCCATTGCTAAGAAAGTGCCTTTTTGAGCACAAGAAAGCCAAAGACGATCATGAACAACTGAATTGCGTCGCCGCGCAGTTGCTCATATTCTTCGGCGCTTAACCAGGGCTGGTTAAGTTCGTTGAGCGAGACACTTTGCAAAGTTCCGGTGCACACGGGAGTGCCGCCGGAAGTTGACCAAGTGCCATCGCAGGTAATCGCGTTCAAAAGGTGGCCGCCAGAGCGAAGTCAGCGAACGCCCACACGTAGCCAGTGCAGAGGCCTATAGCGAACATCGAGAGGTAACGAAGCATGGCGGCGGTCTCCCCTTAGGCCGTTTTTGATTGCTGCTGTTGAGCTGCAGCAGGCTTTTCAGGAGCGGCCTTGCGGCGAGCCTGGCGGGGATCGACGTTGAAGACGAGACGACCGTCTTTTACTTCACCAGTCAACGGCGCGAGATATTCACCTTGCGGAAGAACCTCACGAACATCCTGGCAGTAGTAGGAGAACTTTTGCGGAAAATCGACACCAGGGAGAACAGCGAACGCCTCAGCCATAGTGTAAGGATTACCCTTGCCAGAAGTGCCGGAGCGGTAAGTGCAGCTTGCAGTTACGAGAACAGTAATTTCCATTGTGTAGCCTCTTGAGTTGCGGCGCTGGAACTTATGCCAGCTTAGTTAATGCCCAACCGGGCAGATTAATAACGCTCACCACAGTAGGGAGCGGACTTTGTGTTTTGAATGATTTTCCATTGGCGCTCTTTGTTAATTGAAACTTGAGCGTCAACAAGTTCAGCAGCCGTGCGAGATTCGACAGCCTTAGCCGTTTCCTCAATGACGCTGCCGTCTGTTTTCATCTGACGAATCTTTTCTTGCATCTTAGCCCTAGAAGAAACTGCGCCGCCAAAGTAAGTATCAAACATGCTTTTCATTAACCAACCCGCCGAGTTGAATGATGGACAAGACCCTTCTCAAAAAAGAACGAAGGAATTTTGGCGGGGGCGGCTTCAATAACGCGGATCATCGGAATAACGTTACTGTCGTCGCGACGATCACAGCGAATATTGATATCAATACCGAAACCCATGAGAACATCACGGTGACGGTAATATGTACCGTTGGGCATCATTTCCCGCAAGTCATGACCTTGTTTCCAAAGGGCATAAGTACCTCGCACCTTAGTAGGAAGCTCAAGGAGTTGCTCAGAATTGAGTTCAATTTGCTCTGACATATCAAGTTCCCCTATAAACTGGCGGTACAGAGCCCATAAAGCCGCCGGGGTAAGTGTTTTGGCCGTTTCAAAGCCAAGCGCTTTAAGCTTCTTGCTGCGTAAACGAAGCTCGACACGAAGCTTATTGTCGAGCCAGTCATAAATTTCAGTGAACTGATGCAGTTCCTCTGGAAGTCGGTGAGAGCCGCCCGCGTTAATTTCATCAGCTTTGCAATAACAAACGACAGACCAGTGCGACGAACCCTTACCGAAAGTAAGTGTGCCCCTGTTCGCAACAGGACGCCCATGGCGTGACTTACACTTGAATTCACCGGCGCGGAGCCAGGCGCGAACATCTGCGCGGCTTGGAAGTTCGAACATACGGTTATAGTCAACCCGAGTTATTCGATACTCCCCTACCCTCACCTTTCGAACTTCAAAATCATTCGGAGTCAAACCAAGAACAGCAACCAGGCGAGTAAAAGCATCGAAGACCAGGGCAAGCAGATCATCAGAGCCGACGAGGTTATGGCCCTGGAGCCACTTGGAAGGATTGCCATCGAGATACAGGTGGGTGGCATTACCCTTGCCGTCGCCGCCTATGCTGCGGACATGGATCGTTGATTCATGGGAACCGCGAACCAGCATTTTGCGAGGAGTAGACCAGGCCACAGAGCCGTCAGCCTCGACGCAAATAACCTCACCGCTCCGCAAGGGCGCGTGGTGAAGCTCAATGATGGCGGCTATCCAATCGATCATCCGGCTATCCGTTTCAGCGTAACGCGTTACAGGTTCAGGGAACTTATACGCTGTTACGCGTTACAGAGCAACACGTGACAAGATAACCACCACCAGAGGCACGACAGGAAATGAGCAACGTGACCAAGCCCTACCGCGTCAGAGACGAATTCGTCGACGTGATCAAAGAGCGCCGAATCAACATGATCGTGGAGACCCGCGAAGACGTGGCAGAGGCCGATTTAGTCAACGCTGTGCTTTGGAAGCACCTGAAAGACCTGACAACCAAGGACGTGCTGGAGTACCGCGAGAAGGTACTAGGGAAGGACTGAGGAATTCCCAAAATGGGAGAAAAGTCGGGTATCACCTATACCCGACTTTGCCGCCACCTCGGCGCAGCCCGAGAAGGCGCTAAAGCACCCTCCGGGGGCCCTTCGGGGACTCTCGGCGAGGCCAGGGATGCAGGGGGTAAAGCTCTCCCTGCACCCCAGGCGGAGAGTACGAGGGTCGAGGGGTGTTCAAGTGTGCG